>JAJZNX010000066.1 GCA_021852275.1 Planctomycetota bacterium | reverse complement strand
AGGCGTGAGTGAGGCGCATACCCCGGCAGTGGGTCTGAAACGAGCGAACAACGAAGCTGGAGGCCAAAAGGGCCAGCCGGAAAGTGCGAAGTTATTTTTGCCCGGTTCCTAAGCCTGGAGTTGTGATGAGTGCGTCTTTTGGAGATTCAACCATGCAACAGGACGCTGCCCGTCTGAAGGTAACGCACGAAGGCGACATCGTTCAGGTGGAATTCACCAGCCGCAAGATTCTCGATGAAGGCAATATTGCTGAAATTGGGGATCAATTGTCGGCATTGGTGGAAACCGAACACCGGCCTCGGCTGGTCATTTCTTTTGCCGGGGTGGACCATCTTTCCTCCGCCGCTCTTGGCACCCTCATCACCATCAACAATAAAGTCAAAAATCGGGATGGGCAGTTGCGTCTATGCAACATCAGCCCGCAGATTTTTGAAGTTTTTCTAATCACAAAACTTAATACGCTGTTCCATATTTATCCGACAATAAAGGAGGCCCTGGAAAGCCTGCGCAGCGGAGCGCAGACGGGCCGGCTGCAATAGCCGCCGACCCTGTGGATTCGCGTATTTTATAAGACCGTATAACCAAGGCTGTCGGCGGTTGTTGATGGTTGTTTAATAAAGGGCTTAACCCAAACGCGGGGCAACGCAAGCAGCGATGTCTAATTCAGGAGTAAGGAATCTCCAGTGAGTGCCCAAGGATGCGGCCGGTGTTCGCGCGGGTAGTTACAGGCACGCTATGAAACACTTAAAGTTACAAGCCGGGCCGCGCGGGCGGCGGGAATCCCGTGAAAAAAACGTCGGCCTCTGGTGCTCTGAAGAATTTCCAAGTCAAATGGCGGAAGGCCGCCGGGTGGAAGAAAAAATCCTCTCTCAATGTCGCAAGTATGCCTACGGCCAGCGCGACCTTTTTGCTTTAAAGCTGGCTTTGGAAGAAGCCATCTGCAATGCCATTCGGCACGGCAACAAATCCACTCCCAGTAAACATGTGCGCGTCAAGTATCGTATTACACGTGCGCGAATCGATGTAATGGTGGAAGATGAAGGCAGTGGGTTTGACCCCGCAGTCCTGCCTGATCCCACCGCGGACCAGAACCTCGAGAGAGCCTGTGGCCGCGGTGTTTTGTTGATGCGCGCGTATATGAACAACGTGGTATTCAATGCTGCCGGTAACAGCGTCACGCTGACCAAATTCAACGAAAACTACTCTTCAAGCGACGCACCGATATGCAGCACCACGGTGGCTTTTGGTTAAGCAGCCGGATTCCCCGTTGTGCCGCGGCAGTTGATAACGAAGGATTTCTATTCTGCCACACCCACCAAAACCATTGGCACCGCGGGGGTAGAGCGACCCTGACGAATAAGATCATAGAGGGCGGCCGGGTAGTACTGCGGTCCAGACGATAATTGCTCCTGAAGCTCTTTCATCGGCAGTATCTCGAAGCCCACGTCAATGACATCGCTTACAAAAAACGCCATGTGCTTCACGAATAGATCGTATGCCACAAAGCTGTACTTTCCGAACTGTACCTCGATAGCCACGCGATTCTTGGAAGACACTCGTTCACAGGCAGACCATCTCGACAACGTTCATCATATTATTCCTGATCGTGCAAGTTTATGGGTGATTTATTTTTGGCAGTCGCTATATTCCCTGCGTCGCCATTCGTGATCGCGTTTTCAGATGTAGTCAGTTTTCGTTTTTTACAATGAACCACCACCTTCTTTTAATGGTGCTGCTATGGTTGTTTCGTTGGATTCCGGGTTCGGGTGGCTGCAGGCAACATGAGGTACGAATTCCAGTACGAGCACGGTTTGCTGCTGTAGCATGTCAAGCAGCTCCGACCTAAGCTTCTTAGTCTGTCGTCAAATTGGGGCTGACTGTGAGTAGCTGGTACACCGTAACGCGGCGGCAAAACTCGGTCCATCATCCGCGCGAAAGTCAACGCCTTTGGCGAGGCAATTGGCATACCGATTTGCGGTGGCAAGTCGGTGAGGGGCATCACTCTATCCGCTAATTTCACCGCACCTGCAAGAGAATATACAGGATTCGACACAGTTTTGTTGGATCAGGGTGTTTCTCTTTAATTCAGCGACGATGCCAATCGAAGACGTTGGCGTACTCAAGGAAAGCTGGCCCGCTCCGAGAGTCCGCTTTGGCGGAAAGTGGGGCGATATGCCTGCCGAGAGAAAAGATCGCGCCGTTTTTCGTCTGAAACAATATAAAACCGTGAGGCTCGCGGGTCTGTCAACAAAACGTCGCTGGATCGGAGCAATCCCGAGTATATGGAGGTTGAATGTTCCACTTCAAATAAACCCTCAACCGAATTATGGCCGGTCGCAATCCACAGAACATCAATCTCTGAGAGTATCGCCGATACACTCTCAAAGCCGCTTGGAATAACCTCGCGAAGGTCAAACGGCGGCGTGAGTGACCAATTCAACTGCTCCACGTTATTCGGTTGAATATAAATATCAAAATCTTTTGTATGACCGATTCCAGCAAGCAGGGGCTGTATGTCTGAATGGGTGAGCGCGGGCAGATGCTGAAGGCCTTTGGGCTGAATGGACGGCGCCTCGGTTCAGAAGTCAATTATACCCAGAACCACGTGCTCGCCAGCGGGCCGTGGTTAGCGTGTAGTGCTCGCCAGATGCGCCGTTGTGGAACTGTTCGAACGGAGATCCTGAGAGTTGGCGCAACAACAATATCATATCACGGGTGATAGTGCGGGGTTACGCAGCAGTTTATCCACCCCCGTGCGTTTCGCCCAATAATAATGCGCTGACAGATTCCCCTTTGCAGCTAACCGCCAACGCAGGTCGCTCCTTCGGCTGTGGACAGCGTCCAACAGCGGAAACTGCATATCGCTGGCCGGGGCTGTAGTTCATTTGCCTGATTCCAGGATTTCCGGCAAATTGACGACCTTGGACTGGCATGACTTTTAGGCCAATAATCGCAGCATAAATTGGAATAGCCCAGCTGTGAGTTTTCGGCGGAGATGTAGCTTCCAGAATTCTGTTATTGAAGCAGTTGAACAGTTTTCAATCCAGCCCAACTTTATGAAGCTCGACATTCTAAGCTATAATGGCCTTAGATAATTCGTCTCCGCATGGTCTGACGGGCCGTCGCGACGTTATCCGGCTGACAGGAAGCTGATCCGATGGCCAACATTTTCGTTCGTGATTACAGTCTGGTGGGAAAAGATTCAGCCCACGCCGTAGAACTTGGCCTGGCGGGTGCGGCCTGGTATACCTCGCCGGTCGCCAAAGATCAGATGCGACAACTGCTGGAGCGTCGCAACGGGCCTGCCCTGCGCGATACCCTGTTGTGGTTTGCTCTGCTGGTGATATCTGGAATCTCCGGCTACCTTTTGTGGGGCACGTGGTGGGCAATTCTTCCGTTTGCCATCTACGGAGTCATCTACGGGTCTACATCCGATTCCCGCTGGCATGAATCCCTGCATGGCACGGCCTTCAAGACAGACTGGATGAACAACGCCCTGTATGAAATAGCCTCTTTCATGGTAATGCGCGAATCCACCCCGTGGCGTTGGAGTCATACCCGACACCACAGCGACACCATCATCGTCGGACGCGATCCGGAAATCGCCGTACCCAGGCCGCCGAATATCGGCCAGATTCTGCTGAGCTTTTTTGATCTTAATGTGATGCCGCGATATCTGCATAAACTGGTACTGCACAGCACCGGCAAGCTCACCGCAGAAGAACAAACCTATATTCCCGCCGACGAATACGAGAAGGTGTTCGTTAAAGCCCGCATCGTGCTGCTCATTTATGTTCTGGTCAGTGCCCTGGCCATTTATACCCGGTCCATTCTTCCGCTGATGTACATTGGTCTTCCGAATCTTTATGGCAGTTGGTTGATGCCGATTTATGGTTTGACCCAGCACGCCGGCCTGGCGGAAGATGTGCTGGATCACCGGCTCAACTGCCGGACGGTGTACATGAACCCGATTCATCGCTACCTCTACTGGAACATGAATTATCATGTGGAACATCACATGTTTCCGCTGGTGCCGTACCATGCCTTGCCCAGGCTGCACGAACTGGTCAAAGCGGACATGCCTACGCCTTACCACAGCATTGCAGCCGCCTTCCGTGAAATCATTCCTGCGGTTCTGCGGCAGGTAAAAGATCCGGGTTACTATGTAAAACGCACACTTCCCACCCCCACCCATCCGGCCGCAGCCCCGGTCACCGCGCCGATTATCACTGCCGCGAATCAAGTGGCGGTGAACGGCTGGATTGAAGTCGGTCCGGTAACTCTGCTGCGTCGGGAAGATGTTATCCGCTTCGACCACGCCGGCCAGACGTATGCCCTCTACCACACCGCCGATGACCGCTATTTTGCCACCGACGGAATTTGCACCCACGGTAACACACATCTTGCGGGCGGCATGTTGAAGGGGAACTTGATTGAATGTGCCAAGCACAACGGCCGTTTTGATGTTACCGATGGTTCTCCGCGCCGAGCACCAGCCTGCGTGGCTCTCAAAACTTACCAAGTGCGGATAGCCGATGGCACTTTACTGCTGGATATCACCTCCGCCGGCGGCTGCGGCTTTGCCAACCGGCAGACCACTTATTCCTTCAAGGTGATCCGCAACGATAATGTGGCCACGTACATCAAGGAGCTGGTGCTGGAACTGGAAGCTTCATCGCCGATATTACAGTATCAACCCGGCGATTATCTACAGTTTTACATTCCGGCGTATGGTGATATTCACTTTGCCGACATGGCGGTGCAGGAACCGTATGCAGCCACCTGGAAGGCCCAGCACGTGTTTGATCTGCAAGCCCGATGCACCAGCCCAGTTCGGCGCAACTATTCGCTGGCTACCAACCCGGCTCTGGAGCAGCAATTTCGGTTCAACGTGCGCATCGCCACTCCGCCACGCGGCCAAGACTGTCTGGCAGGAACCGGATCGGCATATATGTTTAGCCGGAAACCTGGCGATCGTATCACGGCGGTCGGACCGTTTGGTCAATTTCATATCAAGAACACCCGGCAGGAAATGGTTTACCTGGGCGGAGGCTCGGGCATGGCTCCGTTGCGAGCCCATATTTCTTATTTATTTGCCTCCCTGCACACCACCCGCAAAGTCAGTTTTTGGTACGGGGCGCGTTCACTCAGGGAATTGTTTTATCAGGACTACTTCAACGCTTTGGCAGCCGAATTTCCCAATTTCACCTTCCACGTGGTTCTCTCCGAGCCACAACCACAGGACCGGTGGACCGGCCCCACAGGCCTGGTCCACGAGGTGTTCCGGCAGCAATGTCTCAACAGCCATAATAATCCGGCGGGAATTGAATTTTACCTGTGCGGTCCGCCACTGATGATTCAGGCATCCTTACAAATGCTGTCCGGAGCCGGTATTACACCCGCGCAGATTTCGTACGACGAATTCAGTTGATCTAACGGTGTCTCATGCGCAGAATTCTCCTGGCGGCGGTAATGGTACTGATAGGACTGGTGGTGGTCTTGTACCTGCCGCACCGGCCGCGGGCCAGCACCCTATCACCACACCCGGCGGGCATCCGGAAATTATCCGTGCGCAGCCCGGCGTTTAAGCCGGGTACCCGCTGGCCCCGGCAGTTCACCGCCGATGGCAAAGATATTTCCCCGCCAGTGCAATGGAGCCACGTACCGCATCATGTAAAATCTTTTGCCGTGATCGTGGAAGATACCGATGCACCCGGCCCCAAGGCCTTTATCCATTGGGTCATCTGGGACATCCCCGCGACCGCCCGCGGTCTGCCTGCCGGGGTGAAAACCGTGCTCCGCCCCACGGTGCCGCGGGGAAGTCGGCAGGGCAAAAACAGCTTTGGCAACATCGGCTACGGCGGCCCCGCTCCACCACCCGGCAAGGTACATCATTACCACATTCTGGTTTACGCCTTGAATAACATGCCGCACATACCAGCAGGTGCCACGGCCAAAAGGTTGATTCTGGCCATGGAAGGACATCTGGTGGCCTGGGGCCACATGGTGGGACTTTATGGGAGATAAGGCCCACCCACCCGAAGTGCACAGGCACCTGGAATCAATGCTTGACCGGCTTGAGTTGTGAATTTATAAAGCGCGGCCCAAGCCTGACGAACATGCGTTGCCAGGCCAGATACAAGGCTTGGGCCATGGACAGCTTCCCCTGTCGAGCCAGGGCCTTGTATTGAGCGATGGTCTTACCGGCATAATGCCCCAACTAGCCGCAGGCAATGGCCCGGGATTGCAGGAGAAAAGTCTGCTCCTGTTGTGGGCTGCATGAAAGCGGAAATGTTTCTTCAATGACCACCGGCTTGCCCACCGCGCACTTGCGCAGGCCAATCATGGCCTGGAAGAGTTCTTTTGAATTGGGATAAATATGCACACTGATAAAATCCAGATGCGGTGCGATTATCTTCGGCACAAAGCCCGACAGCCATCCCCACCCTTTTACCCAGGGTAAAAGCCCCACCGTAATCAAGGTATGTTTATCCTGTGAGCGAATGGACCTGGTCATGGCCTGAATCCAGCGCACCGCCAGTTTTTCGCGCCCATCCGGGCCGGGCTTGAGGGCAATGTATTGCAGAAAATCATATCCGCCAAAGGAACTGTTGGGCTGCCATGCACCCAGCGGCCGATTGCCGGCCGGTGAGAGTGGCTCATTGACCAGGTCGTAGCAAAACACTGCCGGGCTGGAAGCACAGTCTGCGGCCACGAGCCGCCAAAATGTTTCCTGGGCCGCCCAGCGTCGCCGCTGGCCCATGGCGTTGTACCATTGGGGGGTGGCGGCACGCCGGTAACATCCCAGCCCGGTGATGTCCAGGTACAGGCCGGTGCGCTGGGCCAGGGCCAGCAGTTTTGCCAAGGCTTTGAACTCTCGCCGGCGCGGTCGATCTGGCCCACGCATAAATCGGCCATATTGCAAATGGACCCGCACGACATTGGCCCCCATGGCCTTCATGTTATGAAAGTCCTGCACCACCGTAGGCCAATGCCTGATCCAATAGTGCTCGATCAGGTGCGATCGGCCATAATTAAATCCCCACGGATGAAAAGGGCGGTGCGAGTGAGCCAGCATAAATCCATGCGAATTCGGAGCCACTACAATTCTCTGCATCGCCGGTGCCGCTGCCTCAGCCCGGCCCGGCCACGATGCGACCGCAGCATACCCGAGCACAAGTGCCGCTACGCCCAACCTGATTCCCACATTCTGGAAATGCCTGAAGTTCAAAAATGCTAAATGGGTCATGGTCAAAATTGTTCTCCTGCCGCCCATGTTACCACCCCGGTAAGTCAAGGAACATGAGTCATGCGGTTGCAACCTTGCTTACGCGGTGATGCGTTCATGCACACGTAGACCGGCCGGGCTGGCGGTGGATTCCTCGAAGACCACCAGGGTGTTGACTTTCTGGAGCAATTCCCGGGGCAGATGATAGTAGCACTGCACCGGCTCTCCGGCAGGGCTGCCGACCATAAGAACGTTTTCGTCCCCGGCCTCCTTCTGTTCCAACGCCGGCACCTGCCAGTAGCGGCCCAGGTGGTGGCCATTGAGGTAGAACATGCCTTTGTAAAGCGAACCGGGATGAATAGCGTACCCCAACGCGGTGGGCGACAGGGGGCCGAAGGTGGTGCGGAACCAGCGCAGCGGATCCGTGGTGCGAGCTGAAAGCCTGCGCCAGGGGACCAATTGGCCGGGAAGCTCCTGAAAACACCGCAGGTATTCTCCCATCAACCCCACGGACAGTTGCCAAGTCAGCCGGACTTGTCGGTCGTTGATAGAAATGTGCCCGATCAATCCCTTTTTTTCTTCGGTCATGGGGGCATCAATCATCCAGTCGCCTTTGATCAGACCCAGGGCGGAAACCAGAATCTGAAGGGTATTTTGCCCCTGGCGCAGCGGCAGCGTGTAAGTATGTTTCCAATTTTCTCCCACATTGTTTTCCAGCAGGCGTACCGGTTGACTGCCCAGACGTACACCGTTGAGAAACACCGTGGAAAAATCGCGCACCATCGGCAACGTGAGGGTCACGGTGCGGGCCGCGGCACTGGTAAGCTCTGTGTTGTAAAAGGCGTAATCGGTGAGATCATGGGTATGGGGCAGCATGGAAGCGGGACGATCCAGCGTTACACCGGGCAGTTCCGGCCGGTGCAATGGCTCGGTAAATTCCTGCCACTGCAAATCGAGTGTTAATGGCTTCCAGCGGCGGCTGATAAGCTGCGTGGCCTTTTCATGTGAGGAAAAAATAACCCTGGTCTGGCCGGCGGCCTGCTTGAGCAACTGGGCCGATTGCGGTTCCAGATGCAGGGTTTTGTGGCCCGCGGTAACGTTGGCTGGCGTCTTCTGGCTGTTAATGGCAAACAGCAGCGATTCATGGCCATGCTTGAAGGTGTACACGGCCAGTTGTGGCAAAGTCTGTCCTTCCAGCGGGGGCACCACCACGTTAATCTTGGGATCACGGCCCGTGAGCAAAAAGGCCTTGTTGGCCAGAAGAGCCTGGTGCAGCCGGCCCAGGTGCCGTGATTTGCTGGTGGGCAAGCCATATTCATCCAGTGGAGCGTCAAAATCGTAGGAGGTGGTTTGCAGGTACATGGCTTCGCGTGCGAAATTGGTGCCGCCGAACCACATGTAATAATTCACGCCGGTGCCGCCAACGGCAAAAAACCGTAAAACGTTATACGCAATTTCACGGCGATCTCGGGTATGGTGGCGATAGCCGAAGGTGTCGTACCAGCCCGGCCAATTTTCCGTCCACAGGATCGGCTGATTTGGGTGGTGCTGACGGTGCCTGGCTACGGATTTAGCCACCAGAAAACCGTTGAGGGTGGAAATGACGCCTTTGGCCTGACCTTCGCACATGATCATCGGAACGGTGAGGCCGAGTATCGGAGCCAGGGAGGCGCACCATTCCACATAGGCCTGTCCTTCCCGGCCGTAGCGGGCAGCGACATTGTTATATTCATTTTCAATCTGGGCCAGAATAATCGGCCCACCCCGCGTGGCCTGGTAATCACCGACTTTTGCCATCAGCACCTTGCACCATTCCAGCATGTGCTGCTTGAACGGCTCGTTGTTGGTACGTGACACCAGACCTTTGACATCCAGCAACCAGGGTGGCAGACCGCCGAAATTCGTTTCCGCACAGATATACGGACCGATGCGCAGAATCACGTGGAGTTTCTGCTGGTGGCATAAATCCAGAAAACGCGGCAAATCCAGCCGACCGGTAAAATCATAATGCCCCCGCTGATGTTCATGGAGATTCCAGAACACGTAGGTTTCAATGGTATTAAGCCCGGCATTTTTCGATTCGCGCAAAATCGCGGGCCACATGGCGGGTGTAGCCCGTGGGTAATGCACCGCGCCGGAAATGATAATCTCCGGCTGGTTGTCAATGAGAATGGCGTTGGAATTGTAAGATACTTTGGCCATATATGTTCCCATATTAAAAGTTCTTATTGGTTAGAGTAAGGTGATTTTGAGAGTGACAAGGGCATGGGCCGGAATGTCGACCTGGATGGTGTTATTGCTGTGAGCCACCGCAGATTTTTCCACGGGTCTTTCCAGTAAATCCACTTCTTGAACCTGTTTTACCTGTCCCAGCAGATCCGCAGGACATTGTATATGAGCGGTCTGGGTTTTGTCGCCAGGATTGAGCAGTCGCACGATGACAGCCTCTTCGGCCTGGGCCTTTTTTATGCAGGAAAGTACGACAGTTTCCGGCTGCACCTCAACAAAGGCACTTATTGGAGGCAGGGTACCTTCGTGCACATCGGTGCTGATCATACGAAGGGGATGGTTGAATTCCCGGCCGATCGCAATGGCCCTGGCCACGGGCATATCACCGAGAAATGGTTGCAGCGCGACATGGGCTTCATGCGCTCCGATTTCCGGCAGAATATCCGGGTCATAACTGCTGCGGATCAACGTAAGACGCAAAGTATTGGCATTGAGTGAATGGCCATATTTACAATCGTTGAGCAAAAGGCAGCCGCCGGTGGCCTTGCCGCATGAACCGTGCACCGAAGCCCACTGCAGAGCGGGTACTTCCTGGCCCTGGTTGAGGGTGCGGTCCACCGCACCAAACGGAATTTCATAACGGGCCCCGGGGTTGTCAATGGCCAGCGGAAAAGCCAGCCGCAGTGTGGGCACACCAGTCTGCGGTGTGCCACGCTGAAACCACACCGCACTCCAGTGCAAATACAATCTGGGATCTCCGGCCCGCAGTTCATAGATAAGCGTGCCGGTGGATTCTCGCACCTGCCAGTCCACTTCAAGGGTGGCCTTGTACGGCCCGGTCAGGCCGCGCCGCACAGCCGTTACCATCGGAGTTTCCACGGGACCGGTGTGGTCTATGCACCAGGCGGTCATACCGTGTGGCCGTTCGACGGCATATTCCAGCGTGGCAGTACCGGGATTCTGGTTGATGATGGCGTGGCCGCTGACTTTATCCACCAGCGACAGAATTGCTCCGGTGGCAGGGTCAATTTCCACACGCAGAAGATCGCTTTCCAACCCTTCAATGCTGCGTTCAACAACGGCATACGGACAATGATGGACCATGCCAATTTGCCGGGCCAGAGGTGCTGGTGATTCGGACGCGGCTTCAACAATGGTATATTGCGCATATCCCAGCCCCGGCACCGTAGCCGGAAACGCCAGGGTAACAAATTCATGCCCCCAGTAGTTACCGGTTTTCACCACTTGCATAGCCAGATGCCGACCATTAGGCCCGCGGGCGGTAAACGATTTGGCCTTCAAAGCCGTGCCGCCGGCCGGGGCGTTATCCCAGACCACCGCCTCCACAATTTCGCTGCGGGCATGGCTGGTGGGGTTAAAGAGTACAAAAGGTCGCGGGCCGCTGCCACTGCTTTGTTCAGAGAGCGGTAAGTGTCCATCCGCGGCCTGATAGCCGACGCCCGCCCCCAGTCCATCGGTCATGCTGGATGGCGGCACCTTCGAAGCAGTGGAGCCGGTATCGTTGGTAGAGGTGTTGATCAGCGCGGCCAAATGGCGCCACGCCAGCAGTTCCGCCTGGCTGGTCGTGGCCATGGTCTTTTGAAAAAGTCCATGGGTATACGTGCGGGTATCGTGTACGCCTGAGCCGGGCAAAATATCATGGAATTGGGAAAACAGCGTATCCCGCCAGGCTTGCAGCAGGGCCGCATCCGGATAGCCTTGAGAGGCCACCAGATAAGCCAGTGCACCGGCAAGTTCAACATCCAGAAGGCGATTTTCAGCCAATCGGTTGGCCTTTTTAATCAGGGTTTGTGTGGTGTAGCACCCCGTGAATTCCGTGTTGAGTTCGCCATGGATGACCGGAAGTTTATCGGCCTGCTTTTCCAACTGTTGAAAAAATGCCCGTGCCGTGGAAAATTGCACCGCGGGGAAAACCGGCCAGGAGGCCATATCCTTGGCCCGGAGAATATCGCGGCGGGTCGGTCCGCCACCATGGTCGCCCACGCCGTAGACGAACATGAAATCCCGTCCGCCGGTGAACTGCACAAACTTGATGAACTGGCCCATGAAATCGGGGGTTATCTGGCCGTTATAACCCTGCTCCATATCATTGCGCACCAGTACCCGCGAACCATCCGGCCCCTGCCACCAGAAGGCCCCTGGTTTTTGCGCGGTGTGGACACCGGGCCGATGCAGGTAAAGATATTTTACCGCGCCCCGTGTCAGGTACATGGGCATGCTGGCCGCATGACCAAAAGTATCCGGTGCCCAATCTATGGGTACATCTTCCGGACGCAGGTTAAAGAGCCGGTGCATGTAGTCGCGGGTGTAAAGCAGATGGCGACACAGACTTTCACCACTGGAGAGATTCTTATCGCCTTCCACCCAATGACTGGCCGTTACTTCCCAGCGTCCTTCCTGAACCCGCCGGGCGATTTGTTGAAGCAGGTCCGGTCGATGTTCCTCAATCACGGCGTACGTGCTGGCCTGACTTTGCGATAACTTAAAGTCCGGGTATTGGTCCATGAGTTTAAGCGCGGTGGTAAAGGTATCGACGATAATGGCCACGGTTTCCGGCCAGGACCACATCCAATTCATATCTATATGGGCGTGACCCACGCAGTGAATGGTGTAAGATTTGGCCGTTTTGGCCATAGGCTCGAGCAACTTTTCAGCCGCCGTTACCGCCGCGGCGATGGCCTCCGTCTGGCCGGATTGCAAGGCCGGCATAAGTTGGGCCTGGGCTTTTTGAATCAGCGGCTGCCAGGTGGCGGCATGGTTGGGAAAAAGCTGGCAGAGTTGACCGGCAAATTTTAACTGGGCCTCCACCCGCTCCACCAGATGTTGACTTTGCTGCGCCGCCTGGCGCACAACCGATTGCAGACTAACCGGATTCATGTTGCAATTCCTTTTTAAGCGATGCCCGCCCTTCGATGGCCGACCCTTGAAGGCGACGTCGATTGATTATGGTATGGCAAACAAAGTTTTAATGCCATGGAGCTTCTTGCTGCCGGTTTGTTGGTTTAACCGCTGGGGATGCAGGTTCGCTGGCAGCAACGAGATAAACTGCTCCCGGCAAACCACCCGAAACTGCCCGACAAATTGGGGGCCGCCACGATCGGCTCGAGTAAATCAGAAAGCAACGTAATCTAGACACTGTGCGGACAGTCGCCTCCGCTGACACGGACATCCCCGGCTCAAACGGAGGGCTTTTTTTCTGTTTTCACTTCGCGGCCTCGCACTCTGGCGTAGGCCGGAGGTGGAAAACATGCGGCGGCGGTGTGTATGCCCGTTGGTCTGTTGGTCTTGGCGTGGTGGGAGGCTCGCGACGGCGGTCGATTGTTGGCTTACCTGCCCGCCCGTCTCGCGGTCGATGGATTGCTGATATTCTGGAGCACGTTTCTACTGTACGTGCTTTTCTACTAAGCGACAAATCGCTCTGCTGTTTTAATCCAACAAGCCCGTGCTACCATAACCGCGCCGGGAACCGGTGTTGTTGGTAACGTGCAGCGGATGGATACAGCGCATAACCATCTGGGCCTGGCTTTCCGGTTAAACAACTGCGTTTCTGCCACTGCCGCAACAATCGTCAGTGAAAATACCGCGCGGCCTTTCTTGAATCTCTTCAGCGGTGCTGGTGAGCGTTGATGTGGTTAAGGCAATAGCACAACGCGCCCGTGCACCTGGTGCAATAGCGGAATTCCATCTGGGGGTGGCTGCGGTCGGTAATACCGCACAAAGTGCACCGGTGCATGATCGGTTCAGCCGCTGCGGCAGCGGCCTTGCGTGTCATGTGGTGATGGCCGTGGCGAATACGTTGCCAGATTTCCCGGTGAAAAAACAATAAGAAATTCAGCACCGCAGCCAAAATCAGTACTCGTGTCATCCACGTACCATTCATGAACAGCAGAATATAAATGCCCCAAGTTGCCCAGGCCAGATATTTGACCCGCACGGGTAGCACAAAAAACAGATAAAAAAGAAAATCCGGATAGATAAAGGCAAAAGCCAGAAAGGTAGACCCGTAGAGAAATCCGTTGCTGGCCACGCCATAAGGAACGATTAAAGCTGCCGCGGCTGTGGCTACGTATCCAATCAGCAGAAATAGGTTATATCGCGGCGCACCCAGGTATTTTCCAGGGCAGTACCGATCAGCCAGAAAACATACATATCCAGCAGCAGCCACAGGGGGTGCAGTGACATCGGAATGAATAGAAAGGTTAAAAGTCGCCACCATTGCCCCGCCAGCACCGCAGATGGAATCAACACCAGAGCGTCAACAACTCGCGGATCGCTATAATGCAGCCCAAACATCAGCAGTTGCCCGCCGATCAACCACAGGGTCAGTCGCGGAATGGCCATGCGGGCCAGATTGTTTTTAATTTGCCGTGTCAGCTGCATTCATGAAATCCCTGGTGCCCTGGCCAAAACTCCTGCGCCGTAAAACATGAATTTATTTTGGCGAGGCCCCTTATTCCCGTCCCACCACCACGATGCCCAGTTCATCCGCCAATTTCAGCAGCGCCGGCTTTTCCAGCATGATCGTTTTTCCCGCCTGCAGAATCAGGGCCGATGCTCCAGATCGTTGGAGATTTTCAATGGTCGCCGGACCCACCGTGGGCAAATCAAAACGCACATCCTGATTCGGATTGCTGGCCTTGCACAAAATCCAGCCGCCCCGCGGGCACAGGGTATGGGTGCGTTCAATCATGCGGTCGGTGCCTTCTACCGCTTCCACGGCAATAATTTCCCGGTTCAGGCAGCTTACACATTGCCCGATCAACAGCTCGTTGATGCGCTGCAGCAACGGCCAGGCAAATTCGGTATCGGCCATAATTTCGGCAGTGGGGCGGCGCCGCGTCATCACACCGACATCAGCCAGTAATTCGGGAATATGATTTCTAGCGTCAATAAGCATTACTCCACCGCTGGCCAATTCATCCGCGACCGCCCGGAGCAAATTGGCACTGCGTTTGTCGTGCCGCAGGCGGCCAAAATAAATCCGAAAAAATCGCCAGTCCGGAATATACCGCAGCAGATGAAATGGTGCATAAAGTCTTTCCTTGGCTACGCGGCCTACCATAATGGCCCGGGTGGCACCATGCCGCCGCAATACCCGTATCCACTGGTTAATACGGATCAGCCCAACACGCGAAAAATGATCGCACAGCGGCCGCAGCAAGTCTTCCCGGCTTTGCCCATGCAGCCCTGCGCACACCACGCGATGTCCCGCCATCTTGAGGTTCCGCACCACCGCCACGGGCAACATTCCTTCACCGGCAATCACGCCGATAACTCCCTTGTCTTCCTGCTGCGTCATGTCAGTCGCCTCATCCGCCGCCATCAACTGCGATTTCTTACCGCCACGGACCGGGCGTGTCCGTCAAAGCCTTCTGCCATGGCCAGCGTTTCAATGGCCGGGGCGCAGGCGGCCAGTGCGGCAGCATCGAATTCCACCACGCTGATGCGCTTGCGGAAACTTTCCGCCGAAAGGCCGCTGAAAAATCGCGCCGTTCCCGATGTCGGCAGTACGTGCGATGGACCCGCCAGATAATCGCCGGCGGCTACCGGCGTAGCGGCGCCAATAAAAATTGCCCCGGCATGACGAATTTTCGCCGCATCTCCGGCACCGTCGCGCGTCATGATCTGCAGGTGCTCCGGGGCCAGGGCGTTGACCATCTCAATAGCCGCAGATGGACTTTCTACCACAATTACCGCGCTGGCAAATTCCAGGGCCTTGATGGTAATGGCGCAGCGTGAAAGAAGCGACAACTGCCGATCCACCTGCACCTGCACCGCGCGGGCCAGCGATTCTGAACTTGTTACCAGCAGGCAACTGCCAGGCGCATGTTCGGCCTGGGCCAGCAGTTCCGCGGCGGCTATCTCCGCATCCGCCAATTCATCCGCCAGCACCACCACTTCGCTTGGCCCGGCGAAGCTGTCAATATCCACTATGCCAAACAGCTCTTTTTTGGCCAGTTGCACCCAGGTATTGCCCGGCCCGACAATTTTATCCACCGCGGGAATTGTGGCGGTTCCCAGGGCCAACGCGGCAATGGCCTGGGCTCCGCCTATGGTATAAATTTCGTCAATACCCACCAGCGCCGCCGCAGCCAGCACCGCCGCTGAAACCTTCCCTTCCCGCAGAGGCGTGGTCATGCAGATGCTTTTAACCCCGGCAACCTGGGCCGGCACTGCCGTCATAATCACACTCGACGGGTACGCCGCCGCTCCGCCCGGAATATACAAACCAACGCGGTCCAGCGGCACATAACGTACCGCCAGGCGGCCACGGCCGTCCATGGATCCCACCGGTGTTAGCGCCGCGGGGGCTACCGGCAACATGGCCTGTTGATAGCGGCGGACATTGGCAATGGCCGTGGTCATTGCCGCAACAAACGCCGGATCTGCCTGGGCGCGGGCGGCAGCAATATGCTCTGCCGGCACGCGCAGTTGCTCGGCCTTGAGCACCACGTTTTCAAAACGCCGGATACAGTCCACCACCCCGGCGTCCCCCTCACTCCAAACCTGGCGGATTATTTGCCGCACCTGCCCGGCACTGGAGTCTTTGCCTTCCGCCTGCGCATCTTCCAGCAGCATTGGACGCAACGAGAGCCGCTGCTTAATTTGCGCCAGGCGAAGCTGGTCTGCCGGACGGCTGGTATAAAGAATCGGTAACGCTGTCATGTTGTCCTTATCCGGCTGTAAGCCGCAGCGGTCAACTTCAGTGTGTTTCCCGCCCGCCGCAAAGCCTTTATTATCTTAGTCGCAAGAACGGCCTTGCGAAACTGTGGCTCACCGCCGCCGGTGTGACAAAAACCGGTGCGAAAATCACTGCGGCTGACCAAGAGGCTTCGGACTAAACGCTTTCAGGAGATTCCAACGCATGTCCGCTATCATTTTATCCATCGGCGATGAATTGGTTTCCGGCCTTACCGTGAACACCAACGCCACCTGGCTTAGTCGGCAGCTTTCAAGCATCGGCATTTCCACCCTGCGGCAGGTAACCGTTGGGGACGATCAAAATACCATTGCCACAGCCATCCGCGAGGCGTGCAGCCAATGCCCGCTGGTGCTGATTTCCGGCGGACTCGGGCCAACACTCGACGATGTTACCCGCGAGGCTCTGGCGGCAGCTCTGGGTACAACCCTGGTGGAAGACACGGCGGCCCTTGGCCAGTTGGCAGCGTTTTTTCAGCGGATTCATCGGCCCATGGCTCCCAGCAATCGCCGCCAGGCGCAGCGCCCGCAAACCGGGCAGTGCCTGCCCAATTCCTGCGGCACCGCACCGGGCCTATTTGCTACCACCGGATCAACGGATATTTTCGTGGTGCCCGGGGTTCCCTCTGAAATGCAGGCCATGTTTATCGAATCCATTCTGCCCCGCCTGGGCCGGTACAGCAAAGACATGGTAACACGCACGTATCGGCTTAACACCTTTGGCATCGGGGAATCGGTCATCGGCCAGCGCATTGCCGATCTGATGGTGCGCGGAGCTAACCCATCCATCGGCACCACCGTGCATGAAGGTGTGGTTTCCGTGCGGATTTACGCCCGTGGCCCGGCGGCCCATGCCGATGCGATGGTCCACGAAGCGCGGGCAAAAATTATCAACCGCCTTGGCCACGCCATCTTTTCCCAGCAGGATCAATCCCTGGAACAAGCCCTGGCCGCGCTGCTCAACCAATATGGTGCCACCATTGCCGTGGCCGAAAGCTGCACCGGTGGCCTTCTGGCCCAGATGCTCACCCGTGTGCCGGGTGCATCGCGTTACTTTCAGCGCGGCTGGGTTACCTACAGTGATCGCAGCAAAATTGACGACTTAGGTGTTTCGCCGGAGCTTTTACAAACGCATGGTGCCGTGAGCGAACCGGTGGCCGGGGCCATGGCCCATGGGGCCATGCATAAAGCCGCCAGCCAATGGGCCTTATCCATTACCGGCATCGCCGGCCCGGACGGTGGTACCGCCGAAAAACCCGTGGGGCTGGTTTATATAGGTTTGGCCGGGCCAAAGGGCATCTTTGTCCGGCGAAATGTTTTTACCGGTGATCGCGGTGGTATCCGCCGCCGTGGCGCCCAAATGGCCATGACCATGCTGCGTCTGCACCTGCTGGGTCTGGACCCGGATACCGTACTGGCTTAGGCACTTACGTATACCCCTTCCGCCGTATTCAACAGGCAATGCCTTAAGCCCTGATGCCCCAACCCACCACCCCTTGGTGCCGCCGCGATCCAGGCCAGATATACCTTTATTGCAGTAGTGCCAAGCCGTCATCCAGGCTGCGGCAAATATGCACTTCCATGCCGGCTTTTTGGGCATCGGCCACCGCCTGTCGGTCGGCAGAACTGTTGGGGCCGGCTATCAGTACGTGCTTAAAACCCAGCCGGGCCGCTTCGCCCAGCCGTTGCGGCAGATAGCTGATGGCTCGAAATTCTCCCAGCAAACCCAGTTCACCCATCACCAGGCTGCGTGCCGGCAGGCCGCGTCTGGTATGCGAACCGGCAATGGCCAAAGCGATGGCGGCATCTGCGGATGGATCGGCAATCTTGATTCCGCCAACCACATTGGCAAACACATCGCGATCCACCAGCCGCAGACCCGCACGTTTTTCCAGCACTGCAATAATCATGGCCACTCGGTTGGCATCGCACCCGCTTACCTTTCGCCGCGCCGCCCCCAGCATACTTTCCGCGGTAAGGGCCTGAATTTCCACCGGCAGCACCCGTGTACCCTGCAATGCCGCCGTAACCACGCTGCCGCACGCCAGGCCCGAATGAGATTCCAGAAATATCAGGGCAGCATTTTCAATGGGGTCCAGTCCACGCAGGCCCATGCGGAACAATCCCACTTCCAGGGTGTTACCGTAGCGATTTTTTACGCAACGTACAATCCGATGGTCATGGTGCGTGTCCCCTTCAAAGTACAGTACGGTATCTACCACGTGTTCCAGCAATTTCGGCCCGGCCAGCATTCCCTGTTTGGTAACATGTCCCACCAGGCACACCGCGCTGCCGCCGGCCTTGGCCAGGGCCACCATTTCTGTGCAGCAGTCTTTGAGCTGGGAAATAGATCCGGGGGCCGATAAATTGGATGGTTCATAAATCATCTGCACTGAATCGATGATACACAAATGCGGCCGATGTTTTTGTATGGCCCGGCTGATGTGTTCCAGATTGCTTTGTGCCAGAATCAGCAGGTTGCCGTGGCCGGCCCCCAGCCGCCTGGCCCGCAGTTGAATCTGCTGGGCGGATTCCTCGCTGGTTACGTACAGCACCAACCGCCCCTGGCGGGCCATCTGATCGCCGGCCTGAATCATCAACGTGGATTTTCCAATCCCCGGATTCCCGCCCAGCAATATCGCCGAGCCGGGTACCACCCCGCCGCCCAGCACCCGGTCAAACTCCGCCATGCCGGTAGGCATGCGGGCCACTTCCAGTTCCGGTATCTGATCCACCGGTAAAGCCTGCGCATCCTGATCGCCGGCATCTGGACCCCAGGTGGATTTTCCAGAAGAATTGACTACGCCCCGCGGCCGATGCGGGTCCTGGGCAGCTTCGGTGATTTGTTCCAGAGAATCCCAGGAATCGCAGTCCGGACATTTGCCCATCCATTTGGGCTGCATTGCACCACAAGATCGGCACACAAAATAAGTTTTAGGTTTGGCCATGGCCGGGATTATACTGTTTTTGTCCCCTGCCGTGCCCAATCGCATCAACGCAACACAGATATTCCTGTCTGTGGCCGTGCAGCGGCTACTCTTACCTGACGCGACCTTTGCGGGCGGACATCTTGCCTGCCATGGGAGCAAGACTATTCTCAAATGCAAAATTATCCCCTGGGACCGCAGCCATCCTCACCGCTGAAAGCTGACCGCGGATCGCTGATAGTTAATCCGGCACCCGCCGCACGTTGGCGGCCTTGATGCCTTTAGGGCCGGCCTGGGCTTCAAACTCTACCAAGTCGCCCGCCCGTAAAGAGCGATACCCTTCCGCAAGAATGGAGGAATGATGGACGAAAATATCCTGGTTATTTTTGTCGCGGATAAAGCCAAACCCCTTGCGGCTGTTGAACCATTTGACTATTCCTGTGCTACTGCTCATAACGCACCTCATTGACAATCACAAGGCGATGCATGAGAATTCGCCGGCCCCCGCCGCCAGTATATTCTAACCTCCGCGGAGTCCGACTGCGTAAAACCCAAAATCTGGCCGATCACACACAGATATGTGTATCTGCAACCCATAAATTACAAGATGGCCCTGGTCGAGTCAAGCCCTTGGGGAATTCGATGATGTCGCCGACAGGGCCTCGTCTCCAGCGGGGAATCCTCTGCGGCAGCACCTGCGGACAATTCAAGTCCGCGGGATTTTATGCTATTATTTATCCAGTTTCAGGTCGGAGCATTTTTGAAGGATCTGCCGATGTCACCAACCCATTCACCTCATGTTTACGAAAATCCCCTGGTAACACGCAATGCTTCCGCCGAGATGCTGGAAGTATTTTCGCCCCAACGCAAATTCTCGACCTGGCGCAGAATCTGGCTGGCCCTGGCAGAAGCGGAAAAAGAGTTGGGGCTGCCCATTACGGAAGAACAGCTTCAGCAGATGCGTGTCCACCTGGATGACATTGACTATCATGAAGCAGCCCGGCAGGAGCAACGGCTTCGCCATGACCTGATGGCCCATCTGCAGACATTTGCCAAGGCGGCCCCGTTGGCCAAACCGATTCTTCATCTGGGTGCGACCTCCATGGATGTGGTGGACAACACGGATGTGCTGCTGCTGCGCGACGGGCTGCAAATTATCCGCCTGAAGCTGGCCAATCTCATTGACAGCCTGGCCCGCTTTGCCCAGCAGTGGAAAGACCTGCCTTCGCTCTCCTACACCCATTTGCAGCCGGCCCAGCCCTGCACCATGGGCAAGCGGGCCGTTTTATGGTGCTATGACTTTGTGCTGGCTTTGGCGGATATTGAATTGCGGATGGAAACGTTGATGCTGCGCGGCATTAAAGGCACCACCGGCACGCAGGCATCTTTTCTGGAATTGTTTGATGGCGACCATGAGAAGGTCAAACGGCTGGAAAAACTGGTGGCCGAGCGTCTGGGGTTTCAGCGCGTTCATCCGGTAACCGGCCAGACCTACCCACGAGTGATGGATGCCCAGATCCTGGCCAGTTTGGCGGTCGTGGCCGCCGCAGCGCAGAAAATGGCCCAGGATATCCGCATGCTTGCGGCATTTAAGGAACTGGATGAACCGATGGAAGATGAGCAGGTGGGTTCGTCGGCCATGGCCTACAAACGCAATCCGGTTTTAAGCGAACGCGTCACCGGGTTGGCCCGCTGGCTTATGGGCCTGGCCCTGCAACCCATGCTGACTGCGGGGCAGCAGATGTTTGAACGCAGCCTGGACGATTCCTCGAACAAGCGATTGTCGGTGCCGGAGGCGTTTCTATCCGCGGATGCCATTTTGGATATTTTAATCTATGTCGTTCGTGGCATGGTGGTCCATGTTCGCGTCATCAACCAGCGGCTGATGGCGGAACTACCGTTCATGGCCACCGAAAATATTCTCATGGCGGTCACCAAGGCCGGTGGAGACCGCCAGGACCTGCACGAAAAAATTCGCAAGCATTCGCTTTCTGCGGCACGCCAGGTGAAGGATATGGGGTTGGAAAATGATCTGCTGCTACGACTACGGCAGGATCCGGCCTTTGCCGGGGTGGAACTTGATAAAATCATGGAACCGCGACGTTACATCGGGCGCTCGGTGGAGCAGGTGGACGAGTTTATCGCCCACACCGTGCAACCGATCCGCGATCGTTACGTAGGCAGATTGGAGCATAAGGTGGCATTGAAGGTGTAATGCCGCGCAGGCCGGATTCCGGAGAAAGTCGATGACGCAGCAATCGCGAATGGTGTTGGGCATGGTGTTGGCGGTGATGGCGCTGGGTGTGCGCCCGGATTGGGCGGCGGCACCCGCTGCGGCCAGGTCAGACCGTGCCATGTATTTACAACGGATGCTTGCCCAGCGCATCAGCTTGAATCTCAAAACCTGTACACTGCGGCGGGCCTTTTCAACGCTGGCCGATAAGGCTCGTATTCCCATTGACGTGCAGCAGCGCGTCTACCAGCTTTTGCCGCTGGGCGGTCGCACCCGGATCAGCGCCCGGTTCAAAAATGTTTCGGTACAAGCAGCCATGGAATCCATTGTCGGCCAACTGGCGTTGCGAATTTGTCCGGTGGGTGGGCACCTGGTGGTCATGCCGTCCCGGGCCTTGCGTCACACCGGGCGGCGCGCCACCTGGGTGGAGCTTAACTTGCTGCGGGCGGTATATGGGTCAACGGTGGTCCATATTGATTCGCAATGGCCGGCGGATCTGGCCAAACAACTGGGCCAGCCCCTGTCGGCAGTGCGGTTGCCGATAGTATCGGCGGCCTTGCAGGCCACGGCTGTGTCGGCGGTGCGACGGGAATTGCCCGAATCCGCGGCCCGAGCCTTAAATACCTATGCGCGGGCCTTGCATTGTGTATGGTATGTGCGGCATGATCGGATTTTTGTCAGCAGCGCAGCGCGGTGGGTGCGGCATCAACTGCATCGGCCGGTGTTTCTTCATGCCGCCGATGCTCCTCTGCAGGTGGTGCTGGCGGATCTGGCGCGGGCGACGGGGCTGTGGTTAGCCCCGGCTCCCGGCTTATATCTGGCCATTCCGACGGTAAATGTGCGTTCCAATGGCGGCAGTGCCGAACAGACCCTGGCGGCCATCAGCGGGGCCACCGGCATGATTTGGCGGATTCGCGGAGAACATCTGGTGATCGCGCCGCCCCGGCTATTAACTGCCGCGGAGCCGCGGGGACGCGATCCGATTGTGGGAATGATTCGCATCCCTCTGGCGGATGGAATTCACCTGAATTTATTTGTCAGGAAATCACAATTGTCCGTCGATGTGCGCAAGCGTCTGGGAGCCAGATTACAGCACGACCTGAATATGCTGGGCACACAACTTACTCCGACCACAAAGCCGTCGCCGGAAAATCGCCCCTGACCGTCCCGGCCACTGCAGGGCCATGCAAGGCTCTGTCCACCTATGAGGCCCATATCTGGGGTCTGGTGGGTTTGAGGGGACGTGCTTTTTTGGATACACGTAGTCAGGAGGTTATTTCTGTCCATTTACCTGCACTGGTTCAGACGCGATTTTCGGGTACATGACAACACGGCCCTGGCGGCGGCGGCCCGACTGGCGGATGCCGTGGTGGGGGTTTTTGTTGTTGATACCCGCTGGTTTCCCGCCACTGCCGGGTGTATGGGGCCATTTCAGGCGGGTTTCTGGCTCGCAGCGCTGACCGAATTGCGGCAGGGATTGCTCTCTCTGAATATCCCATTGAAAATTGTGACCACCGCGGACCCCGCTGCTGCTCTTGTCGCCATGGCCAGGCAACTTGGTGCGGACGGCATTACCTTCAACAAAGAGTATGAGCCTCGCCAACTGGCGCTGGATCGACGGCTGACGCGGTTGGCCCAGGACGCAGGCGTCAAGGTGCGGGCGTGCAAAGATGGCGTCATTTTTGAGGAATTTGAACTGCTGACAGGGTCGGAAAGTGTGTACCACGTGTTTTCACCGTACAAGCGGGCCTGGCTGGCAGCCCTGGAGCAAAATCCGGTGCAGTCTACCAGACTGCCGAGCAAAAGCGCCGCGTTACGGTGCGCCGCGGATACGGTGCCCACGCCCCGCGATTTAGGTTATGGTGATGTGAAAAACACCTTGCCCACCGGCGAATCTGGTGCAGCCGCGATGCTGGCCAACTTTACCGCACAGCCCATTCGGGAGTATGCCATGCAGCGGAATTTTCCAGCCGTAGACGGCAGTTCGCGGCTTTCGGCTCATCTCAACGCCGGCACTATTTCCATCCGGCAGTGCGTCCTGGCAGCCTTGCACGCCGGAGCCGCTGATGACAAAAACAGCGGCGCAGCCACATGGCTGGCAGAATTAATCTGGCGCGAATTCTATCGCATGATTTTGTTCCATTATTCGCATACGGCGACAGAGGCCTTTCAACGGCGCTACGCCACGCTGGCCTGGCCTAAAAGGCCGGATCGGCTGGCCGCATGGACCCGTGGTGAGACGGGCTATCCCATTGTGGATGCGGCCATGCGCGTGCTGGTGGCGACGGGCTGGATGCATAATCGGCTGCGCATGATTACCGCCATGTTTCTGGTGAAGGATTTGGATATCGATTGGCGCGTGGGCGAAAACTTTTTTCGCCAATGGCTCTGCGATTATGACCAGGCCAGTAACGTGGGCGGATGGCAATGGAGTGCCGGCACCGGCACCGATGCAGCACCCTACTTTCGAGTAATGAACCCGATCTTGCAGGGCCGGCGTTTTGATCCGCACGGTATTTTCATCCGGCGCTGGTTGCCCGAACTTGGCCAGGTCCCCGTCCAAAGCATCCATCAGCCGTGGCTCATGCCTCCGTCTATACAAAAGCAGGCCGGGTGTATCATAGGCCGCAACTATCCGGCACCAGTAGTGGATCATGGACAGGCTCGGCAGGCGGCTATTGCCCGGTTTAAGAATTTATCTCCGTGAAGGCGGACCGGCGGCCGGAGTTTCAGCGGGTTTGGCCGGTGCGGCGCCAAAGAAGTTGTGAATAGTTCGCTGGTGGCAATCTGCTAAGGTTGGAATCGGTTCATGAAGACAATGGCGATTCAGCGAACAGCACCATTTGGCAAATTGCGTCCACAGCGTTTAATTCCGGTACCGCTGGAGCGTGTGAATCCGCTGATTCGCATAGCGCATCGGCTGGCGGGGCCGTTGCATGTGGATTGGCGGATTATTTTTGATTATGAGTTTGTGCTGCTGCTGAGCGGCCAGGGGAGCTTTGAAACCTCCACTGGGGTGGTCGATTTTGGGCCGGGGGCGCTATTTTTAATTCCACCGTTTCAACCCCACCGGTTGCATTCGGCGAATAACGATACGTGCGAACACATTGCGGTTCATTTTGATTTTGGCCGACACGCATACCCCGGTGGGCCGCGCATTGACCGGCGCCGGCCTTACGCGGTACTGCTGGAGGGGGGCCTGAACGTGCCTGGGAACATCCGTCTGTCGCGGGTGAATCCGTTGCTGAAGTTGTTTGAGCGGGTGGTGCAGGCCCACGCCGCGTCCACGCCTCTGGGCAAGTTGGAAGCGCGGATGACGCTGCTGGATATTTTGTGGCGGCTTTTAACCCGGCCGGACTCCGGCGGTACCGGCGGCGATGTGGTTCTGGCGGTACGCATGCAGCCGGTACTCACCTGGTTCGACCATCATCTTTCGGAGCGGGCGGATCTTAACGCGTTGGCGGCGTTGGCGGGACTTTCCCGGGCCCATTTTAACCGTGTGTTTCGGCGGTGGACCGGCTATTCGCCCCGGGAATATCAGCAGCAGCGCCGGATCGAAAAAGCCCGGCTATTGCTCGTGAATATGAATAAGTCCGTCAAACAGGTGGCCATGGAGTTAGGCTTTGCCGATGTCTTTCAGTTTTCGCGGACCTTCACGCGGCTGGATGGTCTGCCGCCGACGGAATATCGGCGCATGGCGCTTGCGGGCCGTCAGGGTGCCATACCGCCCGCCCGGCCGTGATCCGCCCGGCCAACAGATGATTCTCCCAGCTATGGGATCGCCCCGCCCAAACGGGCACAATAAGTAACGTGGTGCGGTGGCGATTTTTTACGTCGACAGTTGATGCCGGCGGTCCCGTCCGTACCGACAGAAAAACCAAGGCCCACGGGCCTGGAACAAGGAGTACTCTTCATGCTTACCGCGCAGCAGGCACAGGATTTTCATAAGAATGGGTTCGTCAATAGTGGTAAAGTTATTTCCGAATCGCACGCCGATGCACTGGCCCAGGAAGTGCTGCGTGTGCTGGCGGATAAGGACCAACCCGGTACTCCGCAACCCGTGAGCATCAGCAACTTAAATAAACCGGAGGCCCCGGTGTGGCAGGTGGTAAATATCTGGGAGGCCTCGGAGCTGTTTCGCCAGTTGGTGTTTCATCCGCCCGTGGTGGAAGCCGTGAAGCAGGTGCTGGAGGGTAAGCAGTTGCGGCTATGGCATGACCAGATTCAATACAAACCGGTCAGCACTGGTGGTGTGAATATGTGGCATCAGGACAGCCCCTATTGGCCCTGCCTAACCCCCAAGGATCAGCAGGTAACCTGCTGGATTGCGCTGGACGATGCGGATGTGGATAACGGATGTATGTCCATGATTCCAGGTTCTCACCAATGGGGCAACACTATTGATTTTCTCCATCAGATTAAATCCTTTGAGGCCATGCCCAAAACTTTTCAGGGCCACACCCTGGAAGTGCGGCTGTGTCCTGTTAAAAAGGGGAATATGCACCTCCACCATTCGTTGACCTGGCACGGTTCCCACGCCAACCGCAGTGGACGGCCCCGGCGGGCCATTGCCCTGCATTATATGAATGAACGCAGTGTGTATTGCAAGGTGGTCAACCATCCGATGGAACCATTTATCACCCAGGCTCAGGCGGGTGTGGGCACGGTCATTGAAGGGGCGCATTTTCCGCTGGTGTACAACAACGGCGCGGTGCGGCAGGCTCGCCCCGCCACGTGAACATCCAGACCTAATACAGGTGATCTGGTAACTGCACCACGCTGGCGTTTGGGCCTGGATTCGACGAAGATAACCCTACGCCCGGCGCTGGCGACGGTGCCATCAACAGGGTGTCCACCGCCGCGGGCGGATGGATATTTGCCGCGCTTTGCCGTGTCTTCAGGAGCCGCAGTGACCCAGCCCCCAACAGATCGGAGGGTATTGCTTAAGCGCACCGCCCGCATTGTGCTCATCGGTGTGGCAGTGGTATTGCTGCTGATGGTGGCGGGCGGTATCTATGGCATCGCCAGACAATGGCGCGTTGACCATACCTATCAGGCGGTGCCGGCCAAAATTACCCTGGCCCGGATACGCACCATCAGTTCCAATGGCTTTTTGTATTACCAGCCGAATCTGACGTATCAATATGCCGTAGCGGGAAAGCTTTATACCGCCCACGCCATTCGCGGCCATCAGAGGGTAGGCACCAGGCCCTGGGCCGCAGCTATTCTCTGCCGTTATCCTCCCGGGGCCGAAGTGCAGGCCTGGTATGATCCGGCCCATCCACACACAGCGCTGCTGGTCCGGCCCTTTTCCTTTGCATTTTATCTGATGGTGCTGGTTCCCGTGATGATCGCCCTGGTGGTAGCCTGGGCTTGGCGTACCGTGCTGGCTCCGTTGGCCGGTCCGATCCTCAACATGAATCCGCAACCCACCGCAGATGGATGGTTTGTTCTGCAGCCGCGGCATACCATCGGTGGACAAATTAAATTCTGGATTCTGGTGTTGCTGACCTGGTTGGCGGCCATGACTCTTGCCTTCGGGCAATACTTTGTCATGGCCGGTCGGCATTATCAATCTCTGGCGGTGGCCGGTCTGGTGGTCGGTGTGCTGTTCGCCCTGGTGCCGCTGGCGATGAGCCTCCGGTGGCTGTGGATCTTTGGGCGTCTGCTGGAACCAGTGATTACCATCAACAAGGCCCGGCCCAAAATGGGGCAAACTGTTGAAGTACGCGTTGCGCAGCGGTTCCGGCGAAACCTGCCGGTGGAACAAATTGTCCTGGAAATGAGTTGCCATCGCCAAGCGTTGTTTGTGAGCGATTTGTTGCGCTCCGGTTCGCAATTGGTGGAAGATATTCCGTGGCTTTCGGCCCAGTCCTTGGTGGCTTCGACGATGGCCGGCGCGGAAAATCCCCTCGTCGGAACGGCGGCCTATGAATTGCCCGCCAGCCTGGAACCCATTCCCAAGTTTAAAATCAGGCCCGCCCGCATCATTCTCCGCTGGCAGGGGCGGCTTAGTGTGGTGGTGGGTGGACGGCGCATCCACCAGGCGATTTATCCGTTTACGGTGGAATTCTCCGCCCCTCGACCAACAGCGGTTGCGGTGGAAACGTAAGGCGGGCGAGCAAACCGCCGGTTCTGCTGATGGTCGCATGGCACCAGGCAAGCTTATGCCCCGCCGGGCTGCCAGGGAACATCCATTTTTTTTTCCAGATGATTGGCCAATCGGGCCAGGGTGAAAAGCAAATCGCTTAATCGGTTGAGATAAATCAGCGGCTGCGGATCAAGTTTCTCGTGCTGCATCAGCGTAACCAGGCGGCGCTCCGCCCGTCGGCATACGGTGCGGGCCACATGGAGTTGCGCTGCCAGGATGGTTCCGCCCGGCAGTACAAACTCTCTAAGTGGAGTCAACCGTGCGTCCGCCAGATCAATCTGCTTTTCAAGAAATTCCGTGTCCGCAGGCGATATCCGTCGTACACGGTGGGCGTTTGGGGAATCCGCAGGCGTGGCCAAATCCGCACCCAGGTCAAATAGCTGGTGTTGAATTCTAAGCAGCAATTTTTGCAGCGCAGGCTCGATGCACGTTGCAATAGCCAGTCCCAGCACGCTGTTGAGTTCATCGACGGTGCCGTACGTTTCAATACGCCAGTGGTCTTTAGATACACGTGTGCCATCAAAAAGACCGGTTTGGCCCTGATCGCCCTGACGGGTATAAATCTTCATGATGGGGCATCCTGTTCTGCGTTCATACTGGAACTGGCTGCAGGCTAAATTCACCTGCCTGCGAGTATACGCTATCGTCAGCAAATAGGCACCGCGTTTTGCGCCCGCGCTGCGGCCGCTTCATTCGTTCTCCCCTGTACTTTCTCCGCAGGGAAAGCCTCCATTCGCAGCAGTCTGCGCCACAGGGATGCATAACACCCACCCGGTTAAAGTCAGTCCCATGACGCCAAAACCGACCGCCCAAATTAGGGCGTAGCCTGCGGCACCGTGGGCGGCGGCAAAAGTATCCATGGCCGGGGCCAAGCCTGCCCACACCGGTGAAACTTGCGTAAATTCTGCCGCCAGGTACCACCCCAACGGCCCCATGACATACAAAAAACTCAAAATCCCCGCTGCCACCGTTCCGTTGCCGCGGCACCGTGCGGCAATCCCAACGATTCCAAAAGCGAATATCCCCCAGCAAAGTTGCATGACCAGGCATTGCACCAATAGACCGGCCGCAGGTGAGGCAAAATAGAATGCCAGCCATAGTGCCGGAAGACTGCCGGCGGCCATGCCCAGCCAACGAATAATCAGAGGCTTAATGCGTCTGTCCGCTCCGGGCCGCAATGCCAGCGCCGGCCATACTACAAACCATAAAAAACCCACGGCCAAATTCACATACAACCAGGTGCGCGTCCACCATCCGGTTGGGGATGGTACGGCTCCCCATTGCCATCCCGCTGCTGCCGCCAGCAACGATAGACCGGTGCATAGAAATGCAATCATAACGCTTGGTGCAGGAAAATTCGGTGGCTGTAATGGCTGGGCCGGCGGTGCGCCGTTAATGGGAAAAGCGTTTTCACCGGTCATGAAGGTTTACGCCTTGAAGGAGACCATTGCTATGGCAGCCGGCGGTGGCGGGCTATATCAGCCCGCCGCAACAGGTGGAACCCGCTCTTTGGCACCATGGCCTGATTGTATCCGCGCATGAAGCTGGATGGCAATGATCTGGTGAGGGTGCGGGAGCCGGGGCCGCCTACCGAAACGCGATGACTTCGTCGTCTGCTGCTTCGAGCGTGGTCTGGGGCAATTCCGGGCCACGGCGTGGCTTGCGGACGGTGATTTTATCCAAAAATTCCACCGCCGCGGTGGCAATCTTAAACACCTGGTCATTTTCCACCGCGGCACCGAGTTTGCGTCGACAGGTGGCAATGGCCTCTTCCGCGCCGTGTCGGGCTTCGGTCTGAAAGCACTTGATCCCTGAGAGAAAATCCAGGGGCAATCCGCTGCGCAGGTGGCCGTCGATGTAGCGGCAGACCAGCCAGCCGATCTCCAGTTCCTCTTCCTGTTCATCATAGATTTCGGCCGATTCGAAAAATTCCCGCCAGGCGGCCCGGGCGTTGACTGGATCCTTCGAGGCGGTAAACGCCGCCCCCAGTTCACCCCAGCAGAAGCGATCGCCCACTTTGGCCCCGGCCTGCCAGATTCCTACTCCTCCCAGCGGATTTTTCGGGCAGCCCTGCCCGCGGAACCGCATCCAGCCCAGGCGCCAGTAGGCCCGGCCCAGACCGAGCTTGGCGGCATCCTCAAAACATTCGCGGGCTTCGTCGAAGTCCTGGTGACAGTGGCCGATGCCGAAGAGGAACTCCTCGCCGCGCTCATACAGCCCCCGCGCACTTTGCGATGGTACCGACAATGAATCCGATTTAGATTGATCAGTAGATAATTCCATAGACAATGTACCACCTCCGTAGAAGTCCGGCATCGGTTTTCATCCGAGCGTGCACAAACAATATTCGTGCTGTTATCATCGGACGAACCAGCCCAAAAGATAAACCTTCGTCCCACAATTCATCTTCAGGATGTGCCGTGGGGCGGATAATTTTATTCTCGGACGTTGGCTTGCCGCGCCCGGCACTGCGGCACTGAAAACCAGCCCCGAAAGCCTTGCACCGCCGCCGACATGCCGCAGATCCAGCCCCGGACCGCCATCACCGGTACCGCAATCGCTCCCGCGCTGTATTACTCTTGTCAACTCGCGTCATTGCGGTGATTATGTGCCGTTGGCCAGATTGATTTGCGAGAACATGGTTTGGCCTAGGCCTTGCAATGAATGAAGGAATAGTATGTCTGATAGTACTCCCGGGATGCCGCTGGTCGACGATGCCCAAGCAGGTACTGGCCTTACCGGCAAAATTTTTACCGTCGGTACGCTGCGTTACACCAAAGCGGCGATCTTCGTGCTGTTCTTTTTTCTGATGTGGAATGACCTGATCCTGATGCTCATGGAACAGGTGCAGGGATTGCTGCCGGTGATCATGAAGAACAACGGCCTGTCCAACACGGAAATGTCGGTATTGGGAACAGTGTTGGGGCCGCTGACCATGTGGATCAATCCAGTGGTCAGCACCTGGTCGGATCGCACGCGGACACGTTATGGCCGGCGACGACCGTTTTTGGCACTGGCCACGCCACCGTGTGCCATTTTCCTGGCTTTGATTCCATGGTCGCCCGATTTTTTTCACGCGGCCCAGGCGGTTTCCTGGATCCACCATCTTTTTCTCGCCCATGAAACCCTGGGTTTCTGCGTGTTCCTGGGCGTTATCTTGCTGGGCTTTAATGCCTTTAATGCCACGCTGCTGGCCATATTCAGTTATTACTATTGGGATGTGGTCCCCGAGCCGGTGCTGAGCCGCTTCTATGCCCTCGGAAAAATCATCTCCACTTTGGCCACCGTGATCTGGAACTACTTCTTACTGCGATACGCCGGCCATTATATGAAAGAACTTTTCGCGGGCGTGGCCGTGGTTTTTGCGGTTATTTATCTGCTGACCGTGTGGCGGGTGAAAGAGGGAGAATATCCTTCCCCGCCGCCCCGCAGCGCCACCAATCCCATAGTTAATTTTGTCAAGGCTGTGGGCGGTTATTTTACCGATTGCTTTTCGCAGCGTCGTTACCTGCTGGTTTTTGGTACGCTCATGCTTTATCAATTGGGAAATGCCGCCGGCGGCTTTCTGATACTTTTTTACCATTCCCAGATGCACATGAAATTTAAAACCATCGGCCATATTCTGGCCATTCCACCCATGGTCGTGGCGGTGGCAGCCTACCCGATCGGATCTTTACTGGACCGTATCGGAGCGGTGCGCTCCATTCCTGCATCTATGGCGTTATGGGCATTATCGAATCTTGGAGCGTTTTTCTTTTTACACAACAAAACCACCATGCTGATATTTTTAATCGCCATCAATATCTTCATCGCCACCTATGGCATTGCCATCGGTGTACTGACCGTGGAGGTTTATCCCAAAGCCAAGCTCGGCCAATTTTGTTCGGCCAGCGCATTGGCCCAGTCGGTGTTTTGCATGATCCTGGGACCTTTGGCGGGTGTTATGCTGGATAAAGTGCATAACTATCAATACTGTTTTCTTTGGCCGGCGGTTATCCAGGGGACTTCCGCCATCGGCTTTTACCTGATTTATCGTGCCTGGAAAAAAGGCGTCTATAAAGACCTTCCCGCAGCCACGGTGTTACCAGAATCAATTGCACCGGAGGCTACCCCATAGGTGAGTGTGCTCAATGATATGGAGAAGAATGTGTTCTGGTTGTCCGACCCTAGCGACTTAAAGCTTTCGTACCGCAAGCCCGCCAACGCCTGGACGCAGGCCGTGCCCTTAGGCAATGGTCGCCTGGGGGCCATGGTCTTCGGCGGCATCACTACCGAGCGATTCCAGCTAAACGAAAACACGCTTTGGTCCGGCGGGCCGAAAGATTGCAACAATCCGCACGCCAGAGCCGTTTTGCCGGAAGTGCGCCAAGCCCTTTTTGCGCGGGATTTTATCCGGGCGGACGCCTTGTGCAAAAAAATGCAGGGGCCGTATAACCAGTCTTACCTGCCTCTGGGTGATTTGCATTTGCACTGGCCTTCAACCGGCGGCGACAACGTGACCGAGTACCAAAGGGAATTGGATTTGCGCACGGCCATCGCTCGAGTCCAATTTCGCCATGACGGGGCCTGGTGGACGCGAGAGGCTTTCATCAGTTTCCCCGATCAGGTGTTGGTCATTCATCTGACCTGTGACCGCCCCGATGCCATCTCCATCAAGGCCGCATTGACCAGCCCGCTGCGGTTTCAAGTGCGATCGGAAAATGGCCTGTTGGTGATGCGCGGTCGTTGTCCAGCCCATGTGGAACCCAGTTATATGGAACATGTGGACCCGGACCGAATGAAATCCAAAGGTGCCGTTATTTACGATGAAGGCCCCAACCCCGAGGGCATGACTTTCGATGCCCGGCTCATGGCCGTGGCCGACCGGGGCCTTGTAACTTGCGGCGATGGTGAGATGGCGGTGGAGCGGGCCAATGAACTGACCCTGCTTTTTTCCGCAGCCACCAGTTTCAATGGATTAAAGCGTTCGCCTGGCCGGGATGGACGCGATCCTTCCGTGGAAGCGACGCGGCATTTAAGCGCTGCGGCTGCACTATCCTACCGCGAACTGCGGCAGCGTCATGTGCAGGATTATCAGAGACTCTTTGATCGGATTAACCTGACCATAGGCCCCAGTGCCGATGCGCGTGGCCCGGAGCCTACGCTATCGGCGGCGAACCGACTGGAGCCGGCGGCCCTACCCACGGATGAACGGTTGCGACGCTTTGCCAACCAGGACGATCCAGGATTGGCCGTGCTGCTGTTCCAGTTTGGACGATATTTGCTGATCAGTTCCTCACGGCCCGGCGGGCAACCGGCCAATCTTCAAGGAATCTGGAATGACAGCGTTCGGCCGCCATGGAGTTGCAACTGGACCCTCAACATCAACACCGAGATGAATTATTGGCCGGCGGAGAACTGTAATCTTTCGGAATGCCATCAACCTCTTTTTGATCTTATTGAGGGTTTGGCGGAAAATGGCCGACGCACCGCGGAAATAAACTATGGCTGCCGGGGTTGGGTCGCCCACCATAATGCGGACCTCTGGCGGCAAACCGCACCCCCCGGCGACGGCGCTCACAACCCCGTCTGTATCAACTGGCCCATGGGCGGTGCCTGGCTATGCCGCCACTTGTGGGAGCATTATCAATACACGGGCGATAAAGAATTTCTGGAGCAGCGGGCGTGGCCTTGTATGAAAGGTGCGGCGGAATTTTTTCTCGACTTCCTCGTGGAAGATTCCAGCGGCCATCTGGTTACAGCGCCTTCTACCTCCCCGGAATTAATGTTTATGACCCCGGCCGGACCCGCTGCAACCAGCGTCGCCAGCACCATGGATATGGCCATCCTGTGGGACCTTTTCAGCAACTGCATCGCCACTGCGGAAATTCTCGGCGTCGATGCCCCGTTCGCCCGTCAGTTAGCCGATGCCCGCAGCCGCCTGCTTAAGCCGCGCATCGGTGCGGGCGGCCGCCTGCAGGAATGGTCGGAAGATTTCCAGGAACAGGAAGTGCATCATCGCCACATTTCCCATCTTTATGGCCTCTTTCCCGGTGCACAGATCACCCCGCATGGGACGCCGGAGCTGGTGGCCGCGGCCAGACAATCTTTGGCCATTCGCGGCGACGGCGGAACGGGATGGTCGCTGGGTTGGAAAATGAACGTATGGGCCAGACTGCAAGACGGTCCGCATGTGTATGCCATAATTCGCCGCCTGATGACTCTGGTAGATACCGATGAGACCGATTATTCCAACCAGAAGGGCGGCCTGTACACCAATTTATTTGACGCCCATCCACCGTTTCAAATCGATGGCAACTTTGCCTTTTCCGCCTGCATCGCAGAAATGCTGCTGCAAAGCCACACCGGACGAATTGTACTGCTGCCGGCCCTGCCGCCGGTTTGGTCGCAAGGGCAGGTGCGTGGTTTGGTTGCTCGTGGCGGCGTGGAGGTGGATTTAGCCTGGTGCAAAGGGGCTTTGGTTAGCGCCACCCTGCGGGCCAGGCAAGCCGGTCGCTGGACCGTGCGGTATAAGGATGCCGTCAAAGACCTTGCCCTGGCCGCCGGAGAATCAACAACTTTTACCATGCCATAGCCCCGCAGCCACCATACTACCGCACCGTGTGGGTCGTATCCTTGTCCTTGGCCGTGCACGTAGGTTATCCGCTATCATAAATCCATGAATCCAGCTCCCCTCCAACCTGCTTCCCCGCAACCGCCTGCATCACAGCCGCTGGACCTCATTATTCTGGGGGCCGGTGCTGCCGGAATGATGGCCGCAATTGCCTGCGGCGAAGCAGCCATGCACAACGGCTGGCCCATGCCACGAATGGCAATTCTTGAAAAAAATGCCCGGCCCGGCATTAAAGTATTGGTTTGCGGCGGTGGACGCTGCAACCTGACCAATGCCGGCGATATAGATTTCCTCATTGCCCAATTTGGCCGCAATGGCCGATTTTTATCCCCGGCCCTGCGTCATTTTGACAATGCCGCGTTACGGGCATGGTTTGCTGCTCAAGGTGAACCTACCCATGAAGAACACGACGGAAAAATTTATCCAGATTCCAATCAGGCTCGCACCGTGGTGGATGCCATGGTGCGGCGAATGGCCCAACTGGGGGTGATCTGCCATGCCGGGCCGACACGTGCCGCCACCCAGGTCCAGTGGAATGTAACATCAAAACTCTTCACCGTCTGCACCGCTGATGGCACAACTCTCCAAAGCCGGTATCTGCTTATTTGCGTGGGCGGCCAAAGTTACACCCGCATGGGAACCACCGGCGATGGCTACCGCTTTGCCGAGTCGCTGGGCCACCACATTATTACCCCGCGACCGGCCATTGTTCCGCTGCTATGCCGCGAAGCATGGGTGGCTCAGCTTCAGGGGGTCGCGGTGACCGATGTGGAAGTGCGCATTGAAACCCCCGGCCCCTTGCCGCGCCTGGCTACCGGCAAACCCACACCCAGCATCAATGATCTGCTCTTTACGCACTTTGGCCTTTCCGGCCCGGCAGTGTTGAACCTTTCCGAAATTGTCGCTGAACTGCTGGAAAAATTCACCCCCGTGCCCCTGCGTGTGGATTTTCTCCGCCAGCATAGCCGCCCGCAGCTATCCGCTATGCTTCATACGTGGCATGATGAGTCCGGGCGTAAATTGGTTAAAACCATGCTGGCCCAACTGCTTCCACAACGACTTGCCGAAATGCTCTGCCATCTTTCCGACATACCACCGGAACATCCCTGCGCCGCCTTAACCGCCCGGCAAATGCACACCCTCACCGAATATCTCAAGGCTTGCCGGTTTCACGTGTATCAAACCCGTGGCTTTCAAGAGGCCATGGTTACCGCCGGTGGTGTGCAGCTTTCCCAGGTCAACCCCAACACCATGCAATCGCGCCTGAACCCGTATTTATTTTTAGCCGGAGAAATTCTCGACCTCACCGGCCCCAGCGGCGGCTACAACCTGCAACTTGCCTTCTCCACCGGCCGCCTCGCCGGCTGGACTATCGCCCAATGCCTGGCCGCAAACCATGAATGAAGCCACCGGAGGGCACATGCCGCCTGCCAAAAGCGCCCCTGCCCGATCGCAGCCCCATTCGCCAACTGCACATCGGCCATGGCGGCCCATCATGGCGGTTCCACCACGGGCATCTTCACCGGCAAATCGGAATTGGGCTGCCAATCCAGGTGGCAGCGCCAGTTGATGTCATCAATCTGCGGAAAGTCGGTACGGTAATGCACGCCGCGGGTTTCGCAACGGGCATTGGCCCCCAGGGTAATCAGGCGGGATATTTGCAACATGTTCTGCAGCTCCCATCCCGCCGGCGCGTCAAACACCTTATCCAGCACGTAACGGGACCAGAAACCGATTATCTCCGCAGATTCCTCCAGGCGCGGACCGGACCGTTCAATACCCACATTACGCCACATCAGTGCCCGCAGGCTGGAAAGAATATCCTGCGTATCCAGTTCGGTGCGCTGGCTGGGTGGAATTTCCGCATTGATGCGTGGAATTTCCAACTGCCGCATTTCGCCGGCCAACCGCCGCCCGGCATCATCCCCGGCCCGTTTACCAAAAACCAGCGCCTCGATAAGTGAATTGCTGGCCAACCGATTCGCCCCGTGCAAACCCGTATACGATGCCTCGCCGATGGCGTAAAGGCCGGGAATGCTGGTGCGGCCGGCCAGATCGGTCGCCACCCCTCCTACCATGTAGTGGGCGCTGGGATGCACCGGAATCGGCTGCTTGCCCGGATCAATGCCAAAACTGCGGCAGGTTTCAAAAATCCATGGAAAGCGGGTTTGAAACGCCTGCGTGCCCAGGTGGCGGGCATCCAAAAATACATGCGTGGAATGCGTTTTCGCCAACTGGGCCAGAATGGCACGGGCCACAATATCGCGAGGAGCCAGCTCGCCCGCCGGATCGTAATCCCGCATGAAGCGATAACCATTTTTATCGATCAGCGTAGCCCCTTCCCCACGAACCGCCTCGCTCACCAACGCACGGGTGGCCCCGGCAATGTAAATCGTGGTGGGATGAAACTGCACCATTTCCATATCCCGCAGCATGGCCCCGGCCCGCCAGGCCATGGCGTGGCCATCGGCGGTGGCAATCGGCGGATTGGTGGTCTCGCGGTATAACGCTCCCGCTCCCCCGGATGCCAGCAGCGTCGCCCGGGCAAAAATCAAAAACAATCCGCGGTCCTTGGCATGGGCCACCGCCCCAATACATTGCCCGTCCAGCGTAATCAAATCCAGAATAAAGGTATGTTCCAGAATGGAAACCTGCTCCCGGCTCCGGGCAACGCCCGCCAGGCAATTAGCCAGCTCGCGGCCGGTGGCATCTCCCAAAGCGTGGATGATCCGGTTGTAGGAATGCCCACCTTCACGTCCCAAGGCCAGACGACCATCAGTTGCGCGGTCAA
>JAJZNX010000058.1 GCA_021852275.1 Planctomycetota bacterium | reverse complement strand
CTCCTGGGACTGCAAAGTTATTTGTTCGCGGCCTCTTAATGAAACAGAAAGTGGGCAATATCGCCGTCCTGGAAGATATAGGTTTTTCCTTCGGACCTCATTTTACCGGCGGCTTTGATCGCCGCTTCGGTTTTGTATTCCATTAAGTCAGCCACGCTGTATACTTCCGCGCGGATAAAACCATTTTCAAAATCACTGTGAATCACGCCCGCAGCCTGCGGCGCAGTGCAGCCGCGGTGGATGGTCCAGGCCCGAATTTCCTTGGGGCCGGCGGTGAAATAACTTTGCAGTCCCAGGAGCTTATACGCCTCATGGGCTACGGTGGCCAATGCCGGTTCGGCCATGCCCAGATCCGCCAGCATGGCAGCGCGGTCCTGCTCTGATAGCTCGGCCAGTTCCGCCTCCAGCTTAGCACATACGCTTACCACCAGGCCGGATTCCGTTTTGGCCCGCTGCCGCACTTTTTCTACCAGTTCGCTTTTTCCATGCAAATCGGACTCATCGACATTGGCGATGTACAAAACCCGTTTGGCGCTAAGCAGCCCCAGGGTGTTAAGAATTTTAAGCTCTTCCGGTTTGGTGCCCGCAATGGCCCTCACGCCGATGCCTTTTTGCAGGTGCTCCAAGGCCATTTCCATTACGGTCACCGCGGCCAGGGCATCTTTATCGCCGGAGCGAGCGGTGCGGCGCTGTTTATCCAGACTGCGTTCCAGCGTTTCCAAATCCGCCAGAATCAGTTCAGTATCCACGGTATCCATATCGCGCAGCGGATCCGCCCCGCCATCCACATGAATCACATCCGGATCGTTAAAGCAACGTACCACGTGCAAAATAGCATCGACCTCGCGGATATGAGAGAGAAATTTATTGCCCAGCCCTTCGCCCTTGCTGGCCCCTCTTACAATGCCGGCAATATCCACCACACGCAGCAGCGCGGGAATAACCTTTTCTGTTGGAATCCATTGGCGTATCTGGGCCAGACGCCCATCCGGCACCGGCACTACCCCGATATTGGGTTCAATGGTGGCGAAGGGATAATTCGCCGCCAATGCCCCGGCATTGGTCAAGGCGTTAAACAACGTGGACTTGCCTGCATTGGGCAAACCGACAATTCCAACTTCCATGCACTTTCCTTTGGCTTAGGCCTGTCTGCACATATTTCGCCTGCCTGTCTGCGGCACAGGCAACCGCTTTGGCCCCGCAAACTATAGCCGCCGCCACCGATTCCGCCAAATACATCTGTAGCGGTCTGTGTGGAGCGGTAAGGGACCGCGCAAAAATAAATTCGTGTTTTAGGGCGCAGAAATTTTGGCCGCTGGCGAGGCGTGAGCGAGGCGCATACCCCGGCAGTGGGTCTGGAACGAGCGAACAACGAAGCTGGCGGCCAAAAGGGCCAGCCGGAAAGTGCGAAGTTATTTTTGCCCGGTTCCTAAGCTCGACTTTTGCCGATTTTCAGAGGCGTAAATGGTCGAATCCTCCGGAATTCGCAATTGTGGGGCGAGTTTTTGCACATCCCATGTTTTGCACGGATGTGCAGAAACTCCGGGGCACCTTCAATGGCCTGTGTAATCGGGCTATTCGGCTCAACCAAAAACGGCAAAAGTCGAGCTAAGATTAACAAGATCAACAATTTCATCACAATTATGAAGTGGGAGTATGGGCGCGGGCTGTGGCCCGCGAGTCAGGAGAATCTGGCTATGGAAAGGCTTGGCACCGTAGCGCATGCACAGGCCGTTTGCTAACTGTATCGTCGGGAATTCAACCGGTAGCGTCCGCATTCGCGCCTGCAATACCGTATGCACGATGAGTTTACGGCACGCAACGCGAGGGTGGTTACTTCCACCAACCCCCGATCCCCCATCCGACCTTGCAACTCTGCTCCCTCCTGCCGAAGCACAATCCTGTCCAAGACGAATTCAGGTTCCTATGATGCACACATACATAGCAATGTTATACTATTAAAGTGATGTGAATGTGTTTGAAACCTATACGTTCAAGTGGAGTCATAAATGAGAGTTGGACAGACTTCACGATCCCTATCGATGTTGCAACAGACTATATTTTCAGATGGCGGAGCTGGCTTAGCCGCCGGTTTTTCCGTAGCTGCGGGTTACATAGTCAATAAGCTGCACTACCAGAGCCGTCCAGCCGGTCTGGTGAGATGCGCCGAGGCCCGCGCCATCGTCGCCGTTAAAATATTCGTGAAATGGGATCATATCTTTCCACAGGGAGTTGTCCTGAAAAAGCTTCTGTCCGCCATGCACGGGCCGACGTCCATTTTTATCGGTCATGAAAATGGCAATCATGCGACGGGAAATTTCTTCGGAAAGCTGCAGCAGATTCATGGATTTACCGTTCTGACCGGGGATGGGTACCGTGAGGCCAGAGCCATAAAAGTGATGATATGTTCGCAAAGCGGTTACCAGCAGATAAGCGGTGGGAAACCAGATGGGTCCGCGCCAGTTGGAATTTCCGCCAAAGAGACCGTTGGTGGATTCGGCGGGTTCGTAACGAATTTCCCACTGGCGGTTATCCAATCCCAGGCTGAAGGGGTGTTCGTGATGAAACTTGGAAACGCTGCGCAGGCCGAAAGGTGAAAGAAATTCATTTTCATCCACTACGTAGCGCAAGGCCCGTTGCAGACGGTCCTTGTTGGCAATGCTCAGCAGGCAGCGGCTGGAATCGGCGGACCAGGTCCATCCGATATTTTCTTCGCCGATGTATTTGCGGATCAGATCGGATTGCGAGCGGTCCTTGAATGCGGGGAGATTTTCGATCCAACTGCGATCGATGATCTGTACGGCCAGAAGCGGGATCAGGCCGACGAGCGAACGCACACGCAGGGGAAATTTGGCGGAATGATTCTGGGCGATGGTGTCATAGTAAAAGCCGTCGGTTTCATCCCAGAGGCACAGACCGTGATGGCCGGGGGAATTGATGGCGCTGGAAATGGCGGCGAAGTGGTCCAGAAATTTGACGACCAGATGGGAATAATTGGGATCCTTCTGGGAAAGCTCCAGGCCGATGGTCATCATGTTCAGGCAAAATAGGCCCATCCAGCCGGTGGCGTCGGCCTGCTCGAGATGTTCGCCATTGGGAAGAGGGCGGCTGCGATCGAAGACGGAGATATTATCGAGGCCGAGAAATCCGCCTTCAAAAATGTTATTACCGCGGCGGTCCTTGCGGTTGACCCACCAGACGAAATTGACGAGCAATTTGTGGTACATGCGTTCAAGGAAGCCGAAATCTCCGCAGCCTCCGTTACGGCGTTTATCCAGGTTATAGATGCGCCAGACGGCCAAGGCCTGCACTGGCGGATTGACATCGCCAAAAGCCCATTCGTAAGCGGGCAATTGGCCGGAAAGATTCTGGTAGCGTTCGGAGCAGATGAGTTCTAACTGGCTTTTGGCCATGGCCACATCCACATAACCCAGGGTCAGTGCGTGGAAGACCCAATCCCAGGCGGCAAACCATGGGTATTCCCATTTATCGGGCATGACGATGATATCCCTGGATGCGAGATGCTTCCAATGAGAATTGCGGCCGCATGCGCGGTCCTTTGGTGCCGGCGCGCCGCTGTCACCCTTGAGCCAGGTAGTAACATCGTAATTATAAAATTGCTTGCTCCAAAGCAATCCGGCAAAGGCTCGCCTTTGAATCAAACGCATCTGCTCATCACAAACCTGCGGAAGCATGGAAGCATAAAATGCGTCGGCCTCGGCAATTCTGGCTGTGAAAACGGCATCAAAGTTTTCGTAGGGTCTGGGCCGGGCCTGCTCGGAAAGAACGATCTGGATGGTATGGCTGGCACCCGCCCCCAGATGCAACTGGTAATGCAGTGCGGCTTTGGTACCAAAGGCTTCCTGATGCACGGCTGCAGGGTTGCGGGCAATGAGATAATCATGGAAGGCATCTTTGACGGCGGGATGGGTATTGGGAGCATTGAAGAGTTTTCGGCGATTGGTTTCGTTAAAGGTAAAAAGGGTTTCCGCCGACTCGCGCCCATACAGATAGACTTCACCTAGTTCGGCGTGCCGGGCCACCAGAAGCGTTTCATCCGGCCGGCCGAGGTCCCGGGCGCGGATCGCGGGTTCGGAAGCGGCGGTTTTATCCCAAGCCCAGGTATTGCGGAACCAGAGGGTTGGCAATACGTGCAGCGTGGCAATTTCCGTGGATCTGTTGGTGACCGTACAGCGACACAGTATGGTGCCCGGATCGGCCTTGGCGTATTCGATCTGGATGTCAAAAAAGGCGTTGTCGGCAAAAATACCGGTATCCGCCAGCTCATATTCGGGCTGGTCGGCACCGCGGCGGCGGTTAATTTCCACCAGTTCGCGGTAAGGGAATTCGGCCAGAGGATAGCGGTAGAGCATTTTCATGTAGGCATGCGAAGGGAGATTATCCAGATGAAACCAGTATTCTTTGACATCTTCGCCATGGTTGCCTTCCTGGTTGGTTAAACCGAAAAAGCGTTCCTTAAGAATAGGATCGCGGCCATTCCAAAAGGCGGGAGCGAAGCAAAGGATCTGCTGTTCGTCGGAAATACCCCCAATACCGTCTTCGCTCCAACGGTAGGCCCGGCTGCGGGCCATATCATGGGAAAAATAATTCCATGCGTTGCCATCGGGCGAATAATCTTCGCGAACAGTACCCCAGGCCCGATCCGAAAGATAAGGCCCCCATTTGGCCCACAATTTGGCCGAATCAGGAGAAGCGAGTCGCTGATGTTCCACGGTGACAGACAGAGTCTGGTGGGCATGATTTTCTGGAGAAGATGGCTTCATGGTATAAGACTCCTTATCTAACGACGGGATACGCTAGATGGATATCCCTGCGGGGAGGGCCAGTCCAGCAACGGCAGATTATAGCGGCTTTTTTCGCGTGAGACACCGCCCAAAAATAGTTTGGGCAATTCCTGCAAACCGCCCGCGTGGTGCAGCGTAACCCGGTCAAACGGCGTAAAAGCCAGATAACACACATGTCGACAGGCATGATAGTTATACGTATTACTGGAGCGATTAATCGGATGGACGGAGCCGAAAGATTGGCTGCCAGGACAACTCCAACATCTTTTCCACACCGGAGGTTTTATCCTTTATCCGTGGAAGCCAGGGCCTTTTTCACCAGTTCCCTGGCCTCCTGCATGATGCGGTCTAAATGCGATTCGTCCATGAGACTTTCGGCATAAATTTTATACTGCGGTTCGGTACCGGAGGGCCGGGCGGCAAACCAGCCGTTGTCCGTTACCACCTTGAGTCCGCCTATGGGAGCATGGTTACCGGGAGCGGCGGTCAAAACGGCCAGAATTGGTTCGCCGGCCAAGGTGGTATGCCGGACTGCGGCGGGGCTGAGATTTTTAAGAATGTTCTTTTCGCGAGGCGTAGCGGGCTGATCTTCACGCCGATAAATAGATCGGCCAAATTCCTTTTCAATCCGGGCATAATGCTGGCCAGGGTCCTGGCCGGTACGGGCGGTGATTTCACAGGCCAGCAGGCCCATCACGGGTCCGTCCTTATCGGTGGTCCAAACCATTCCATCCCGCCGCAGCAGCGTGGCACCGGCGGATTCTTCGCCGACAAAACCCAGCGTGCCGGCGGCAAGACCTTCCACAAACCATTTGAATCCAACGGGTACTTCCCATACTTTACGCCCGACACTCCCGCAGACTCGATCAATAATACTGCTGCTGACCAGGGTTTTACCGATCATGACCGTAGCAGGCCAACCGGGGCGCTGGGTAAAGAGGTACCGTATCGCCACGGCGAGATTATGATTCGGCGGCAGCAGGCCGACCGAAGGTGCGACAATACCATGGCGATCAGCATCGGTATCCGTACCGAAGGTGATTTGATATTGATCTTTGAGAGCCACCAGACCGGCCATGGCATAAGGGCTGGAGCAATCCATGCGAATCTGTCCGTCATGGTCCACCCGCATAAAGCGAAAGGTAAAATCGACTCCGGGATTAACCACTGTCAGATCCAGCTTGTAACGTTCGCGCACGATATCCCACAGATGGACGGCTGCCCCACCCAGCGGATCGGCGGCAATGCGCAGACCGGATGCACGTATAACATCCATATCGATGACGGAGTTTAAATCTTCCACATAAGGCCGCAGCAGATTCTGGCGGTGCGTGGTGCCGGAGGCTGCGGCTTTCTGGTAAGTCAGGCGTTTTACTTCCCGGTTGCCACCGCGCAGTATGGCGTTGGCCCGGTCCTGCACCCATTGGGTAATATCGACATCCGCGGGGCCACCGGTGGGAGGGTTGTATTTGAAGCCGCCATCGCGTGGAGGATTATGGGAAGGTGTAACAGCAATACCATCAGCGTAGCCTGCCACACGGCCACGGTTGTATACCAGAATAGCATGAGAGAGAACGGGCACCGGAGTGTAATCATCACCGTCGGCGATAACCGCTTCTACGTTGTTAGCCGCCAGCACTTCCAGGGCGGTGTTGTGTGCGGCGGTATCTACGGCGTGGGTATCTTTGGCGAGAAACAGCGGCCCATCGATGCCTCTGCTTTGTCGGTATTCGCAGATGGCCTGGGTTATGGCCAATACGTGGGCCTCGGTAAAGGTACCATCTTCGGGCGTGCCGCGATGACCGCTGGTACCAAAGGCAACCTGTTGGCGTGGGTCTGACAGATCGGGCTGTCGCTGCAGATACTCGCGGTTCAGACGCTGCGGATCAATAAGGATATTGGCCGGAGGCGGCTTGCCCGCCATGAGAGAAATACTCATGCTTTTTAAACTCCAATGAAACAGACAAAGCCGACCACGTGGTGCGTGGGTCAGTCCTTTGCGGCGGCGTGATATTCTTTCCGGATGTGTTGAATATCTACGGCAGGCTTGGGGAATTTCATCTTCAAGGATTCCAGATGCTCCACAACAATACAGGCTACCGCCAGATTACGGAACCATTTATGATTTGACGGAATGACGTACCATGGTGCATCGGCAGTGCTGCAACGCGAAAGTGCATCTTCGTAGGCCGCGGTGTAATCATTCCAGAAGGGTCTTTCTTGATAGTCCGCCTCGCTGATTTTCCATTGTTTGGCGGGATCGTCGAGCCGCTGATGGAAGCGTTTGAGCTGTTCTGCCTTGGAAATGTGCAGGAAAAACTTGATGATATGAACACCCGAGTCAATCAATTCCTGTTCGAAGGCGTTGATAGCATCATAGCGAAGGGACCAGACTTTTTGGGGTACCAGGTTATGTACGCGGGCAATGAGGACATCTTCATAGTGGGAACGATTAAAAATAACGACTTCACCCTGTCGTGGGGCGGACCGATGCACGCGCCATAAAAAATCATGGCTTAATTCTTCCGCCGACGGCTGCTTGAACCCCACCACCCGGCACCCCTGCGGGTTCATTGCACCAAGCACGTGATTGATGGTGCCATCTTTGCCGCCGGCATCCATTCCCTGCAGGCAAATCAGCAGCGACCAGCGGTGATCTGCGTAGAGCAACTCCTGCAGGTCCCAAAGCCGCTGGCGATAATGTTCAATTTCATCAGCCGCCTGTTTGTGGTGCTTGTGATTGCCGGTGAAGGCGGGATCCATGCGGGATAGCTTGACGTTGGTGCCCGGTTTTACCCGGAAATTCTTTTCATAATTCATAAGCATATTCCTGATTCCTGAAGAAGATAGTTTGCGGCGCTTTATGGTGAGATTCAAACAAGCTGTTTTTCCATGGCGGCGTTATATAGACCACGTCGGGCCGCGCTGTTGCATGCCGCTCGATGATGCAGTGCCCGCTGGGCCAGGGTGATATTGGCCGGCTGACCCTTCCATAATTCCAGAGCGGGCTGCTGAATAGCCCGCGAGTAGGAAAAAGTTAATGCCCAGGGCATGCGTCCCTTGAAACGCACATTCATGGCGCTAAGACGCTGCGACGCCAATTCAGCCGATTGGCCGCCGGAGAGAAAAGCCACGCCCGGCAGGATGGCGGGAACATGCTGGAGCAGGCACCCCACGGTGGCATCTGCCACGCGGTCTACATTGTCCTGATGCGCGCACCCTTTGCCAGGCAATACCATATTGGGTTTGAGAATAACTCCGCGCAGGTCTACGCGCATTTGATAGAGCTGATCAAAAAGCGCATGCTGCGCTTTTTCCGTGGCGGCCAGGCATAGCTCCAACATATGACTGCCATCCATAAGCACTTCGGGTTCCACAATGGGCACCAGCCCCGCTTCCTGGCAGAGTGCCGCGTAGCGAGCCAGGGCGTGCATATTGCCGTCAATACAAGCCTGCGTGGGGATGCCCTCCCCTATGGTGATCACGGCCCGCCACTTGGCAAATTTCGCCCCCATGGCCGCATATTCGGCCAGGCGCGAACGCAAACCATCCAATCCCTCGGTAACCTTTTCGCCGGGAAAACCGGCCATGTCTTTGGCCCCCATGTCCACCTTGATGCCGGGAATGATGCCTGCTTTCTTGAGAGCCTCGACAAATGAAATACCGGCGTTGGTCTGCTGGCGCATGGTTTCATCAAAGAGAATGGCACCGCTGATAAAATCACCCAAGCCAGGTGTGGTAACAATGAGATTGCGATAGGCGCGGCGGTTTTCCGCCGTCTGAGCGATGCCCAGTGCCGCGAATCGCTTATTGCAGGTAGGGTTGCTTTCGTCCATGGCGAGCAATCCCTTGCCGTCGATCATCAGGGCGTTGGCCGTATCGATAAGTTGCGTTACATTCATGGGATTTTCCTTTCTGCCAGTACCACGGGATGTCCCGGCGGCGAACAGAGAAGGTTGGCATCTGTGACAACCGACACCTTTATGGCCGCCATTGGCACCGGCATGCTTTATTATAGGGAAGGATATGGAATGTCCAAGGACGACCGGCGGCATGTGTCGCGTTCTGGACGGGAAATGCTAAACTCCAACCGAATAGATTCGGCGTTCATTTTCAACCACGTGGCCGACAAGTTATAGTGGTTGGAGAAAGACGGACAAGCCGATCGAGGCATACCATGGAAAATCCACAGTCACCTCCCACGATTGAACCGAACCGCGGGAGAACATTAACGCTAATGAAAAACCAGCGACTGGGCGGCAAGCGAACAGTGGATCAGGTATTTCGCAGCGGGCGGCGGCGCACGCATCACCCGATCCTGGCGTGCTGTCACCGACGAGCGGATAATGGTCTGATGCGCATCGCGATATCGGTTTCAAAAAAATGCGGGGGCGCGGTAGAAAGAAATGCAATTCGTCGGCGCATTCGCGAAGCACACCGTCTGATGCAACACGAGTTACCGCCGGGGGTGGACGCTTTGCTGGTGGTACGCCCGCATCGGCGATTGTCCGTGGTAAAATACCAGGATATTTTGCGCTGCGTGTTGAGGTAAATGAACATGCGCCGGATATTTGGATGGCTTTTTCTGATGCTGATTCGACTGTACCAGGTAACACTTTCACCATTTTTAGGTGGACACTGCCGTTATCAACCCACGTGCAGCAACTATGGGCTGGAGGCCATTAAAACGTATGGACCGTGGCGCGGTGGATGGATGACGCTGATGCGTATCGCCCGCTGTCATCCGTTTGTCAAAGGCGGGTACGATCCGGTGCCACCGCCTCCGGTCCGGCAGTGGGAAGATAACCGATAGCCGGGTACTGGATTTTTTTTGTAACACCGCATAGCATTACCCCGTCGGTCTTTCTGGAGTTTTGTTTTATAATGACTACGTTTACATTGAAGCAAGTGGGTAATTTTGCCATTGATGTGGAACACGAAAGCTGGAAGTTGCGCATTGACCTGATGCCAGGCCAGGGCGGCGGCGGTACAGGGCCTGGGCCAACGGATTTAGTACCAATTGCTCTGGCGGCTTGTGAAATGATGCTGGCCCTGCTGACTGCCAAGAAAGCCGGCAATCCGCTGTCGGACGTGCAGGCCACGGTTACCAAACAGTATTTCAAAGATCCATCACGCCTGGGGGACATGCAGGTGGTGCTCAGCAATGTATTTAGCAAACTGCCGCCCGAACTTCATGATCGCGTGCGTGCCGCCGTGGAAACATGTCCGGTACTGCAAACGCTGCGGCATCCGCCGGCGGTGCAAACCCAAATCATGTAAGCACGAATCTTCTCTATATTTACCATAAGTGGATACAATGATGATGATGTTGGCTTGATCCTCAAACAAGACTGGGGCATCCACGGGTCGGTAGCTGATATATGAGAACTCCTTGATGGCTTTGCAGTTCATTACAAAGCTCCAGATACGACTGATCTGTATGCTGCTGCCGGCGATGGTGATTCCATCGTTAACGGAAGCTGCGGTTTTGCAAGTAGGCCCTGGCCGACAGTTTCACAACATCGTCCAGGCGGTGCGTGCAGCCCGGCCCGGGGATATTATTAAAGTTTGGCCGTTACCGGAAGGACGGGCCTATCGCCGCGTAGCGGTGCTGCTGCAAAAGCCCCGCATTACCATTGAATCAGCCATTCCTGAGCGATACGTGAAAATTAACGGCCAGGGGTTTGATTATTCCGGACGTCAACCGCTGCCACGGGCAATTTTTCAATTTGACCCCACCGCCAGCGGCTGCACGCTGCGAGGCTTTGATCTTACCGGCGCCCACAATAACTCATCCAACGGTGCTGGCGTACGTATTAATGCCGCAAATAATATCCTTATTCGCAACTGCTACATTCACGGCAATGATATGGGCATCATGAGCAATGGCGAACTAGCCCGGCATACGGGTTCGCAGCAAGTCATTGAAGACTGCCTGATTACAAACAATGGCACGTTTCATCAAGCCGGGTACAACCACAATTTATATCTGGGTGGAACCAGCGCACTGATCAGTGGCTGTGAGATTTCCGACAGTCTTACCGGCCATAACCTCAAAAGCCGGGCCCACATCACCTGGGTAGAATATTGCTATATTCACGGCTCGGCTAACCGCGAACTGGACCTGGTGGATGACCGCGGCAACACGGATCAACCGCACAGCGATGCGGTGGTGATGGGATGCTTCATCATCAAGAAGAAGAACATGTCCGGGAACCGGCAAGTCATTAACTTTGGACGGGACGGCAATGCGAACCATACCGGAACCTTGTACCTGGTTCACAATACCATTTTCACTCCCTATTATACCGGAGCGCTGGTACTTTCGGCACCAGGTGCCAAGCTGGTGATGGTGGACAACAAGATTATCAATCCGTCGCGCCGGGCTGTATTGGTTGATTGCATCAACGGCGGACGTTGGCAAAATGTGAAAGGTGCAGGTAATTGGATTTCACCCGCGTACGGGGCTTTGGCAAAACGATTTGGCGGCCCCATGATTCCATGGCGAATGATCAAACTTCCCTGGAGCCGAATACATCTACGATCCCAACCGCTCATGCGTTTTGCCGGAATCGGGCATTTGATTCGTTATCACCAACCACAACCAGGTGCCGGGCCATTGCGTTTGCCCTGATGCACATTTGCGGAAAGACCGTTATGGTATCCATGTTCTCCATCTTTCAGCCAAGGTCGCCGATGAAAACATTGCCAAATGGGCGACGAAAGGCGGCGGCGTTGTCTGCACGTGGCGATTCATACCGTTCATGTCTGTCGACATTATTGGCGATAGCAACGATGACTGGTGCAATCTCCGTGGCCCAGGGCCACACCGCGCAGCAGCAGCAGCAGCAGCAGCAGCAGCAAATCGGGCTGACCCACATGCGGATAGTAGCACCTGAGCTTACCGGTGCCGGGATAACCGTAGCGCAGGTAGAGGCGTCGCAGTCGTGCCATTCGGATAAATTTGAACCAAGCTGCACAGCCACGGGTCAGCCCAACTCCAAATTCACGTTTATCAATCGCTTTGGATCAGTGAGTTTGATCCAGAATATCAGAGCGGAGTCTGCGCACGCAACACAGGTTGGCCGGATTTTCTACGGGAACGAAGGTGGAAATTTTAGGACGGGTCTATGCCCGGGCGTAGATCACATTGATGTGTGGGACGCCAGAGCACTCTATCGCCAGCTATGCAGCGCCAGCCCGTCGCTGATTCCGCCAGGTCAAACCACAGCACCGGCGATAGTCAATCAAAGCTATGTTTTTGAAGCGGCCACCGCTTCCGAAATTCAATCCGTAGATTCTTTGTTCGATAATTATGCCGTACGTCACAACACGTTGTTTATTACCGCCATTGGCAATGGGCTGTCAATGACTACGGATACCAGTCGACCAAGCCAAGTGAACCCACCTGCCGACATGTACAATGGCCTGGCGGTAGCCACAAGCGACGGGAACACCGGCATCGGGCCAACCTGCAATGGTCGATCCAAGCCGGATATCAGCGCGCCAGGCAACGAAACCAGTTATGCTGCCTCACTGGTATCCGGTGCGGCGACACTACTGCTCCAGGCCGGTAGGGAAGGGCTGGGCGGAAGTACCGCTGCCAGCACGGATATTCGAGTCATCAAAGCTCTACTTCTCAACGGAGCCAGTAAACCTCCGGACTGGACAAATTCGTATACTATCTACACAAACGTGTACAGCTTTCATGCGCCTGATGCTTTTACCCTTACTCCTCTTGATCCTCGTTATGGGTCAGGGGTACTCAACATCTACAACTCCTACAGAAATCTCGTCGCTGGGGAACATTCGCCTACTATCAGCACCAATGTGAATATCCATGCCATGGTGAGAACCTATCCACATGCTGCAGCGCAAGAACCACTGGAAGGCTGGAATCTTGGTTCCAGCAGCACCCCTTCCGACGGCAATCGCCTGCATCACTACCTCTTTCATCTTTCCGGGACATCGACCACCTCCTGGAATTTAACCGCCACACTGGATTGGGATGTCACGTGGGCCGGCTCCACGCTGATGATGAACCATTTTTATCTTTATCTGCTCAATTCGTCCGGAGTTGTGGCGTGGAGCAAAAGCTTTATCGACAACGTACAACAAATTCACCTGACGGGCCTGGCACCTGGTACGTACGACCTGGTGGTCATGGAGCTTGGATATACCGTGCCGATTTTCCGCAGTCATTATGCCGTGAGCTGGGATTTCACTCCGAACCACGCCCTTGTCGCCAAGCGGCATCACTGAGGTTGCTCGATCGCGGCAGCGGCGCACTGCAGTGCGGCCAGTCCGGGCATCTTTATTGTTACCGTGAACCTGACGCTTGTTTTTTTTCTGTTCGGGCGGCCCAGTGCCACTGCTGAACTAAAGTGCCCAGGCAGGCGACACCCAGAGTCAGAAGTAATAATCCAGTGGGCGTGAGCCACCGAGCTTTCACGGCCCATTGGTTCCAGGAAGCCGGCGCATCATCATGTAGCAGCACCAGGGAACCGCCAATCAACATAGCTGCTCCTTGCAGCGTGAAAGAAAAAATAAGTGCCGCGCGGAAAACCACAAAGGCGATCGCACCCACTGCAATAAGTCCCAGGATCGCGACCAAGAGTTCCATTTCCGGCGGGGAATGCATCCAGTGAGATACAGCCATGCCCATTAAACAGCCGGCTACGGCACCCACCAGCGCAAAGACCATTTCCAGCATGGGCACAAATGCGATGGCCGCAATTACGGCAGCCACCACTACGGCCACCGCAGCCATGAGAGATTTGTCCGCCACGACCATAGCCAGTATCCAGCCCATGGCAATCACGTCAACCGCAATGATCCAGCGATAAATCCACCGGGATAAAAGCAATAACAGCAATCCCAGTACCACCAGAATGACACCAGAAAGAAATTTTTCCTGCTGCAACAGGGCAATGAAATGGCCGGCAAAACCGTGATCGAAGTGATGCGGCCACAAATTTGCATCCGGTTTTTGCACATGGAATCCTTGATGGTTCAACAAGCGCATGGAACAACAGAACAGATGGCCGGCACATTGCCTCTTAAATCAGGACCATCAGCCGGCTTTTTTTGCTTCCGACTTTTTGGCCGTTTCTTTTTTGTGACGTCGCGATTGGTGCAAGACCTGCGCCAACTGAAACAAAATTCCTGCGCCCGCGGCACCCAGGACCAACCCTAATAAATTCACGCGATCCAGCCATTGGGAAAGGAATGCTGGAGCAAACGCCCGCACCAGCACCGCCAATGAAAGTCCCAGTACAACTGCACCTACGCAAGCACTGGCCAATACGGAAGCGGTTCGCCAGAACAGCCAAGCCAGCAGCAGGGCGATCAGTCCGGACCCAAAAGCAACGGCCTTGGCCTTATTGCGCCTTGCCGCCGGCATTCGTAATACAGTATGCCACCAGGCCAACCAACGATGCCGGGCGTTGTGGCATATCTGCCACATTCGGGCGTCCGGCTGGTGATGAGTGGGGGCCGGCGCGGCCTGGGCCACCCCGTGCGGAACAGGTTTGGCGAGCGGTGCGGTGGTCAAGGGGGTGGACATGGCAAACGCAGATAGAATGGTGATGGTCACCAGCACGGCCACAAGTATCGCCTGCATAAAGCGAAAACCGATGGAGCCCAGCAGTGCACCGATAATCGCCATGATGATCGCACTGGCAATATTTACTATGGGCCAATGCCACAGCAATGGGGCCAAGTATCCACAAAACGCCCCCAGCGCGGCGAGTACCATGGTTAAAGCAGGCCGGGCCATGCGAAAGCCCGTCAGCCACAGCACCATACCCACAAAAAGCCCCAAAAACGCCACCGTAATCAGCGTTTGGTCTGGCTTTAAATGGGAAATAAATGCTGCCACGCGGCCCGCCTCTGATGGGAAACAAAACCCATCTTGCGGTGATTGTACCGTCAAAACAGGTTAACGGCACCATAGCGGCGCGGCGGCAACCATCCACCCTGCATAAAAAGGCCCCCGAACGCATGGGGCGTTCGGGGAACTGAAATTTCCGGTGTCTTTCGAGGCTTAGATAGCCTCACTGCCCTGCACACCGTCGCTGATACGGGTGACGTTATCCAAAGGCAGCACAAACACTTTACCGTCGCCAATCTGACCTTTGCCGCCCGGTCCACTACGGGCACCCTTGAGAATGGCGTTGATGGTGGGTTGCACGAAATTATCGTTCACGGCGATATCCAGGCGAACTTTGCGGAGCAGATTCACCTGCATGGTCTGGCCGCGAAAGTATTCCGTGTGCCCCTTTTGACGACCATATCCCTGGACATCGGCCACGGTCAGGCGAAATACTTCCACATCGGTCAGGGCTTGCTTAACGGCATCAAGCCGATGCGGCTGAATGATTGCGACGATCCATTTCATGTTGGTTCTCCATGTAGAGGTTGCTGATAAAATAAGAAGGGCTTTGGCCTGGCTGTCTACCAAAGCCCTTCTTTACCATATATATTCTACCCGATTATGCGATCATGGAAACCGCAGGCTCGGGCAGCGTGCCGATATCCCAGCCGTTTTCACCATGGACACCGATATCCAAACCCTGGATCTCGACGTGGTCTGGCACCCGGATACCAATGGTTTTATCGAGAACCAAAGCCAGAATCAGCGACACCACGAAAGAATAGATGGCAGCATTGGAGGCAGCCAGGAATTGCAGACCCACCTGGGCGAAGTGCCCATCCATGATCCAGCCACGGCAGGCGGAATTGGTAGCGTAGGCTGCAAACACACCGGTCATCACCGCACCCAAATATCCGCCGACGGCGTGCACGCCAAAGGCATCCAAGGCATCATCGTAGCCAAAGATGTTTTTGATCTGAGCACCCCAGTAACAAACCATACCAGCCATCACACCCAACACGGCTGCCGACCACGGCTGAATGTAGCCGCAAGCCGGGGTAATGGCCACCAGGCCGGCCACGAAACCCGAGGCCATGCCCAAAGTGGTGCATCGGCGGTGATGCAGATATTCCGCAAAGTTCCAGGCCAGACCGCCGATAGCCGTGGCGATGGTGGTGTTGGTAAAAGCCATGCAGGCCAGATTATTGGCGGCGTTGGCCGATCCGGCATTAAAGCCGTACCACCCGAACCATAGCAAGCCTGCACCGGTGAGAGTCATGCCCAAGGCATTTGGTTGTATGACATGCTTGGGATAACCAATGCGTTTTCCCAGCACCAGACAAAAGGCCAGACCGGCTACACCCGAAGAAATATGCACTACGGTTCCACCGGCGAAATCCACTGCGCCCATATGGGCCAGCCAACCTGTGGGAACCCACACAGCATGGGCCAGCGGATCGTACACAAATGTGGCCCAAAGGAAAATAAAGGCCACAAATCCACGGAAGCTCACGCGCTCGGCCACCGAGCCGGCAATCAGGGCCGGTGTGATGATGGCAAACATCAACTGGAACATACAGAAGACGAGATCCGGAATGGTATGCGGTGCCGAGGACATCCGATCCATCACGTAACCACCGCCAGCGGCATTAAAATCCTTCCATAAAAAGAGTGTGTTGGGGCTCCACCCGATGAAGCCGCCGAGCACACTATGGCCGAACGCCAGGCAGTATCCGAACATGAACCATTGCAGCGTGATCACGCCCAAGGCTACATAAGAAGTCCACATGGTGGCCAGCCAGTTCTTTTTACGGACAATACCGCCGTAATAAAGGGCCAGGCCGGGCATCATCACCATGACCAATGCCGTGGAGGTAAGCATCCAGGCAGTGTCTCCGGCGTTGTAGGCCGGGGGCACATTGCTGGTCGCCGCGGCTACCGCCGTGTTAATGGCCTTGGTAATATTGGCTGGCACCGCCGGTTGGGTGGTTGTGGCGGTTACGACCGGTGCTGCGGTCTGGGCCAGAGACGGAACTGCCGAGCCAAGCCAACCCAACAGCAAGACGGCTACGACAAAAATTCTGGCCGTAGGCCTCCAGGGATGCAGCCAGTCCACGAGCCTGCGCCCCGGACTAAGCCCTAGACGATGTAAACCTTGAAGATGACGAGCAAATGGACGCTTCATGTGAGTTCCTTTCATTAATGCCACTCCACCAAGGTCGGTTTCACGTAGAAGTCGACCCAACCTTCAACACTCAAAACCATGGAGGCAGGTACTGAATAAACCTTTTCAACGCCTGCCAAGCAACCTATAGATAGACTGACCAGCGCCTACACAAGCACCAATGTCAATCTCCCATGTGCTACGCCAATACATAAGGCAATTTTCGTGCCATATTTAGCATCGTCGGCTTAAATAATGAGCATATTCGCAATAACGCCATGTTTTAAAGCATTTTCTGCCAGGATTGGCATAAAACACAACGCTTATCAATTAGGCATGAAATGCGCATATGAAGACACGAATGCGATAGTTGCATTGAATTTAGGCAACCATAGTGCCAAGGTAAATGTCATGAGTTAGAAATCGTTCGTTAGATCATAAAAGTGCAACTTCCGCACTCCATGCGAAAACGCTTCGCCGGTTGATTCCCATCTCTTTCCAATGCCGGCATATAATATCGCTCTGTTTTCCTGTATGAGCTTTTTTGATTCTGCTCAACAGTATGCTCAAGCAGGCCAATAATTGGGATCATTTCCGGCAAAATACTAAACTCGAATTGACGCCTGTTTTGGCTTGACTTTTAACAAGGTAATTCTGTGGCGAACTATATGCGCCCGGAAGCACAAAAAGGGGCAGACTTGATGCCTGCACAGCAGTTTTTAAGATTGCTGTGCTGTGTGCTGCGGTTACCTGGATGAATGTCTAGTGTAGTGTCCCTAACGGACGTTTACAGTTGCTGGCCGTCATGTCCCGCTGGGTACGTTTCGCAAATTGCCCGCTTGGGTCAGAATACTTGAGAACTTTGTTAAGTGCATGGCGTCAATCTTTCTCTGGGACACCACACTAGCGGCACGCCTCGTAAAGCAACTGGATTCTTCGGCTCATATCCTCTCGGCTGTGGCCATATGTTACATAGAATAGGATCCATCACCCCGCCGTGGCGCTGGAAGATCACGGCAGCGGGCATGTCATAATCGTCCCATCCCGAAATAAGCAGATATCCTCCTGGCTTAATCAACCTGACAATACTGTGCATCCGGGCACGCAGAGTTTCAGGTTCCATCTCCTCCATCACGTAGTACAAGTTGTGATTACAGTACACAGCCTGAAATATGCCGTCCGCGAATGGCGACTGGTATCCGTCGGCCACCACAAAACCCCGGGGGGCGCATTGGTACGTATCAAGGTATTCGTGGATCAGGCTGCCAATGGTCGGGCTGTATACGCTTACATAGCCATCTAGCGCCTGCCGAATTGTACGGCGCGTGGCAATTCGTATTCTCGTTTCGGATATGTCCAGGCCAATGACCGTACTGTTTTTAAGCTGGTTGGCCAGCACCACGGTGGAGACACCCTCCGAGCACCCCCAGTCCAGCACTGTGTCCCCGGCTCCGATCTCCAGTTTGGCACCTTCGAAAGCAGTTTCGCTCCGGCGCACGAGCGTTTTATAGTGCAGGTGATAACCATCCCGACGCGGGTACTTTTCCTCCGTCACGGGAGTTATTGAAGCAATGCCAGGGATGTTCTTAAACATCCCTTGCAACTCTAAGTCATAGTGGCGTTTCGGCAACTCCGGTCCGCCTCCTGGTGCGATGAGCCTCGGCGGTCAAGCCGAGGCTCATGCACCATCAATCCAAAACACTCGTAAACAGGTATCGCCGCCCTGGGCAAACCACAGGCGGCGATACCCATGCAACTTACACTGACACACTCGCAGCGTGCCCCGCCGCTGCGGGGTCTGAGTCGCTGTAGTCGTCCTCGGCAAGCCCATAAGCTTCTTCACCGTGGACTGCATGATCTCCAATCTTGAGCATGGCATCCGACATGCGCAACGGCACAAAGATCTTGATCACGTAGAGAATTACAGCCGTCACAATCACATTGAGGGCAATGATGAAAAATGCACCCCAAAGCTGTAATTGCAACTGATGTATTCCACCACCGTAAAACAAGCCGCCGTTGGTATTCACACACGCGAAGGCAGATTCACCCTGAGTCGTGGCCAAGAGGCCAACCAACAGGCCACCGGTCAAGCCGGCCACTCCGTGCGTATGCACAACACCCAGGCAGTCGTCCACCTTTTTGAAGATGGCAAGCTTGGAGCCAAGAACATTCATGGTGAACCACGGAATGGTGCCGGCGCACAATCCTACAATCAGCGCCCCGTATCCGTTGCACACACCGGCGGAGGGTGTAATTGCCACCAAGCCGGCAATCATACCATTGACCGCACCCAGGACTGACGGTTTGCCATATTTGGCGTAATCGCAAAGCATCCACACCAAAAGAGCAGCGGCAGTGGCCACATTGGTATTCAAGACCGCAACTGCGGCATCGGCATTAGCCGAATATGGATCACCACCGTTGAAGCCGTTCCAGCCCAGCCAGACCATACCGGCACCGGCCAACACCATCAGGATATTGTTAGCTTTGAAGTTGCTGCGATCCTGCGGAAGTCGCGGGCCGATGATTGCCGCGGCAGTGAAGGCACTGGCACCCGCAGCCAGGTGAATCACATATCCACCTGAATAGTCAATCACGCCCCATTGAGCCAACCAGCCTCCGCCCCACAAGGTGAAGGCCCCAACGGTGTAGGAAAAAGTCAGCCACAGCGGAACAAACAGCATCCAGGCCACAAAACTCATGCGACCAAAAAGCGATCCGGCAATTAAAATCAGCGTAATGGCCGCAAATACAAACTGGAAGTAAACCATCGCGGCCATCGGAAACGCCGCCGTAGCAAAGGGGGACGCCGGATTCGGACCCGGCACAATGGCCTGATTTAATTCATCCAGCATACTGGCCACCGGCGTCGGGTGTCCGAGAAACACCGTCCACTGCGGACCAAAGCCCATGTTGTAAGCCCACAGCAGCCACGCGATAAGCACGGCTGAAAAAGCGTAAAACACCATGAAGGCGGAATTGACGGCCCACTTTTTCTTCACCACGCCGCCGTAAAGGATGGCCAAACCCGGAATGCTTTGCATGCCTACGATCGTGGCGGCAATGAGCTGCCAGGCCGTATCGCCATGCGATAGCCATGTGGGAGTGGCATAATTGACCGCCGCCGGCGCACTGGTTGGCAGAGCCGGAGCGGTTGTTGTTTGCGCGAACAAGGGAGCGGCGAGCATGATCACCATCATGACCAAAGCCATGATCGAAAACCAGCGTATCCGCTCCCGTGAGAACAGGTTTTCTGAAAGCATCGAAGTATCTCCATTAAGCGTAATACAGGAAGCGGATCCACTTCTCCGGCACACGCGGAAAAAAATTGCGGATCACTGTACAACTTCCAAAAGAAACGACACAGGTAACTATGCTGAGCCATCGTGACATCCGGGCGTTCCCGGCATGCGAACCTGCCTTCCCCTCTCCCTGACTGACTCAACCCACGCTGCTATTTCATCATGTTGACCTCCTTTTCCTTTTTAGCGCGCACCTCTCACGGTCAGGGTCATGCGCTGCGACCTTGGTAAATTCACTCCGGCAATCACCTATTGCCGCAGATGGACAGCCTTAATAACACTGGCCATCTCGCCAGATAGAATTAGCAAACACTGTGCCACTGCCTGCATAATCGATGCAGGCTTGCAGCAGCCCAACGGTAAGCCGATAGGTTCACCTGTTTCTGCCTAAAGTCTAGGCGAACATGTATAAATTGCGCGGAATACTGCCTGATAAACGAGGCATTCGAATGCGTTGCCGGACCATTATCAATGAGACGGAATGAAAGCCTTGAGGCGGGATAGCGTTTTATCACGACCCAGCAAGGCGATGGTTTCCAGCAGCGGTGGGGAGACCGCTCCGCCGCTGATCGCCACGCGCATGGCCTGAGCCGCAGCCCCCTTCTTTTCTCCTAAAGATAAAATCTGTTCCATGGCTGGAGTCAAGGTCTCCTTGCGCCAATCCTCCACCGCGGCTAATATCGGATAAAGTTGCTGCAAAAAGGCAAGACCTTCCTGAGTGCGGACAAACTTGTTCAAGGCTTTTTCATCGTAGACGGGTTCCTGAAAAAAAAAGGCGGAGTTTTTTGCCATTTCGGCAAATGTGGCCATGCGGTCCTTATACATAATCAATAGTTCCCGCAATACCGCGTCGGAAGTTGCCTTCAATGGATAATCTGTCACCTCGATGAAACTTTTCAGGGCGGCTAGAAGTTCATCCATGGAGGCCTTACGAATGTATTCCCCATTCATCCAAGTAAGCTTTTTGCGATCAAAGCGGCCGTTGGTCTTGCCGATGGTTTCAACAGAAAATAAATTCAGCATTTCCTGGCGGGAAAGCAATTCACGATTTTCTCCCGGAGCCCAACCGATAAGGGCTATAAAATTAAGCAATGCGTCAGCCATGTAGCCGCTCCGGCGAAAATCCTGTACGTCTATCTCTGGAAGATCCAGCCCAATAGCGCCGGCCAGTGTGGCCGCCAGTGCGGTATCATCCACTTTTTTGGTCATAAATGCCTGTATCTGATCAAGGGAAACCTTGGCAACTACCGCTAATTTGGAATAGTCCTCATCCACCGTCCGCTTCGCATAGGCCTGCAATCCGGCGCGGGCGACCCTGGTTTTGTCCCGTTTGGACATTTTTGTAGAATCCATATTGAACACCAGCGGCGTATGGGCATATGTTGGCGGCTCCCATCCAAACGCCCGGTAAAGCGCCAAGTGCTTGGGCGTATTCATCAGGTGCTCCTGCGCTCGCAATACATGCGTAACACCCATGGAATGGTCATCCGCCACCACTGCAAAGTGATACGTAGGAAAGCCATCGGATTTACGAATGATAATATCATCATGTTCATCGGCCCGCACCGTTACCGGACCAAGAATAGCATCGTGAATGGTGATGTCTTCGTAGGGCATGTCAAAACGGATCACCGTTGGGCCCTCCGTCCGCGGAGCTCGTCCCGGCATAGCCCGACGATAGCGAAATGGGCGTTTGGCTTTATCAAACGTGGCCCGCATGGCCGCAAGCTGTTCCGGCGTTTCGTAACATTCGTAAGCCTGACCGTCCTTTAACAGCTTCTGGATCAGTTCTTCGTATGTTGTCAGGCGCATGCTCTGAAAATATTCATTTTTACCGCCCCCGACCTGCGGGCCTTCATCCCAATTCAACCCCAGCCATAGCAAATCCTGCAGAATTCCTGCTGCGGATTCTGCAGTCGAGCGCACCTGATCCGTATCTTCAATGCGCAAAATGAACTTGCCGCCCAGACGACGGGCATAAAGCCAGTTGAACAAGGCTGTTCGCGCGCCGCCGACATGCAAAAAGCCGGTAGGGGATGGAGCAAATCTGGTTTTCATCATGGAGACTGTCCTTTGTCCTGGGGATATTTTTACTTTTCATCAGTTATCCGCACCAGAGCGGTTGGCGATATTAGCCGACGATCCCGCCATCAACCAGCGTCAATATGCCCAATTCCGACGCGCCGGGGCCGGAACCGCGGATGACCAACGCCTGAGTGGAGAATTTCCCATTGCAGGCATGTACAATGTCGTCCAAGATGCCATAGTTCTGCGGGGAATCATCCATCAGTATGGCAATGCTTCCACCGCCGCCACCGCCGGTGGCTTTGGCACCATAAAAGCCCTTGTTTGGCCCGTTATGGACCACGGCACGCACGAGAAAATCTGTCTCCCTGCAACCCAGTGCCACTCGATTAGTGTAACTGGCATGGGCAGCAAGCATCAATCGTCCAGCCCGCCGAAGATTTTTTTCGCGATCTTGGGCCGCAGCTTTTAACGCCGTGATAAACCTTTCAACCCGTTGGTTTTCCATAATGTGATGCTCTGCTGCAGCACGTATTGCATATTTTTCATCTGGTTCAATATGCGTCATGGTATCAGCGGTATGCCTGTAGCTCCGAAGAAAATCCCGCCCGGACATTTCACGCGGCAGGATGAGCCGCAAATAACGCCGGTAGAAGCCCGGCTGCACATTGGCCAGATAACCACCGGTTGGATCCGATTTCAGGCCCAATTCTCGCACCATGGCAGCCACAATCGCGTGGGCCATAAAAGCCGCCACCCGCACCCGCCTGTACGCACTCCCTGCGATCGAATGTTTCACTCCACTGTTGATGGCCACCACCGCGGTTCCAGCCGGCAAGTCTTCATAGCCTGCCACCGTATGCGGCTGACACTTCAGCAACAGGAGTTTTCCCCGCCGACCCAGTGAACTGGCCACCTGATCCATAATGCCACAGGGAGCCTGGGCAATTTGATTTTCCACTTTTTGGGCCAATACCGCCGTTTCCAGAGGATCCAGCGTAAGATGGTAGGCACCCGCAACCGCATTCAAAGCCGCCACTTCCAGCGCCGCACTGCTGGAGAGTCCCGCACCCATGGGTATATTGGAATAGCAGCAGATGTTGGCCCCTTTGGTCCGCCCGGTGAGGTGACGACCTTTTGCCAGCACCCAAAAAATTCCCGCCACATACGCCGCCCAGTGATTAGTTCCGGTAAATCGGGCGCGAACGACTGCATCTGCCAACAGGGATCCGGAACCATAAAGGTCATCCAAACTCATACGAAAATTCGCCGGCCCGCCGCGCGAATCCACAGGATTGTTGTAGCTTTTGAGGACCAGCAAACGATCGGTCCGTCTTTGCACGAGCACTGCCGTGGACAGGGCCAACGGCATTTGGCAAACCAGAGAACCGGTGTAGTCCGCAATTCCCCCCATGACATCCAGCCGGCCCGGTGCCTGGCCGATATGTGCTTCCCCTTTCAGAACGGATCGCCATTCCGAATCCGCACGGATTTTGGCCAGCAGTTCGCCCACCAGTTCCGGTAATCCGCGATCCGCTGAACCGATCGTATCTGGTCGTTCATGAGAAACCATATTCCCTCCAGCGCCGACTCACCCGGGCCACGGTGGCGTCATCCATCAAAAGCTCCTCCGGCCATTCGCGTACCTGTCCCTCCCCCGCCCATTTTTTGGTGGCATCAATACCGAGTTTAGAACCCGCGCCAAGCGCCGGAGCAGCGTGATCCAGAATATCCAGCGGACCATCTACGAGAACCGTGTCACGTCGCGGATCCACATTGGCCGCCACGTGAAACATCACATCATCCACACTATGCACATCCACATGTTCATCCACCACCACTATCATTTTCGTCCAGGCCATCTGGCCCGCCCCCCACACCGCATGCATCACCTTGCGAGCATGGTACGGATATTCCTTGCGAATTTTGATAAAGGCACAGTTGTGAAAGACTCCGAACATCGGCAGTTCGTAATCGATGATGTCGGGTATCATCAACTTCAACAGTGGCAGAAATATGCGCTCCGTCGCTTTGCCCAGATAAAAATCCTCCTGTGGGGGTTTGCCGACAATGGTAGTCGGATAAACAGGATTGTGCCGATGGGTAATCGCTGTCACCCGGAAAACGGGATATTGATCCGCCAGCGAATAAAAGCCGGTGTGGTCGCCGAAGGGGCCTTCCAGCACCGTTTGTTGAGGGTCTACAAAGCCTTCAATGACCATCTCACAGTTGGCGGAGACCTCCAGCGGAATGGTTTTGCACGGCACCAGGTCCAGCCCGCGCCCCATCAAAAATCCCGCAAACAAATGCTCATCCACTCCCGCTGGCAGCGGAGCGGTGGCCGCGTATGGCAGCACGCTTTCGCCGCCCAGGGTAATGGCCAGCGGGCACGGCATGTTTAAAGATGCCCACGCCCGAAAATGCCTGGCACCATCGTGATGTTTATGCCAGTGCATGGCGGTCAGCTTTTTATCCAGCACTTGCACCCGATACATGCCCAAATTGCGTGCTCCCGTCTCTGGATGCTTCGTGACCACCTGTCCAAACGTAATATATTTTCCGCCGTCCTTGGGCCAGCATTGAATGATGGGCAGGCGGGTCAAATCGGCTTGCTCGGTCAGCACCACCTGCTGACACAGGGCTGCGCTGGTGCGAATTTTCGGCGCGTAACTGCCAATTTTCAGCAGATCCAGCCCTTTTTTGAGCTTATCCATCAACCGGGCAGGCATTTCTGGTCGGACTAATTCAGCAATGCGCCCTGCCAGTTCATCAAGGTTTTCGCAGCCCAAAGCCTGATGCACCCGCTGAAAAGAACCAAAGGTATTAATCGCCAGCGGAATATCACTGCCGCAGACATGTTCAAAAAGCAGGGCCTGATTCACGGCCGCGGTGCCATGCTGCGGGTTGGGTGTTGCAAACGGAGCTTTGCCCACAGCCGGATATTGGCCATCACGCGTCAGTGATTTGCTCACACGATCGGTTATTTCCGCAACTTCCAATACTGGATCCACTGGAGTGGTAATGCGGCGCAGTTCACCCTGAGACTCCAACACCTGGAGAAATTCTTGCAATGTATCATATGGCATGAGACTATAGTGACTCCTGGTTCATTCCAACGGTGGGATTATACCGTTGAATGCCAATCATGGGGTAGCCGAGATATTAGCTGTGAATCGTGCGAATGATCACCTGCAACGGCTGGACTTTATGGGCAAACCATTGTGCCCTGAAATATTATCCTGCCGAAATGAAGCATGGCCAAAATGGTGCTGATAGAGTCCATATTCCGGCTCTTGTCTTGAACCGACGCAAGCGGCTGTTCCATGCAAGACTCCCACGGGAGGAGCGTTTAAAATATGCTTGGCACCTAAGAGTATGAACCGCGATAGGATAAAAATATGCTCCCCATCAACTGGTATAGCCACAGTGGTTGGTGGGCCGGCCCTGGAATCCGCCGTCATTGCGTTCCCAGGGGCGGGAGGAAAGTGCTCTCCACAAGTTGCCTGGCGTTTCTGGCCGTACTGCTGATGAGAGGCTTGCTGGTCAATGCCGCCTCTACCCCCATCGAATTTGTAGCCGCAGGTTTGCCGTATCCTGGCAGTACCGATGTGGGTTCCATGGCCGCACGACGTGTGCTGCGGGCCTTTCGCAAAAAATATCCTCAATACAAGATCAAAGCGTTTGCCATGCCGACCATCCAGGGATCGTCCATGGATACCGGCCCACTGATGGCCATTGCAGCAGGCATGCCTCCGAATGCCATTTACGTAAACTTCCGGCAGTCTTCCACCTACATTGAACATGGATTTTTAGCCCCCATGGAAGTGCTGTTAGCCCGAGTGCTCAGCAATAACCCGGCGCAGCGGCACGTCAATGCCCAAGGCCAATGGATGGCCAACCCCAGTCCTGCCGACATCGCCCAGGCCCTGAAACTTATGCACCGGCGCGTACCCAAAGCCGCCTGGCCGGTAATTTATCGCCACGGCGATCACAGACATAAAAAGCACGTCTGGTCGATGCCCACCAGCATTCTGGTTAGTGCCTTACTGTATCGCAAGGATCTGTTCCGAGCTGCGGGGCTGAATCCGCGCAAGCCACCGCGCACATGGGATCAATTACTTCAAGATGCCCGCAAGTTGACCATTCCATCCCAACGTCAATACGGTATTGCCTTTGGTGGCGGTCGCGACATCAGTTACAGCATGTTCCCACTGCTGGCATCCAGTGGCGGACGCATCATTGCCCGAAACTCCATGGGCCAATGGCATTCGGTTTACGATTCGCCACAATCAGCTCAGGCCATTTATTATTTTTGTAAACTTGCCCAGGGTCGTTTCACCACTGCAGGAAAAAGCATTCGCGGAGCCGCCTATGTTAGTGTAAACGGTGGCAGTAATATGTTCTGGCTTTGGAGCCAGGGTCATATTGCCATGATGTTTGGTACCCTGTCACAGGAATTAATTCAGGCCACTAACCCGCAGATAGTGGGTATTGCTCCAATACCGCATCCGCCCGGCGGAACCAGCAGCGGCGAATTAAACGCGACCATGCTCGGTGTATTTGCCAAATCCACGCCGCAGCAACAGATCGGCGTGATGCGCTATATCTGGTTTATCACCAGTCCGCAGGCCCAGCGGTTAAGCGTACAAACTTTTGTGCAGTCCGGGTACGGGCAATTCGTAAATCCTGATCTGCTGCGAAAGTTTGGCTATACCTGGCTGCTGCGTCAAGTGCCCGCCGGATGGGCTAAAGCCTTTGACATTGCACTGGCCAACGGCGTACCGGAACCCTACCAGCACAACACACAGAATATCTATGCTCCCATGTCCACGCCCATTAACTCCGCATTGGAACATAATTTAGGCAACGTGCCGCGTCACCAGGCGATTGCACAAATCAGCCGTTTGCTCAAGCAGGCTTCGCAGCGCATTAACTATCAACTGCTGGGGGCCATACCGCTTAACGTTATGCGAATACGTAGAATCATTGCGACAATTACCATTTTGGTGATTGGTGCCCTGTTTTTGTTTGAGCTTTGGCGCGTGTGGCGGTACTTCACCCGCGCGGATGCAGTTTTCACCAGCCGGTCCGGATGGCGGCGACTTTGGGGTGGATATGCACTTTTGCTGCCGGCATTCCTGCTGATGCTTGTCTGGGCCTATATTCCACTTGCGGGCGGACTGGGCATGGCTTTCTCGCATTTTGAACTGGTCCGAAACAGCGCCTGGGCAGGCGTAGACAATTTTGCCAAGGTGCTTTTTGATGCCCGGTTCTGGACATCTTTCGAACGGACCATTTATTTCGTTGCCCTGACCATTGGCCTTGGATTCTGGCCGCCCATTCTGCTGGCCATTTTACTCCAGGAGGTTCCCACCGCTCCGCTGAAATATATTTTCCGCACTGTCTATTATTTGCCCTCGGTGATCAGCGGGGTGTTGATTATGTTCCTGTGGCGGCAGCTTTTTGATCCATCCAAATATGGCGTACTTAACCACCTTCTGCTGGTGTTGAATTTATGCGGGCCAATACCTGCCACCCTCATAAAACTGTTGGCCCTGGGTCTGTGGCTTGCATTTATTGCGATTCTCATCATGCTGCCGATCCGAATTGAGGAAATGAGCCGCTTTCTCAAAGTCTCGCTGTGGGTGGTGGCGGGAACTTTGGTGGCCGTGACGCTCAAACCCATAGTGATCGGCTTCCGCGGAGGCGGCCCGATGGCGGCTCTGGGAATTTTGAAAGGATTGATCGGCCCCTTCCATCTGACCCCGCTGGGATGGATACAATCGCCGGGCATGGCCATGCTTTGCGTGGTATTGCCCACGATCTGGGCGGGTTCCGGAGCCGGCTCCATTTTGTACCTGGCAGCGTTGAAAACGGTCCCTGACGAACTCTACGAAGCGGCGGAAATGGATGGAGCACGTATCTGGCATAAAATATTCTATATTACGTTACCCCAATTGAAGTATCTGATCGTCATACAATTTATCGCCGCGGTCATCGCCGCTTTTCAAGGCGGTACCGATTACATTCTGGCCTTAACCGGAGGTGGACCGAATCACGCCACACTCATCATTCCGCTGGAAATTTTCTTCCGCACTTTCCTTAAACTGCAATTCGGCGTCGGTACAGCCATGGCCTGGCTGCTGGGCATTGTTCTAATCTGGTTTACCGCCACCCAGCTCAAAATGCTGTCCAGGGCCGAGTTCAAGGGCGGCCGCTGAATCAACCTTGGAGTAAAAATGCCCATTATTTCACGAGCTGAAACACGAAACTTTCGCGGCAAATTGCTGCACCTGGGCATGATCTTAGTACTGACTTTGGGCGGCGTGAGTATGATTTATCCTTTTCTGTTGATGCTTTCCGGCTCCATGCGAAGCGAAATGGATTCATCCAGCCTGGGCTTAATTCCCTCTTTTTTAACCAGCGAAAAGAGTCTTTACCGAAAATTTCTTGAAGCCAAGTACGATCAAAGCGTTAGTCTTCTCAACCAAAACACCCACCAACATGCCTACACTTTTAAGGATGCCCGTGTGCCCGTCCGGCTTATTCCCGGTCGAATTGCCGATTTACGGGATTTTCTTGATCACGTCAAAGTTTCGCGTTATTGGTGGGTATTGGGCGGAATTCATGGCTTTAACACGACGCCGGCCAATTTGCGGCGGCTGCGGACGCGGCTGGCCGCGGACTTTCACGGCAGTCTGCAGGCTTTCGGCCGGGCCATCGGTGCTCCGATCAACTCCTGGAACGATATCACACCAACCCCACCGAACTGGCTCTCCCAGCGGTTCAACTATCATCCCGATCCCATCTGGACGGCTTATTTCCAATTACTGCGCCAGTCGCCGGTAGCCGAACGCTACTTTTGTTCCATCACCGGCTATTTTCTTGCCACCATAATTCAACCGAAATATGGTCTTTCTAGCGTGGCCGGATACAATCAGGCCCACGTGCATCACGTGCGATCATTCACCACGTTTGTACTTCCGGACCGTGTACCCCCGGTTAATCATCCGTTGCTTCGCCATGAATGGATGAGTTTTGTACACCAGGATCTGAATCCCTCATTTGTGTTGCTTAAGGGAGTAAGCGTCATCGCCTGGCACACCTTTTTGGCCGGACGCTACACCAATATCGCGGCCCTGAATATCAGTTGGCATGGTCACTATCCATCGTTTGGAGTGATTCCACTACCCCGTGGCCAGTGGTTTGGGGGCGACCAAGCTCAAGATTATGCCGCATTTCTTCACACTTTAAATCCATCCACCTACCGTCTGACCGGTCCGGGATATTTATGGAGAGCGTGGTTGCGGCAGCATTACCACCACAATCTGGCCCAACTGAATGCCACCGAAGACACCCATTACAAAAGCTTCGCCCAGGCGCAAATTCCCATGGACCAACTTACGTATCAATACGTACGTCAACATAGTCTCAAGTTGCGTTGGGATTTTGCCACGCTTAACTACGTTAACGTTTTTGACCAGATGATCTTTCATGGGCGAGCTATGGTCAATACTGTCATCTATTGCGCACTGGCCATTCTGGCCGCACTGCTGGTGAATCCGCTGGCCGCTTACGCCATGTCCCGCTTCCGCCTGCCTGGTACGTACAAAATGCTGCTGATTCTCATGGCCACCATGGCTTTCCCACCCATGGTCACCATGATTCCGGTATTCATCATACTGCGACACCTGGACCTGCTGAACACTTTCGGTGCACTGGTACTGCCTTCCATCGCCAACGGTTACATGATATTTTTGCTCAAAGGTTTCTTTGATTCTCTGCCACGGGAGCTTTACGAAGCCGGCCGCATTGATGGCGCGTCCGAACTTCGCATGTTTTTTCAAATTACCCTGGCCCTGAGCAAGCCTATTCTGGCCTGGGTTGCACTGGGCACATTTGCAGGTGCCTACACCAATTTTCTTGGGGCTTTAATTGTATGCCCCGCCCAACACATGTGGCTCATCACGGTATGGCTTTACCAGTTTGAACAGCAATCCACCCCTGCCGCTATCTACGCCGCGGTGCTGATCGCCAGCATTCCCACCCTGATGATTTTTCTGCTGGCCCAGCGCACGATTATCCGCGGCATTGTGGTACCCGTTGAAAAGTAATGCCGGCATTTACTTGCGTGGCCACCGCATGGCCTGGGCAAATTCCGCCATGATGACGTTATAGGCCAGGGTTTGTGCACAGGAACTCATCGGTAAAATACGAACCGAATAACCCGGTACATCCACCGTAGCATCCGTGGGCCGCCAGGGTAAGTCAAACCACAGCAAATTCGAATGGTCTTTGAGCGCTGCCGGGCGGCCATAGGGCGTAGTATAGATGAGCTTTACGCCACGATTTACAATGCGCTCCACAGCGCCGATATCCACCGGCGCATAGCCGAGGTGAAGCACCACTTCATCTTTGCCGATTTCCATCGGTACCGCCCGCGTGAGATCACTGACCGGCGGCCACCATCGAACGGGATAGAGCTCCGGCCTGGAAATATCGAGTATCTTTGGATACGCATGGCCCACCGCCATGGCATGAACTTTATGGCCGCTGCCGTGTGCCGCAGCCATCCATGTACCCGCTTGCCGAAGCAGAGTCAGTTGCGATTCCAAACGCCCATGAATCGCCGTTAGCGCCGCCAAAAAAGCCTGCCCGACGTAGCCAGGCTCCAGCGGCGGAATATAGCGGTTCTCATGAAACATCGGGTAAAACCACGGTTCTTGCGTATTGTTATGTTTCATAAAACTGGCGTTGCGGACAAACGCACCTTCCAGCCACACGCTCATCCAGATCATTGGCATTTTGCCGGCGCAAATACACGCAGAAATAAGCTCGCCAGTGGTCATCCACATCCGTGCAAACTGTTCGAATGCCCGAAACCCAACTAATGGGCTAAACTCCCCAAAGCGGTACTCTCCCTGTGTCGACACATCACCGCCGGTAAAACCCGCGATTCTCTTATGCATACTCTTCGGAAGTTCCGCCGGCGTGCCCACCACAAACAACCGGGCCGGCGAAGCCGCCAGCTTTTCCAGCAACTCCCCCGCCGAAGTGGTGGTGCGGCGTGGATCCGGCAAAGCCAAAAACGCCACATCTTTATCGCTTTGGGGAACATAATTGGCATCATGCAAGCCCATAAGACCGCCGGCACGATAGCCATATTCGCTGCCGAACCAGGAGGTTGTTGGCGGCGTAAATAATGCCCCACCGGCCAACAAAGGCTCGGCCATTTTCCGGCTCATGTCCACCAACTCTCCAAGCGATTTTTTCAAACCCTCCAGACGCACCAGCGCCTGCTGTAAATACAGCGCGCCAGCGGATTTTCCACCGGCCATGTTTCCACTTGTCATGTCAGCCCCTGTTCCTGCATCAATACATTTTAAAACTTGCGCATATCCGCCCGGTTCATAGATCCTTCACCCGATTGCGGTACCGCTCCAGCAGCGCCGCATTATATTCGTCTCCGCCCGGTAGATTGGCACTGCGGAAAATCGGCGGTTCCAGGCCCCGCCGCAGCATTTCCGCCACAGCTTCCATAATCATACGGTGGGCCAGGTATGCATCCACCATTGTCGAAGTGGGAGCCATCGGCGTGTCGAAACCCGGCAGCTTGAAATCCGCATCCCCAAAGGGATTTTCATCATCAATGCACAAATCCGCGTACTCAAAGAGGTGTTTTTTATTTGGGTGGCGAATGTGATGATCCCGCGGCAGATTGTCCCGCCAGTGCTGCGATGAAACCGCAATAATTTTAGCGCCGCGCTGCTTAGCCTCTGCGGCCGCATCAATAGTAGCCGGGTTGTAACCGATGTTATGAAAGATGATCAGCAGATCATCTTTGGCCAGATTATAATAGCGAATCAGACACGCTCCATACCCCGTACTGCGCTCAATTTCCAGATACTTCAAGGCCTGACACAGCGGAGAGATATCATGGCCGAAAATCGGATTCACATTCGCCAACCCACCCGCCCTGAAGAACATTTCGCAGACCATCATCACCGTATGCCCGCCACCTCCATAAACGTGCACCAACCGATCTTGCTGATAGGTGTCGGCAATCATCACCCCCGCCTGCCGTAGCGCCGCCGCTTGATGTGCCTCCACACTGGCCAGCTTTTCGCTGACGTTTTTAACATACGCTTGGCCTAAATCCTCATTTTTCATTTTTTTACTCCGGTAGACTCCTGTAACGCAGGTCGTCCGCCCCAACGTCTAGCGTTCATATTTTCCTCGGTTTTTAAAATAGTCGCTAGTACCACGGTACCCAAGATTACTTTTTCACCTTTTTCAGCACAATGTACGAATCATGTCCTGGAAAGGCAAACACGGCCACCTTCGAGCCATACATGGTTTCCACTCGCACCGGAAATTCCGAAGCGCTGGCCTCAGGAACACCTCTCCATCCGACAGGGCGAATCATACACGAAACCTTGCTCCATTTATTCGGGATAACCGCGAGCAGTCGACCGGGCTTGCCGGTGCGAACCAGCAAGTCCAGCCGTCCAGGGCTCAGTACGCCCGATGTCGATATACCCAGCGTCGAGGGAAGCGCCAGCGGACACTCCTGCCCCGCGACCTCGTAGACCAAGGCCGGGCTTCGTGTCAATACCACCAATTGGGCAAGCCCTTCGGGGAGCCTATCGTTGAATGCGAATCGAGCAGGCGCAGCCACAGTGAAACGGAGAAGCCGGGTGTTGAAACATTGCCTCAGCCGTGCTGGCCCCAGCAGCCGCTGTCCTGGCTTGTCGAGGGGCCGCATATTGTAAACCCAAGCGTAGAGTGGTCGGCCCGGCGTAAGACCCAAGGGCCGCAAATCCGCTTGGATATTGTATTTTTCCGGGTGCCCGGCGTGGTTCATGATTGAGAGCATGCCTCCTCCAGGAACCTTCTGTGCGTGTACCTCCACGTTCACACCCTGATCCTCCCATGCGGGCTTTACATGCGCCTGGACGATAACCCGACTCCGAAGTTCATAATCTGCGGCAATGTATGAGAATGTTGAGTTAATCGCCGCAACCATGTTGTTATGGCTGGCAAGAAAATCCGGCGTAAGCCCGAAGATAAACCACCAATCGACTTCCAAGCGGGTCGCTGGATCATGAATGTCGCCGGACCATTCGTAGCCAGCCATACTTAGGGAATTGCCGGGGCGGGTCCAGATTCGCGCCTCAGTAATTCGATCTGTCATGTATTTCCAGTTCTGGCGGTAGTTGGGAAACCAGTCACACTCCAAAAATCCGCCGTCGTCGTACACCGATACGGGAGCGTTACAAAGAACCACGCCACCGTACTTGTGCGTGATCTTTTGGACCGATCTCCACAGCGTGCGCCATTGGTATTGCTGGCCAACGGAATAGGTACGCCAGTCGGGAAAGCCAGCGCTACCATTGCCAACGCCACCATCGAGATAAATATATTGCGCTTTGAGGTTAGCCATAATCCCACGAATCCGATCCCGCCAATAGTCGAGTACACCCGAGGCGCCTATCCTCCAACTATAGGTCGGATTTTCCGGAGCATAGTCGCCGCGCGAGTCTACTCGCGGTTTTCCATCTCGGCCGTACAAAATCCAATCCGGGTGCGTCTCGGCCGCCTTCGAAGACTTGTTGAGCATCCCGGGTAGAACATAAAGACCGATCTTGAGTTTCGGGCTTAGGTGCTCCATTTTTCGGATTTGGGCCGCGATCTTCGCCGGATTTTCCGTGCCTTGGGCGGCATCCTTCTCTCGGCTGGCGTAATCACCATAATAGGGGGCGAACCAGCCCCACCACGTGGACGTACCGACACCACCCCACGGCGTACGATCAGCCGCGGCAGCCAATGCGGCCATTGCGTGTTTATTTTTAAACAGCCCTATATCAAAAGCGGACCTCCATGCTATGTGCGCACCCCAACCCGTTGGCTCGGGGCCCTGTTGGGCCAAGGTTGAAGGCCGGCATGCCATCGCCAAGTTGTAATCGAATTCGTTGCCCGGGCGAATCTCGTAGGCCACTGTGAAACTATGTCCACATTTCGGCGAAACCGCGTTGGCCATGACCATACGCCACCCCGTAGGGGTCAACAAACCCGGATGCCATCTCCCAGGACTCTGAAGAATGTACGAGTGGCCCCATTTCTTAATAACCCCACCCAGCCACCCATTACTCATCTGCACCGCCTTGGGGGGAGGCTTAAAACTCAGCGGTTCCTTAAAAACTCCACCGTTAATCCCAACACTAACTTCCTCCTGTGGCATCAGAATGTGGCCGTTAACCGCGTGAAAATACGCCGCTAAAACCACATTCTGTTTGGGGTTGACCATAATGACGCCAGGTTCGATTATCGGGGTATCGCGACGGACCTGCCTGCATTCGATCCGCGGGGAGGGATTCCCGTAAACCCAAAATGAGAACCGGTAATAATAGCTCTCCCTTCGGAAGTGCTCATTGGCGTTGACAACCGGCTCGTATCGGACGATCCCACGCTCGCCCGTGAACGTGTCTGTTTTCAGCAGCCGAGCCGGATTGCCCTGCAAACGGTAGTACTTGGTAATCTTCAGTCCCGTTGCGCTGTTCATACACACGAAAGTAGCCGACCGGCCGCCCGGCGAACGAATTAGGCTGATGACTCGGTCGCCCCGCTCCGTGCCTTTTTTTTCCGCCTTATTGTCTTGCCACGTATACCGGTCAAAACAGGGTGCTAAAACTTTTCCTGAACCGGCCAGTGCCCCGGTGCGGACGCTGATGTGAAACGCTATCACATGGCTCCGCAATGTGACATACGTCCCCCCAGACGCTGTAGCCCAGCACAACAAACTAAAGAAAAGCCCCACTATGGCATAAAGTCTTCGCATGAAATATCTCCTCAGGCCGGCCAAACGCCGCCAGACGCAGTGGCCGGTAATACTCAAAAAAAACGTAGGATTAGACCTCACTGCTTCGTGAAATTCCAGTAGTTGCCCGGATACGTGGCGCTCCAATCCCAATTCGTCGAGATTGAACCTGCTCCGGGTGGCTGATCTATGAGGTCCGGATCAGCCTGTTCCAAGGCCGCCACGTGATAGTCTGCGAAGAGAACGTTGACCACTCCATCGTGGGCGTTACAAGGCCCGTATTGGTAGGCGGCACCGACGGGAGTATTCGTTTCCGCCCAATAAAAATAATCGACGTCCCCTGCATTCGCATAGTTTGCAAAAAGCGTTTGGTCATCCAGCCCCAACAGGGTTCTGGAGGGATTTAGAATTTCGCTGGTTCTCGCCGGCTGGTAGCTGGTACTCCCCGGAAAAACGCGCGGCCGAAAGGCCCCTCCGAGGTAGCCGGAGTAGCCGTAGTCCGGATAGATCGGGAACTGCGGCCCCCAATAGGAATTCGACGTCCGTGCGGACGGACATTTGAACACAGCCAATGCGCTCGGATTGCCGACGCCCACACTCCCGCCGGAATACGGCATGGTGGCACCCACACTACTGGGGCCACCCACATACGGGTAGAGGAAGTCCTGCCAGAACACGAAAAAACCGCCCTGTACACCGTCGGCGTTGAACTCCATGTTGCCGGGCCAAAAAGGTTTAGTTTCCGTTAGATAGGGGCCACCCCACTGCCCGCTTGGCAGGAATATATTTGGCGGAAAAACTCCGTCGTTATCCCCTGTATACATGGCAAACGCCAAGCCGATCTGCCTCAAGTTCGAGGCGCACACGATCCGATTTGTAAGCGCTCGTGACGCGGCCAACGCCGGAAGCAACAGCGAAACGAGCAACGCAACGATAAAAATCACCACGAGAAGTTCCACGAGAGTAAAACCCCCTCGCGAAGAGGTGGCGAACGGCGAGGGGCGGTGGGTTAAACACGTTTCCGTGCGACTCCCCGCAGTTCCTGACTCCCGTGGTCGCAACCATACCAAGGTATTCACGGCAAACTTCCTTTTTCAGCCATCGGGAAAAACCACCATCAAAAACCAGAGAGGGGCGACATCGCCCCTCTGCAAAACAACCTTACGGCCGCCGATTCAAGCCGTCCGAAGGCGCTTGATCACCAGCATGCCCAACCCGCCAGCCGCCATTAATCCCAGCGTCGCCGGTTCGGGCACTGTTTGCAACTCGAGGTTTTGGACCGTCGCGTTCATGTTGGAAGACAAACTCGTTTCCTGGACCAAGGCAACGTAGTTCAAAAGAAGTGCAGTGTTAGTATTGTAACTACCCTTGTTGACGCTATTAACAAAAAATGTTACCGTCGTCCCACCAACGACCGGCGCAATCTCAATGGCAATCGCCACGGGCGTTCCACTGGAGCTAGACACACTTGCGATCTCGGTGCCGCCTTCGAAAAATAACACCGATCCAGTGCCGAGAGCCATCCAAGGATCCACACCCCCCGCTTGATTCCAAATAGGGCTGGTGCTGCCGTTGGTGCTCTCAAAGCCTAAGTCGCACTGGCTGCTGGAGGTCGTTATTGCCATGGTTGCTGAAAGGATCATTGGAGCAGCGATGTTGTTAAGGGGTAGCGAAGCGTTGAGATACCCGCCGCCACTATTGGTACTCATGGTTAACACGCCCGTCGCCGGAGACGTCCCGCTGGTCGTCCAGTACTGGCCAAGATTGGTATAGCCACCCCAAGAATCGCTTCCCGGCACGGGACCGTTGTCTGTGGTCGGCACACTGCCCAAGAGCGTCTGCGGATTACCGGAACGATAGAACGTATCCTGGTAGATGACGTTGGCCCGAGCCGAGCCACCCGAATATCCGCCAACCAGTCCCGCGACGACCGCCATAGCCCCTGCAGACAAAGAAATGCAACTTGATTTGGACTTGAACAACATATAAAACTCCTTTGCCCCCTGTGGGAGCCTCTCTTAATTACCCGCCAATCCGGGCGGGCTGCGGATCCGCAACCCGAACATGGTTGTGGACAGTCTGAACCTTTGTGGATTGTACTAAGGGTTA
>JAJZNX010000102.1 GCA_021852275.1 Planctomycetota bacterium | reverse complement strand
CTTCCGCTGCCGGGCCGACTCCCGGCGCTTTAGGTGCTTAGCCGCCCCCGCCGCCGCCGAAGCTGTTGAGCAGTTTGACGTAGGGCAGGAAGATGGCGATAACGATGCCGCCGACAATAACGCCCAACACCACAATCATCAGGGGTTCCATGATGCTGACCAACGAGGCCACCAGCACATCCACTTCTTCATCATAATTGTCGGCAATTTTGAGGAGCATTTTATCCATATCGCCGGTCTCTTCACCGACGGAAATCATGTTTACCACAATGGCATCTACCACGCGGGAATTTTTGAGCGGCTCGGCAAAGCCTTCACCTTCGCGGATGGCGTCATGCACTTTTTGCAAGGCTTTCTGGTAAATCACGTTGCCGCAGGTTTCGCGGGTGATGTTGATGGCTTCCAGAATGGGCACGCCGGCAGCCAGCAAGGTGCCAAGGGTACGGGTAAACCGGGCGATGGTGCTTTTGCTTACCAGTTTGCCCATGACCGGCAGATGCAGTTTCAACCAGTCAATACCGACGCGGCCGGGCTTGGTTTTGCCGATGAGTTTGATGATAAAATAGATGGCAAACGGCGAACCGATAATGTACAGCCAGCCCCATTCCTTGGCCACCCAGTGCGAAAATTCCATCAGCAAAATGGTAATTTCCGGCAAGCCGGTCTTAAAGGAAGCGAATAGCTTTTGAAATTTGGGGATGACAAAAATCATAATGCCGGTAACCATTAACACGGCAAAGCTGATCACGACAATGGGATAGATCATGGCCCCCTTGATGCGGCGTTTGAGCCGCTGAGCTTTTTCCATGAATTCCGCCAGGCGCTGCAGAATAACATCCAGCACGCCGCCGGTTTCGCCTGCGGCCACCATGTTCACGTACAGCTTGTCAAAGACTTTGGGGTGGCGGGACATGGATTCGCTTAAGCTGGTGCCGCCTTCCACATCTGCGGTAACATCCAGCAGAGTGTCTTTCATGCGGCCGGGCTTTTGCTGCTGCTGGAGCACTTTTAAGGACCGCAAAATGGGCAATCCGGCATCCTGCAGGGTGGAAAGCTGGCGGGTAAACGCGGTGAGAATTTTGGTGGAAACATTGCCGATGTTGATGGATATTTCACCGAAACCCTTTTTCTTTTTGGCGGCTCCGGGCAAGGTGGGTCCGCCGGCACCGCGCGGTTTTTTGCCCGCCTTTTCTTTCACCGGCTTGGTTAAAAAGTAACCCTGGGCGCGAATTTTAGATGTAGCTTCGGCGGTATCGGTGGCATCGATTTCCGCCTTCACCGTTTGACCGGCCCCGTTCATCGCTTCATATTGGAAGGTAGGCATGGGAGACTCCTATATAATGGCGGGCGGCTCCGGCCCGCAGGAAGGTTGGGAGGCCCGCAGCAACGCCAGCCCAAGCTATCACCCGCGCACAACGGCCCGCCGTTAAAGGGGGGAACGGACCTGCGGGTGGCGGACAGGCGTCAGGACCGCCATCTATACTTCAATACGGCTAAAAGTTTCCACAGGGCAGCCTGAATTACCAAAAAAGGCTGGCGGCCGTGAGTTATCGGGCGAGGGAGGATGGTTAAACATGGTGGCAGGAGACAGGAGGCAGGAGGCAGGAGACAGAATGGCTCACGCCGACGCGCGGATCGTTACGGCTCTCTCGTATGCGGTCAGCAATTTGCTGGCCTCCACGGCCATAGCCGCCAAGGCCTCGTCTTGTTTGTACCCAAGATCCCGCGAAAGTATCAGGTAATACCGGCACTCTTCCAAAGATGCCTGCGCGATGTTGAGAAATCGCGACTTGTCGGGAAGACTTTTGCGGCGGAATCCTTCGGCAATGTTGGCGGTAATCGACACCGCCGCCCTGCGGAACTGGCTGGTTAATCCGTACAACTCGTGGTTGGGGAAGGCTGACGTTACGCGATAAACCCCTAATACAAAGGCGTGGGCTTTCTGCCAAACAATCAAGTCGGTGAAGTGCGCCGCCGGTCCCATTTAATTCTCCAGTTCCATCGCATACCTGCTGTCTCCTGACTTCTGTCTCCCAACTCCTTTCACGTTCTCCGTCGTGCATTCGTGGCTTCGTGTTTAACGTCGCGGCTATTCTTCCACGATGGTTTGCTTGACGACTTCTTCAATGGTGGTGAGGCCTTCGAAGATGCCCAAAAGACCGGACTGGCGAAGTGTTCTCATGCCGCGTTTTTTTGCGGCATTGCGTAAAATATTGGTGGAAGCATGATTCATAATCATCTCGCGCATTTCATCATCGAGAACCATTACTTCACAAATAGCAAGTCGCCCTTTGTAGCCGGTGTTATTACAAGCACCGCAACCACGACCATGATAAAACGTTTTTCCCTTGACATCTGCGGGTAACAATTCAAGCTCCATCAACTGCTCTTCGCTGGGCTGAAACTCCTCTTTGCAGTTGACGCATATCCTTCGGCAAAGACGTTGGGCCAATACACCCTCTAATGTTGCGGTAATCAAGAATGGTTCAACGCCTAAATCCAACATACGAGCGATGGCGGAAGGCGCATCATTGGTGTGAAGTGTACTGAAAACCAAGTGTCCAGTGAGAGATGCTTGAGTTGCGATCTCTGCAGTTTCTTTATCGCGAATTTCTCCGACCAAAACGATGTCCGGGTCTTGTCGAAGGATGGAACGCAGGCACCTGGCGAACGTCAACTCCACTTCCGGGCGAATTTGCACCTGGACGATGCCATCAATATCGTACTCCACCGGGTCTTCGGTGGTGATGAGTTTGTCTTCCACGGAATTAAGTTCGTTAAGAGCCGCATACAGGGTGGTGGTCTTTCCGGAACCAGTCGGACCGGTTACCAAAACGATGCCGTTGGGCTTGTCCACCAGTTGGCGAAATACGCTTAAGTCCTCATCGCGCATACCGAGTTTGTCCAAATCCAAAGATACATTGGATCGGTCCAAAATTCGCAAAACGATACTTTCGCCAAATACGGTCGGAAGCACCGCGACGCGCAGATCAATTGGATGATTATGCACCACCAGTGGAATACGACCGTCCTGCGGCAACCGCCGCTCGGCGATATCCAAATTGGCCATGACCTTGATGCGGCTGGAAATGGCCAGGGCGATATACTTTGGTGGTGGCACCATTTCATAGAGCACACCGTCGATGCGGTAGCGCATTTTGAATTCATGCTCGAAAGGCTCAAAATGCACATCTGAAGCTCGCTCTTTAATGGCCTGCATGAGCACCATGTTAAGCAATCTCTTCACCGGGTTGGATTCGGCCAGATCTTTGAGCATTTCCAGGTCAATGGAATCGCCGCGGTTCTGCAGTTGGGCCAAGGTTTCGTCGGTGCCGATTTCTGACATCAGGTCGGCCATGGATTCCTGTTTATTTTCGTAGTAGCGTTGCAGCAGTTTGGCCAGCGCTCCAGCGTCGGCAATATATGCCGCCACCTTGAATCCCATCAGGGTTTTCAGGTCATCGACCACACGAAAGTTTTCCGGGGAATCCAGGGCTATGGCCAAGGTGTTGGTGGCCGGGTCGTGCGTAAGGGGAATAACCCGGTAAACCGTGGCCATCTGGGCGGGTATCAGCTTGATAATTTCCGGGGGAATATCCCGGCCTTCAAGATCGACGGATTCATAACCGCGCTGGGCAGCCAGTGCAAAGTTCAGATCCCTGGAGTTGATGAGTTCCAGCTCCAGCAGAATCTGGCCAAGGGGGGTATTGATTTTTTTTGCTTTTTGTTCCTGCTGTACCGCCAGCGCCTGGTGGACTTGTTCGCGCGTGAGGCACCCCATTTTGATGAGCACACGACCCAACGGGCGGTCCTTGAGTTGATCCACCGGCGGCATTTTGCCGCGGACCGGCCGCGGCGTGCTGGCAGCGGGTTTGGACGGCTCGGATGGTTTACTGGGATCCACAGGATCAGGCATAAGAGCTCCAAAATGATAACGGCGAACGGCCGAACTGGTTTCTCATTTAAGACCCCGGGTGCCGGTGGGAGGCGTGGTATCTTTTTCGGTGTCGGGGCGGTCGAGTTTTTTACCCATGCGCTCCGCGAGGTCGGCAGGATTACGGGCGCGGTCCACGGCATCTTCAGCGCTGATTTTTCCGGCTTGGAAAAGCTCCAGCAATTTATCATCGAGCAGTTGCATACCGAATTTACGGCCGGTTTGAATGAAGGCGTCAATGCGGAAGGTTTTATTTTCGCGGATGAGGTTGGCGATAGCCGGCGTTACCACCAAAAATTCATAGGCTGCCACCACGCCGTCCTGATCGCAGCGCGGCACCAGGGCCTGGCTGATGACCGCCAGCAGAGTGGTGGAAAGCTGCACGCGAATCTGTTCCTGCTGGTCGGCGGAAAAGGCGTCGATGACACGGTTAATGGTCCCCTGGCAACCCGTGGTATGCAGGGTGCCAAACACCAAGTGGCCGGTTTCAGCGGCACGAATTGCCGCACTGATGGTTTCCAGATCGCGCATTTCGCCTACCAGAATAACATCGGGGTCCTGCCGCAACGCTCGCCGCAGGGCCTCGGCAAAGGTGGGCACATCGTTGCCTTCGCCAACTTCGCGCTGGCTGATAATGCTTTTTTTATGGTCATGGTAATATTCCACCGGGTCTTCCACGGTGATGATGTGGCGGTCGAAATTTTCATTGATGTAATTGACCATAGAAGCCAGCGAAGTTGTTTTGCCCGAGCCGGTCGGGCCGGTGACTAAAAACAAGCCCCGTGGCCGACGGCATAATTCGGCACATATCTTAGGCAAGCCTAACTGGTCAAAAGTAAGCAGCTTGTATGGAATTTTGCGCAGCACCATGGCCATAGTGCCCTTTTGTCGAAACGCTGCCACGCGGAAGCGAGCTTTGGCCGATCCGTCGGCGCTGGTAAAGGCGAAGCCAAAGTCGGTACTGCCGGTTTCCTGGAGTTCCTGCTGGCAGCGATCGGGAGTGATGGCCTTCATCAGGGCCATGGTATCTTCCGGGTCCAGGCTTTTGGTGGCCAGATCGCGCAGATGCCCGCTGATGCGCAACACCGGCGGCCGGCCGACACGCAGGTGCAGGTCGGAAGCGTCGCGTTTGATCGTGGTTTCGAGAAGCCGGTCTATGTGCATTTGTGACATGAAAAAATCCTAAAACAGGAAACAGCTTGCAAAGTCCATCAGATAAAAACGATCCCGTTTTCCCTGCGCGGCATTGGCTTGACTCCCAGCCCCCTGCATGGTGCCGGTTACGCACCTAATCCGCCAGAATACCCTCCGCCTGGGTAACCCGTGCCACCTCGCGGGCGGTGGTAAGACCATTGATGACTTTTACTTTGCCGTCATCCAGCAGCGTTTTCATGCCGGTGGCTTTGGCGGCCTTACGCAGCACCCCGGCCGGGGAACGCTTAAAGGCCAGTTCGCGCACCTCGTTGGTCATCATCATCATTTCAAATATACCGATACGACCACGAAAGCCGGTATTGTTGCATGCTGCGCATCCTGAGGCTTTGAAAATGGTTTTCCCGGCCAGTTCCTGTTCGGTAAAGCCCAGCAGGCTCAACATACGGCGATCGGGGTCCAGGTCGGCCTGTTTGCATTGATCACAAAGCGTGCGGACGAGGCGCTGGGCCATCACGGCCTGAATGGAGGAGGCCACCAGAAACGGCTTGACACCCATGTCGATGAGCCGGGTGATGGCGGATGGAGCATCGTTAGTGTGCAGCGTGGAAAATACCAGGTGGCCGGTAAGGGCAGCCTGAATGGCAACTTCGGCCACTTCCAGATCGCGGATTTCACCGACCAGAATGATGTTGGGCGCCTGCCGCAACATGGAACGCAGAATTTTCCCGAAAGTCAGGCCGATGGCCTCGCGTACCTGGCACTGGTTAATACCCGGGAAATTATATTCCACAGGGTCTTCCGCTGTGATGATTTTGCGATCGGCCGTATTGAGTTCCGCCATGGCTCCGTAGAGCGTGGTGGTTTTGCCCGAACCGGTAGGCCCGGTTACCAGGAAAATGCCATTGGGCCGGCTGATGACTTTTTTGAAGCGCTGGTATTCATCTTCTTCAAAGCCCATGCGCTGAATGCCGATTTTGACATTATCCGGCCGCAAAATACGCAGCACCAGCGATTCGCCATGATAGGCCGGCAGGGAACTCACACGAAAGTCGATATCCGTACCGTCCACATCCATTTTAATGCGGCCGTCCTGGGGCACGCGCTTTTCGGCGATATCCATGCCACTCATGATTTTAAGCCGGGCCAGAACCGGTGCCTGCACCTGCTTGCGCAGGTTGTCGCGCTGCACACAGACGCCATCAATGCGGTAGCGCACCCGCACCCGGTCCTTCATCGGTTCAATGTGAATATCGCTGGCCCGGGCCTTCACTGCTTCGGTGATGATGGCGGTGACCAGGCGTATGATGGGTGCTTCATCAGTCTCTTTTTTTTCGCCGACTTTCACGTCAATCGATGTGCCGCGGTCCACGCTCATGCGGCGAACCATCTCGTCAATGGAACGCTGCTCTTCGGAAAATAACCGATCGATGTGGCGTTTGATCTGGCTTTTTTCCGCCAGGCAGGTTTCAATGGGCTTGTTGAGGCGGAACCGCAGGGCCTCCAGCGTTTCCAGATCGTTGGGGTCGCTGATCACAATACGCAGCTTGCCTTTATCCATCCCCAGCGGCAACACCTGATGGCGACGGATAATGTCTTCCGGCAGCAGCTTAAAATCGCTGGCCGCCAGCATATTCTGATCCAAATCGATATATTCCATATCGTTTTGAATGGCCAGCGCCTTGGTGATATCTTCCTCCGACGCGAGCTTGAGATTTAGAACAACCTGCTCAACCGGTTTTTTGGTTTTAGCGGCTTCGGCATTGGCCTGCGCAACCGCTGCGGCTTTCAGGACACCCATTTCCAGGAGAATGTCAATTATTTCTTTACGCTTACGTGCCATGAATGTTCCGCAGATCCAGCCAACCACCAACAAATGCTTATTTTATGGCTTTTTTGCGCCGTCGGCAAGCGTCTGTCAACAGGCAGATAAATTGGGGCCTGGCCAAGTCTTGTAGCCGCTGTATGGTTTTGAAAGCCAAGGCCGCAAATCAACCAATTCACCCGCTTAGGAACCGGGCAAAAATAACTTCGCACTTTTCGGCTGGCCCTTTTGGCCTCCAGCTTCGTTGTTCGCTCGTTTCAGACCCACTGCCGGGGTATGCGCCTCACTCACGCCTCACTGGCGGCCAAAATTTCTGCGCCGTAAAACACGAATTTATTTTTGCGCGGTCCCTTAGCTCGACTTTTGCCATTTTCCAGGAGTGTAAATGGTCGAATCCTTTGGAAATCACGATTGCAGGATGAGTTTTTGCACACCCCGTGTTTAATACGGGTGTGCAAAAACTCCACGCGATCTTAAAAAGCCCGCAATATCAAGCTTTTCGGTGCCCCATAAATCGGCAAAAGTCGAGCTTAGCCGCGGTGCAGGTCCGTGACAAACAGACCTGCAAGCCCGATGCAACGCATCGCCGGCCACCACGGCCAACGGCCACGCCGGTTTATCATGGACCTATCTGGTGGCCGGAAATGTTGGGGATAAAAATATTGCGCTTCATAGAAATGACAGTCGCTGGTCAAAATAAGTGTCAGGCCAGAACGGATCGATGTAGAACCGTTGGAGGGAAACACTGTTAATGAGTCAAGGGGAAAAGCGCCACCTCCAAAGGGTGTATGTGTCATTTCTATTTAGACGAGACAAACATCAGGAGCAGAGTTGAATTTGATGCCCACTGCGGCTAAACTTGCGGGCTTGGAGATTCGGTCTTTATCCATGAGGGCGTAGCTCAATTGGTTAGAGCATCGGATTGTCGATCCGAAGGTTGCGGGTTCGATCCCCGTCGCCCTCGTTTGGCCGAATCTTCAAGCTCCTGCCACCCCGCCAACACCCAGTACTTCCTCAACATACCAAGCAACTCTTCCGTGGACGGCAGGGGTTGCGACTGCGGCATGAGCCGTTAAGATTGGCCCTGGCGTAAGTGGAGTTGTCGATTGTCCGAATCATCCCCCCCGACTGATATGATGTCAGCGCCCGCATGGGTGCATCGCCGATGGTGTACCATGACAGCCCTGGGACTGCTGGTGCTGGGTTTTATCAGCAACATCATCTTTCTTTTCCATCACTGCCCGTTCGATCTGACCGAAGACGAAAGCCATTACTGGCAGTGGTCGCAGCATTTGGCCTGGGGCTATTACACCAAAGGGCCGGGAATCGCCTTTATCATCCATCTTGCGGTGCTGGTGGGGCGATGGTTTGGCACAGCGCATGCGACGATGCCGGAGATCCGCACGCCGGCGGTTATTTTTTCCAGCATCAGCGGTCTGGCGAGTCTATTTTTGGCCCGGCGAATTTTTCGGGACGATCGCGCTGGGCTGATGGTCATTGTATTGTCCGCGGCGATGCCGGTGTTCGCGGTGGGCAGTCTGCTCATCACCATTGATTCGCCGATGTATTGCTGCTGGGCCTTGGCCACGCTTTGTACGTGGCTGGCGGTGGAACCACGGGAACAGGAATGGAGTCAAACCGCAGATTGGAGCCAGGCCCGCGTGGGATGGCTGTACGCAGCAGGTGTACTCGTGGGACTGGGCAATTTGTGCAAGCCGATACTGATTGCCCTGCCTCCATCCATAGCGATTGCCGCGTGGTGCAGCCCATACCTGCGCAGGAAACTTTCCACATGGCACAGTGCCGGAGCGTTGCTGGTGGCGGCGGCTATCCAAATTCCCACCCTGGTATGGAATGCCGATCATCACTGGGTGATGTTTCGGGCCATTGGTGGAGAAGGGGGCATTCACGGCGGAACCGTTCACGTGTTGGCGCGGTTGGAAGGCGCGCCCATGCGGGTATTAAGTTTTATCGGGTCCGAGGCCGGCATCACGGCCGGGTTTATGTTTGTTTTTCTGGTGATGGCGGCAATCGTCGGATGGAAACGGGCCAGGACATGGCCCCCGGTGGCTGCCGCCGGCTGGATTTTTCTTCTGTGCGTGGCCCTGCCCATTTTCGGCTTTTACACCCTGCTGAGTCTGTGGAGCAAGGTGCAGGCGAACTGGCCCGCGGCCGGCTATTTTGCGTTCATGGTACTGTTGGCAGGTCAGGCCAGTGAAGAATGGAATAAAAACGGCGGTCGGCCCAGTGCTTATCGCAAGTGGCTGGTGGCGGCAGTGGTGTGGGGCGTTTTGCTCGTTGCCGCGGCGGAAAATATGCAGAGAGTTTATCCGCAGTTGGCGCGACTGCTGCCGCATACGCCCGCACGCCGCTGGGATCCCGCGTTTCGTTTGCGCAACATGCGTGCCCGTGCGGCGGCCATCGAAAAAGTGCGACTGGCCCTGACGCACGGACATAAGCGTCCGCCGCTGGTCATTGCTACGCGCTGGGATACCGCCAGTTCGCTGCATTTTTATTTACCGGGGCGGCCCTTTGTATTTTGCATTCAATCTCGAGTAGGCGGCAAAGGGAGCCAGTTTGATTTATGGCCGGGGTTGGATCAAAAAAATCCTCAGACCGGCCAATTAAGATTCCTGGGGCGTAATGCCGTGCTGACTGGAATTTTAGGGCAGGCCACCGTGAACAAGGTACTGGCCCCGGCGTTTGAACACATTGCGCCGGTGCAGGTCATTCAGTTGTATTTTCGGGGTGTACCCACCGAGAAAATTTTTGTGCGGCGCTGCTACCACTTTCGCGGTTTTCCACCAGCCCACCCGCCCGGGTAGATTCAGGATGCAGTTCCGGGCGTGGTTGCTGCGCAGGCAACAACTCCAGGGCCGCCGGCGCAGGCCAGCCGCTCCGTTGCCGCAGGCGCTTGCCGGAACTCTGCAAAACCCTTACAAACATGGCCATGGATTTAACGGAGAACGCATGTATTGGTCACGCACCCTGATTCCGACAAGCCGCGAAGTACCGGCGGACGCGGACATTCTTTCTCATCAACTGATGGTTCGCGCCGGTTTGGTCCGACGCCTTTCCGCGGGTATTTACGACTGGCTGCCGCTGGGGTGGCGGGCGATGCAGAAAATTTGTGGCATTATGCGCCAGGAAATGTCGCGCATTGACGCGGAAGAAATACAGATGCCGGCCGTTGTACCCGCTGAATTGTGGAAGCAAACGGGCCGCTATTTTGACTACGGCCCCCTGCTTTTTAAGCTTAAGGACCGCAAAGATGCAGAAATGATTTTAGGGCCAACGCACGAGGAAATTGTTACCGAACTGGTGAAAGCCAGCGTGAGCAGCCACAAACAGTTGCCGCTGACGCTGTATCAGATTCAGCAGAAATTTCGGGATGAAGCCCGCCCGCGCAGCGGACTCCTGCGGGTGCGGGAATTTATCATGAAGGATGCTTACAGCTTTCACAGTTCTCTGGACAGCCTGGGCCAAACCTACCACGATATGTTTAATGCGTACGTGCGAATTTTTAAGCGCTGCGGCGTAACAGCGATTCCGGTGGAGGCCGAAAGCGGGCCGATCGGTGGTGATGCGAGTCACGAATTCATCTGCCCATGCGCTGCCGGCGAAGATGTGATTGCCCGCAGCGAAGACGGCAGCTACGCCGCCAATCTGGAACGTGCGGACCGGCAGATACCGGCCGACGTAAGTTTCCCCATTGCGAGTGCGGATGTTGCCGCACAATTGCAGCGTATCCATACGCCCGGTGCGGCCTCCATGGAACAGGTTTGCGCATTTCTGCACGTCGCGTCGCAGCAGATGATTAAAACGCTGGTTTTTGCCCGCAGCGAGGCCGCCGGCGGCGGCTTTGTGGTGGCCTGTGTGCGCGGTGACCACGAAGTGAATGAAGCCAAGCTGCGCCGCCTGGTGGGACACGTGCAACTGGCGGATGATGCCGCGGCCCGGGCAGCCGGTTTTGTGATTGGTTTTGTCGGCCCGCATGTGGTGAACCAGACCGGTGCACAACTGGTGATTGATCCCGATGCACTGGCCATGACTGCCGCCGTAACCGGAGCCAACGAAACCGATTACCACGTAACCAATTTCAACTGGATCAACCATGTGGAGGCGCAGCATCGTAGCAAGGCCCAGGTGGCCGATATCCGCAACGTGGTGGAAGGGGACAAATCTCCCGGCGGGTCCCGCTTGACGCTGGACAAAGGCATTGAACTGGGCCACGTCTTCAAGCTGGGCACGAAATATTCCAAAGCCCTGGGGGCCGTATACCTGGATGACAAACAGCAGAGCCAACCGATGATCATGGGTTGCTACGGCATTGGGCCGGGCCGCATTATTGTGGCGGCACTGGAAACACTATCCGATAAGGATGGCATTGTCTGGCCCGTAAACATTGCCCCGTTTGAAGTTCTTATCACGCCGATTCGCTATGAAGGCCAGGCCAAAACAGTGGCCGATGAACTTCATGCTCAATTGGCGGCCCGCGGGGTGGATGTGCTTCTCGATGACCGGGATCAGCGTCCCGGGGTAAAATTCAAGGATGGGGATTTAATCGGCATACCGCTGCGGATTGTACTCGGCGAGAAGGGGCTGGCGACGGGCCAGGTGGAACTCAAACGCCGCACCTCCGCCACGCCGGAAATGCTGCCGCTGGAAAATCTTGCGGATCGCCTTGGCAAGATCATTGATGAAATGCGGCCAAAAGTGTAGCTGGTTGGAAGACATCGCGTCTGTCGCCTGCAAAAGGCACCTCCTCCGGAAAGTCCATCCGAAGCTGCCCTGGACAACACCGACGACCACACAGTTTCCGGAACAGTAAAACTACTTATCCCGTCCTGTAGTGTAGAGGGCCATGGCCGTGAGGATGTCGCGAATTTCGCCCGCCGGTAATACCTGGATGGCATCAATGGCCTGATCTACCAGCGATTGGGCCCGCCGGCGGGCATAGGTGATGCTGGGACTGGGAATCAGCAGTTGCCGCACGTGCTCCGCCCGATCCACCTGGGCGGATTCCAGCAGGCTTACCAGCAGTTCGCGGTGTTCGGGCGCGGCGTGGTTGAGGAAATGAATCATGGGCAAAGTAAGCTTGCCTTTGTCAATATCCGTACCCAGGGATTTACCGACGGTTTTCTGCTGGCCTACAATGTCCAGGACATCATCGACAATCTGAAATGCCATGCCTAAATGCCGGCCATACAACGCCAGCGATTCGATCAGGTCCGTGGAAGCACCGCGGGCCAACGCGCCCAGACGGCACGAGGTTTCGATGAGGCTGGCGGTTTTGCGGTAGATAATGTCAAAGTATGTGGCTTCATCGAGTTTCCAGTTGCGACGATAAAAATTCTGGGTCAGTTCGCCTTCACAGACAATATTGGTGGTATGGCCAATCAGACGTGAGGCGGCCTGACTGTTAAGACTGCTGCACAGGTGGAAGGCGTGACTGATGAGCAGATCGCCCAGCAAGACTGCCGCTTCGTTACCCCGAAGATGGTTGATGGTGGCCCCACGGCGGCGAATTTCCGCCCCGTCCAAAACATCATCATGCACAAGAGTGGCTACATGGACCATTTCCACGACCGTGGCCAGAACTACATGTTCGTGGCCGAGTTTCATGGAAGACCCGGCGCTGCTGTCAGCATCCGGTGGCGCCACCGCCAAGCCGCACAGCAGCACCAGTGTGGGCCGCAGCATTTTCCCCCGAAATCTGTGGACGTGTCCGACGAGTTGTTGTACATGCGGCAAAGTACTGGCAAGCTCACCCGCGAAGAGTTCTTCCACCGCAGCCAAATAAGGCTCCAACCCAATGGAGGGGGCGGCAACGGCAGTAATTGGCATATGAACCTCATTAAACTAACGCCGCTAAACGGCGTATGGCGTTCAGTAATTATTGAAAATATAAGAAGAACTGGTTCATTCGTCCAGTGCCGGGGTTGCCAGCGGCGACCCATGGGCCTGTAGCCCCATCGGTCTACCATGGGTTGATTGCGCAAGGGCGGTCAGGAAATAACCTGAGGCCATACGGCTGGTCATTTTGGCCGCGGACTTTGGACAGCGATCAGCAATCCGCGGGTGGTGTACCGTCTTGATGTAAATTGGCGTAGCGGCAGCACTGTGCGCCCGGCCAATCCCGATGGCGTTTTCCCTAACACAGAGGCCTGTCCCGAAAGCTCGGGAGATTTCGGAATCCATGCCTCAAACGGCCGGGCCGGGCGGGCGCTGATGCGGGAGCGGCGGGCGAAGACGCACTAACTGTCAGGGGTATCATGGCGGACAAGATGTTCTCCCCCCCTACCGAGCGCATGGCGGACAACGCTAAAGGGCCGCGACTAATCCCTTCTACATTTACCCTTCCACGGCAGGTGCAACCACGCGCAAATTGGTCAGCCAATGGGCCTCAACGGTGCTATCGCCTCGATCCACAACCACCGGTGACTGCGTTGCCATCGACTCATTGGAAGCCAGAATTTCCAAACCGGCGGACAATATCAACGGCCCCGCCGCTTCCGGCACAAAATCCATCGGTTCGCCCGCATAAAGGACGGCATCAAACCATACCTGATCCTTCTGTTCTCCAATTTCCCATCGAATCGACCGTCCGCCAAAGCTGCCCTCCCGGTTCCCATGAATAACAATCTTCCATGTACCGGCAGCGAAATGCACCGTTTCATTGTCGACGCGCTGCACCGTTACATCTTTACCTGAGAGCCAATAACGAATGCGCAGGTCTTGGACGCGGAAGCTGCCATTCCCGGGTCGATCCAGGCTGGGATGATAATCACCGGTGTTCCGGCTCAAGTTAAACACAGTCAAAACACGGTTGGCCTCCTGCATGTTCCGGCAACTAAGGGCACAAAAATCTCGTCCATCATGCAAGGCCCGCACTCGCAATACCACAGCCGCATCGGTCGGCGTCCAGAAATAGCCCTGCAGCGGGCGGTGCTGAGTCCAAAAAGTGGACCGATTCATCGATCCAAAGCAGGCCTTTTCTGTCATCCAGGTGGTGGCATAAGAAGAATCTACTTCCGGTTCCCGGCGAATGAATCGCTCTTTTAACACAATATCGGTCGTCGGGCGCAACCGGCATTGCTCCACGGCCGATGCGGGGGCCGACAAATGTTTAATGGGCGACCACGACATTGGGGCAACGCCACCATCATGGGTGGGAATACGCAGGCCGGTCGCGGTGGACAGGTACGCGGCGGTTTCCGGAGGCAGATGGTCGTGATACGCACGTGCATGAGGCGGTGCCCATTGGCAGGTCTGAGAATGGAAATGGGCCAATGTTGTTTGCCAGGCAAAATTCCGGATCCATTCCGCCGCAGCTCTGGAGGCCGAATCCTGCACCAACTGCAATATTCTTTCAGTTTCATGAATTGCCACGGTCGTGTACGTGGGGCTGTTGTATTCGTTAAAATTGCCCTGATCCTGCACATAGGCAACCATATTGGCAAGACGTCGGCGACCGTAATCGACGAGTAGCGGTACGGCTAGAATTTCGCCGGCGGCTACGGTAACGCCAGCACCCATAATGGCGATGTTGGTGTAGTTGCTTTGGACGTTTCGGCGGAAGATCGACCAAGCCGCATGTTCCAGGGCGATTCGGGTGTCGTGGCGCAGTGAATCCGGCAGGTCCGGCCCATATTGGACCAGTATCTGGACCAGGCGGGCACCTATGAAATCAGCCCAGTTCCAATCTGGTGGTGACATTTCGGCCAGCGATTCTTCCAATAGCCACGGCCAAATCCCGTAGGTACCAGCGGTTGAATTGCGCTCCTGCAAAGAAAGAATCCTGGCGATAACCAGGCAGGCTCGCCGACGGTTGGCCTCCGTGCCGGACTCCAGCAGGGCAATGGCATAATCCGCCGATTCGCGGGTAGCATGAGTCCACGTTCCTTCCGGCACACGAGAATGATAGCCCGGTCCATGAAACTGGGCCCCCAGCATCTGGCATTGGGCATCGTAACGTGACTCGGCCTCGGTAAGATATTGGTTGAGGTTCATGGATATTCTACTTTGGCTAGGCGCGTGGAGAGTGCTCTGGGCAAAAGATCAGCCACATCTGTGGCCAACAACCCTGCGGGGCCAATGGTTTGAGCGGCCATATCGCCAGCCAGACCGTGAATGTGCACACCCAGTACTGCCGCCTCCGCCGGAGCAATTCCCTGACCGATTAAGGCGGCAATTACACCGGTAAGTACATCGCCCATACCGGCGGTGGCCATCGCAGGATTACCGGTTTGGTTGATGGCTCCACGGCCACCGTCGGCAATGGCTGTCCGATGGCCTTTGAGCACGACGACGCAGCCCGTGGCGCGGCTTAGAATTTCCGCCAAAGCCCAGCGGTCAGGTGGGGCCGTAGAGCTTTCGCCGGCGTTGGCCGAACCTTTTATGGCGGCGGGCGGTGCTTCCGGTTCAAAATCAATGGCTACGCCATCCGCTGTACAATAGGCTTCCGCGGCATTTTCGAGTTCCGCCGGCGCAGTGTCGGATGCGGTAGCGACCGGATGTTTCTCCTGCGGCTGTTCACTGGTTGCATGGGAGGCGATTTCCAGACTGCCACGACGCTTGGTAACCGCTCCCATTAAACGCATAAACTCCACGGTATGGGGCGTTAAAACCACGTTACTCCAGTTTTTCCGCTTCGGCCATTCGCTGGCTTCAAGGGTAGAGAGAATATTCAGGGCATCCGCATCCAGCACCATCGACCCGGAATGGCGGGAGAGAAGTTCCAGAACAATTTTTTTTGCCAGCGGGCTCTGGCCCAGACCAGGCCCCACGGCAACGGCATCATGCTGGTCGGCAAAGTCCAGCAGGGCTTTGGCATCACGGGAGCTTAACGCAAAGCCCGTGGCGGATGGACAAAGCGTTAAAGCGATAGGCAAGGCTTCCTTGACGGTAGCAATGCGGCAAAGACCGGCACCCGTGCGGCACGCGGCCAAAGCAGTGATAGCCGGCGCTGCGGGCATGGTTTCACATCCACCAATAATGAGCACCTTGCCGTAGTTGCCTTTATGAGAATCACTTTTACGAGGCGGTATCATGGGGAGATCAATTTTTTGCATTTAGCTACTTTAGGCGAGCGCGGGTTGTGCGCCAAGCATGCGGCGGCACTGCCAAAATCGGCCAAGACTACCTCCGGCATAGCAGCCGACACGCGGGCCGGCGAACTGGCGTAAATCTACAGGTTATTTTTCGGACATGTCGATGACCGAACCATAATTGCAACCGCTGATAAAAAAAGTATTTATAAAAAATGAAATTTTTTCTCTTGACTTACGGATTTATTGGACTATATTAATTTTCGTGGATGCCGGTTAAAAGTCGCATGGATGTGATTTTATTGGCCACCAAGGTTATGATACAGAGGAAAACAATGTTGCATTGGTTTGGGAACGCGGAAGAGTTATCTTCGCATATTGTAAAGTCAGGTTTTACAGTTCGTAGTTTGGGTATGAAGGCGCTTTCCGCCTTAGCTGTGGCTGCCGTAGTGGCTGTGAGTGGGCAGGCGGCTTTAGCAACGACGACAACCACAACAACCTCGGACAATTGGTCAGGGTACGCACTTACTTCGGCCAACAACAGCAACAATACGTTCAGCAACGTTTCGGCAAATTTTGTGGTGCCCACGGTGACGCCCAGTACGACCACCGGCCTTTCTGAAGCAGCGTTTTGGGTGGGCTTGGATGGCTACAGTTCCCAGCGGATTGAGCAAATTGGGGTGATTGCCGAGGCGGAAACCGGCTATACTTCGTATTACTACGCATTCTATGCCATGGGAAGCGGGTCGGCGGTTAGCATCGCACAAGTGCTGCCTGGCGATAATATCTCTGTCGCGGTTTCGTATGACAGCTCTACGGACAAATATGGCCTGTATATAGACGATACCAGCCGGCCGGGAATAAATGAGACGCTCACTCCCTCTGCTGGCACAAACCCAGCCCCATCTTCTGCGGAATGGATTGCCGAAGCAAATGGGATACTTGGCACACCACCCTACCCCTTGGCAAATTTCGGGTCGGTAACGTTCACCAACGCATCGGCAACCGACTCGGGGCCAACCACTGGAACGCTAAACGCTTTTAGCAGTACAAAGATTAATTTAGTTCCAACTTCCGGCCTCAGTGCAAACACAGGCCCACTTTCTACCGATGGAAGCTCGTTTACGGTCACAACAGCCGTTCCAGAACCCGCCGCTCTTGGCCTGATGAGCGTTGGCGGTCTGACGATTTTGTTTGGACGGCGTAAGCGCCATTGATTGCCGTCAGTTGTAATTTTCTCTACCTATCGCCGCCGCCACCAATCGGCATATTGGGCCAATAAAACATCCAATTGGCCGATTGGTTGGTGGAAATGCTGCCGCCAAGCCAAGGGGCCATCGTGGAAGCTGGGCTAGACTGCGCAACCGCCCAGTTATTGGCCGTGAGGGTATTGACTCCCTGATTGGAGTTTGGATCATAGTAGGTAGGATTGGCCACGCCCTGCACATGGCCATCGCCAAAAAGCACATTTTGGAACGCGGGAGCATCTGCATTGGTGGGCGACGGATGATTAATGAAATACATGTTACCATCGGTCGAGCCACTCCAACCAACGGCATCTGCGGCCAGGATATCTCGGGGTGAACCGTAGGCATGTACCGCCGGCTTATTTTCGCTGGTGCCCCAATTCAGCAGGCTGCTGTCATTAAACCCGCTGCCAAGCGAAAGCTGCGGACCGGAGGTTCCGCGGGCGGTGGTGCCGGCCACATACATATAAGTGGTAGTTATAAAATAGCCCCAGGTGCCCGACTCCGCAGATGCAAATAAATCACTTGTGTACGTACTGCTGGGACAAATCATCCAGGAGGCTAAATGAACCTGTTGATACTGGCCCTGCGGCAGCGAGCCATCCATACCTAACTGCAACGGATCAAAATTAGGAATATATGGAATTTCAGCGCCTTCATTCGCCGAAGCCAGCGTAGTTCCATTTGGTGCATAAAATGTACTCTGCCCGGTGCCGCCATATTTCAGGAATGTGGAGTACGGCGTGCCATAGTTAATCCATAGCGAACCGTTAAATTCATTGTTTTGATCATTGGAATCCAGATTCAAAGCCATAGGATAAACAATGGGAGAGGTTCCATCCACGCCCGGAATGCTCCCTTGCCCGTAGCCATAAGCCGTGGGAAACAACCCCTGGTGATCTGCGGCATACGCCAAAGCCACATCTCCCCAAGTGCTCAGGTTGGCGGCACAGGTGGTGCGATCGGCCGCCTGCCGCACCATAGCCAACCCCGGCAATACCAAGGCGATGAGCACCGCGATGATGGCCATGACCACCAGCAATTCCAGGAGAGTAAAGGCTTTGTGATTTTTAGCCATGGTCCACAATTCCTTCCGAGCTGTTCGTACCTGAAAATTCCATTCGACAGCTCCCTGATACCGATCCGGGGCTTAGATTTTCCGCGGAAGTGTCGCGGTGATGCCCCGTGTTCCTTCATCGTGCAGGGGGCGTGATTTAGTTTAATGTTAACGCAATTGGGACGTTGGCAACGGCAAATAATGGTTTTCGGACGCAATACGTGCTGATGCGGCCATCCGATAACGTTGCAGCGGGCAGCGGCACCCCAGCTACCGAGGTCCCACAGGCGAAGATGTCGCAGCGGAAGTTGATTTCGGGGGAAGCTGGGCCTTTAGATGCTCGGCATTTTTAATCAGTTCGGTGCTGGTCTGCCGGCCCACGGGTGGTACGATAAACGCCCAGATTTTGTCATCCTTAAAGTGAACGGGGATAAGAGAGGCAAAAAGGTCCGGGCCGATCCATTGAAACCATGGCGCGTGGGCCGTGCGATGGGTGTGCAGGTAATAATACACCCAATGGGGATTGGCGGTGGTGCCAAGATTTTTTTTAGCCCGGAGGCGTACGCTGTAATCGCCATACCATTCAAAGGGAACTTTGCAGGGACTGCGGCCCACTTCAACATCGTTTAAGTACACCACTGCATGTTGCGGACTGGTGACCACGGTGATGGACCTTTCCACACAGCCTGGAACAAACCCGATGGCTGCGGCAACCATGGCAGCGGCAAACACTTTACGCTGATTCAAAAGGCCAAGCTTAATTCCACGCGTTATTTTCATGGCGAGATTGTAACCGCACAAGGGTGGGTCCGGCCAGTGTGCAACCCGACTGCGGCACAGCAAGAAGTACGGGTAGCCAGACCCAGCTTGAATTATGTGAGCGAACCGGTGCGATCCTGGGCCGGTTCGATCATAGGTGTGTGGCCATCCTGCGGCAGAGGGCCGTGCAGCAATTCAATAAGCGTGTAGTCATCCAGGTTCAGCACCACTTGTTCGCCATCGTCTTTTTCGATAATCAACCGGTCCAACCAAAGCCGTCCGCTCTTATTGCGCGCAAACCAACTGCCGGATTCCTGACGATCCTGACGCAGCACCCGGCCGGTAACGGTTATGGCATGGGATTGCGTTCGCCTGGCGATTTGCTGGGTAACGCGCACGATGGAACCAGGCGCGTACACCAAAGTTCGCTGGCCCGGTCTTAAAGATTGCGATAATTGCGATTCGTCCACAAAAGCTCCCGGCGGTAAGGGTTCAACACCGGCAATAGCGGTCAGCTTCTGCAGACCGCATTGCGAAAAGCTAAAAATACCCGCCGGCAGGCTCTAAGACAAGCGCGGAAGCTCATGCCCGCGGTGGATATTTGCAGGCAATGTAGCGCTGCAAACTTTTTTGCCAGTCTTCCATCAGATCCAGGCCCACCGCACGCAGGCGGGCATTGTCCAGAACGGAATAGCGCGGGCGGATGGCGGCGGCGGCAAAGGCGGTGCTGCTGACCGGTTCAACAGTCACCTGCAATCCAGCCATGTGCAAGGCGGTCTGGGCGAATTCATGCCAACTGCACTGCCCGTGCGATACGGCATGATACAGGCCCGGCCCCGGCTGATGCTCCAGCAAAGCCGCCAGTTGGCGGGATAAGGTATCCGTAGCGGTAGGTGCCACAATCTGATCACTGACTACCCGCAGCGGCTTGCCGGTCCTGGCCGCGGCAATCATGGTATCCACAAAATTCAGACCACCTTTAAGTTTGCAGCCGGCAAGGCCAAAAAGTCCGCAGGTTCGCACCACATAGCCATATTCGAGGGCATGGGAGAGTGTGAAGCAATCGCCGGCGAATCTGCTGGCGGCATAAATGCTTTTGGGAAAAACAGCCGCATTTTCCGCAATGGGTTGGCAACCGGGCCAACCTTCGGCAACATAATCTGTACCAATTTGCATCCACAAAATTTTTCGTTTCTGACAGGCCTTGGCGGCATCGCGAACGGCCACGGCATTGATCTTCCATGCTTCATCCGGCCGGCTTTCACATAAATCCACATTGTGGAAAGCCGCGGTGTTGATCACGGCATCCGGCTGGTGGGTATCGAGCATGGCCTCCACTGCGGCAGCGTTGCCGATATCCAGCTCCGCCCGGCCGGAAAATCCAATGGCATTCAGCCCGGCGGCCGGCAATATCCGCATAAGATCATGCCCCAATTGACCGCTGCTGCCGATAATTGCAATTTTCATAAACAACCTCCTTAAGTGCCAACGCATCCCGCGCCCATCCGTGCATCTTATGGCTAAGGACGTGGATGGTGCTTCAAATGCACGGCCTTGAGTCGATCCGCATCCACATGGGTATACAACTGCGTGGTGCCAACATTGGAATGGCCCAAAAGTTCCTGCACCACCCGCAAATCCGCGCCACCGGAGAGCAGATGTGTGGCAAAGGTATGGCGCAGCGTATGGGGGTGAATATGTCGCAAGCCACCGGCCTGCGAGATTTGTGCGAGGCGCTGCCACAAAACGATCCGGTTAATGGGCTGGCCAGACCTGGATAAAAATACACGTTCGGTCGTGTGGCCTTTCACGGCCATAAGTCGCGGACGTAAGTCCTGCACATATTTTTGCAGCGCCTTTAATGCCGGGATGCCCACGGGGATGATGCGTTCTTTACGGCCTTTGCCGATCACCCGAATCACTCCAAGGTCCCAATGCACATCGTTTAACGTCAGGTCCGCCAATTCGGAGGCCCGCAAACCGCAGGCATAAAAAAGCTCTACAATGGCTTGATCGCGCTGGCACAAGGGGTGCTCGGGCCGGACGGCTTTGAGCAAGATTTCCACTTGCCACCGGCCCAGCACATCGGGCAGTTTGCGCCATACATGGGCGGTTTCGAGCACTTCCGTGGGATTGACTGTGCACAAGCCGCGAGCCAGGGCAAAGCGGTAAAACATTTTCATGGACGCAATGTGCCGCAGCACGCTCGACGACTGCATTTGGCGATCTTCCCCCAGGTAACGCAGATAGGCGGACACCACACGATCATCCGCATCCGTCATGCGTTTGTGCGCATGGCCTGCACAGAACGTGGCAAAATCGGTTAAGTCGGTACGATAAGCTGTAAGCGTATTGGCCGACAATCCCAATTCTGTATCCACGTACAGACAGAATTGCTGGACGGCCGCAAGATCCGCCGATACCGGGTCGCCGATAGTATCGCCAGCCGCCGCCACTCTGGCCGCGGACTTGACGGGCTTAACTCTCAAGCTTTTCATTATGTGCCCCTTCCTTGAGGCGGACGGTATCAGCCGGGCTGATCCGTCGGCAACTGCGATCTTTCTATAGTCGGCCCGGAATCCAGAGCCATGGCCGAATCCGAGGCTTGTTCCATGTTATCCGAAGGAGGCTTTTTTTGCGTCCACCAGGCATTCATCCGCTCTTTGAGTGTCTGAATCTGCAAAGGCTGATCAGCCGCAATGTACAAACCGGCGTCGCGCGAGCGGTATAAGTGATAACACAGCAGGCTTACCACATCGGCGGGATCATCTTTCAAGGCGTCTGCGGACGGCAGCGGCGCGTTGATATAATCACACCACTGGGCCAGCACATCGTTAACCTGTTTTTTCGGTACCGGCTCGCCGGCAATAATTCTCATGTCCTGAAAAAAGAAGGGTTCAATCCACGATGCAGTGGCCCCGGGTTGAAGGATCAGAAATTTGAGAATCGGCAATCGGTGAACGTATGCAAATCTTTCGCCGGAAAGTTGAGCCGTAGAGTCGATCCGGGACTTGATGCGTGCGGCAGAGAGAAAATCCAGCCTGGCTGCAGCGCTGCGCATCTGGAGTTGCTGGTCTTGTTGCCAGCTTTCGCGGATGGTTCCGGCTGATACCATTTCGCCGGAATCGGCTTGCCGGCCAGCCAGAAATTCCATCGCCAGACGGACACTATGGCGATACTGGGCCATGGTGGTGCTGCCATCACAGGGAGCCGGACATTTACCCATTTGCTTATAGGCGCAGGGCTTGCCGTGGGGTGCAGTTTTTAGTATATCGTAATATCGGCATAAATCGAAAACATCTTCCAGCACGTGGATGGCCATGCGGGCACTGGCGGAATCTGGAAACGGCCCCAGCCATTGGCCGATAGACTCACCGGCGACGGGCATGGCCAGCAACTGCGGAAACTCCGCTTCCAGTTTTACCGTAACACACCACGCCGCTTTCCACGCCAGCATTTTGCGATACCGGTCCGGATATAGCCGCCGCGCCGCCCGCAGATACCATAAGTTGGCGGCAAAGGTGCTGCTGACCGGGCGATATTCCACGGAGCGAGTGATCTGGCGATAATTGGTGCGTCGCAAATGAGAATCGGCGGCAGACGGCAAGGCACAACGCCGCCGCAACCCCAGTCGTAAATTGGCAGTACTGGAAAGCAAAATGGGCTGTTGGTAGTGGTCCAACAGCACATATACAGCGGGCTTGGCCGGCACGGTGGCCAACGCAACATCCAGGTTCCGGCCATCGGCCGCCGCGTCCGCGGAGATCTCCGGCAATTCCACACGCTGCGGCAGCAGATCCGACAAGGTGGTTGGCCTATCCACGATCTTAAACCCAAAAATGGATGGTGCGGGTTCTCACCGCGCTGTTGCGTAGCTACACGGGCATGCCCGTGATTGTACATTCAAACACCAGGTTACCCTTACAAACACCCTGGCAGTTTGCCACAATACGCCTCCGACTCACATCCACCAGTTTAGCAATGATGTACAACGTGCTTGGCGGAATCACGGTACCGCGAAACTTACCGCCATCACACCGGGCAAAACCAATAAATCCCATGTCTGGAATGAGCACTCGGCCGGCGTAAGAGCAGAGTTGGGCGGCTGACTCAATCATCAGAACGCCGGGCAGCAGCGGCCGGCCGGGAATATGGCCACGGACCCAGAATTCATCCATCCGCACCTCGCGCACGCCGACAATAGTGATATTTTCCCGGTCTATATGGATAATTCCGGAAAGCTGTTCCATTTCAAAGCGATGCGGGTTGACCTTGCGAATTTCCTCCAGTGGTACCTCAATTTTGGATAAATCCAGGCGGCTTAAATCGTATAGAAGTGGTGGTGCCACGAACACAATGCTCCAGTTGAACACTCAAAATCACGGGTAACATACGCCAATGCAGCGGTGTTTACAACCGAAGTGCCCGGCAGTAGTCCGTGCTGTTTCAGCGGCAAATGGGTTGGAGTTGCAGCGGCATATCCAACCTGGTGCTTCATGGCGCCTGGGTGCGCATTTCCAGTATTTTTTTACGGATAATCTGGGCCGTGGCTCGAACATCCTGCATGGCCTTGCGCACACGCGTGCCAGCCATTTTGTTGCCGCCCTGGGCCTTGGCAATATCTTCCGCACAAGATTCGAGAATTTTTTTGAGATTTTCGTATTCTTCCATGCTGTATTATCCTTTTTATTAAGGCCAGTGCCAATAGACATTCATACGATGCAACCCCAGCGGCATCAGCAATCCACCGCGGCTGTATGTATTATCGGTCCCATGGACTGTTTATCTTGAGGATTCACCGTCAGTGCGTCAAGCCATACACCAGGATATTCGTGCCCAATTTCAAGGAATCTGCGGTGGCGTAAGCCTTGGCGTAAGGGTTGGGCAGATCTTCCCAGCCGTTGGAAAGCGAAATTCGGCTGTACACCACGGCGGGCGCACCGTCGATGGTGATGCCTTCGAGCACTGGTGCGTGCAAGCCAGGGTCTGCGGCCGCAACCACTGGTGAATAGTTCACCTGGCGGATTGGGAATACATCGTTATAAACCGGCGATTTCATGGACAGCATTTTAAGCCTATGGTGCGGCAGCACCTTTTTAATTTCCGCACGGAACGCTTCATCAAACGCATCTGACCCCATCGCACAATCGACAAATAACATGCCGCCGGCATGAAGGTAGGCGTGGAGATTTTGCACCTCTTTGGGGGTCCAGGCAAAGTTGCGCAGACCCGTCATGTATAAAATGGGATACTGCCCCACACTCAACGAATCCAGCGACACCTTGGCCCGCTTGAATTGCACGCTTAAGGTGGTCTTCTGGTCGATGAATTTGAGTAAATTCGGCAAACCATGCGGCGTGGGATTCCAATCCCCGTTGTTCATCACTTGCGCAATGACCAGTTGATCGCGGGTGGCAATTTTGGACTGCTGATAGATTTTTTGAATTTCAAAGGCCCGGCCGTACTGATAATTGGCCAGTACGTAGGTCAAAATGTTGGCTCCCAGCCGCAGGGCATCGCCCTGTGCATAGAGTACCCCGCCCTTGATGGGCCGGGTGGCCGCGTTCCAGCCCCAGCTCATGTCCACGGGCGAAAAAATGATGCCCGCCCGGCAGCCCATGTACATCACATCCAGGTAGGGCGGAATTTCTTTCCATGGACCAGTGCCCTTGCGCACGGCCATTTGCGAGATGTGATTGAGGCAATGATACATCGGATCATCCAGCGGCAGCGGGCCAAAGGGGCGATTCGGAAACAATTGATGCTCCAGGCGGATCACGCTTTTATTAAATTCCGGCCGGCCGCAACTGGCATTGATTAAAAGGGTACCGCCCGCGGTGATAAAGCCTCTCATTTTCACCAGAATCACCGGGCTGAATTTCGGCAGCGGGGTCCATCCCGTCAAGTAAAGGACGGGCAGTTGCGTCGGACTCCAACTGAACCGGGACAGGTCCACCTGCACGTACCGGTAGTGCAGCCCCAACTGAGAATTGGTCCAGTTCATCAAGGTTTCAATATCGATGGTTTCGGTGGGGTAATTCTCCACCCGGTGGCCCACTATCTGATTCAGGTCAATCATGCCGATCAGGGCCGGGGGAGCGGGCTTGCGCTTATGCTCGGAGCGGCGCTGGGGCGTGGCCGGCAAAGGCAGCGGCGCAGTGGCCTCACCTCCGGCCATACGTACATGGTGGGCCCGCGGCGGAACCCACGCTTTCGGGTTGACAAACGCCGTGGCGGGCAGTGCCAGCACCAGCGTTGCCAAACACGCCGCCGCAGTTACGCCAATATGCTTACTCCAAGTACTTCGCATACGCACAACTCCTTAATTTGCCCGACGATGGCACCGCTGTGATGAGACGGGCAACTCCACGACCTACATCCTAACAAGTCTTAACGGCTGATGATACACATTTCTTGCATAAATAATTACAATCATTCGCATTTGTGATTAATGTGCGTCGCATATTGCCCTGTCGGCTGGTTTTTCACTCTTTCAGGCTTTATTTTCGATCTCCATCCGCTTGGTCTGGTGTGCCTATCTTCAGCATGAGCGCACCGTGTGGTGCCACCGTGGCCGAAAAATGATCCTGCGCGCCCAAGTCTTGGCGGCGCCAGAGGTCCCGTACCGGTTGGGGACCCATCATTATCCTGCCGGAGGGAATTACCGGCGAGATTTCCGCCCAGGTGATGGTGGTGGTCGCCCGTGTAAAGCCACGATTAAAAACGGCCACCGCCACCGTACCATCCCATAGTGGCCTGGCCCAGACTTCCATCTGGCCCTTTCGAGCCACGCGCTGGGCCTGTTGGCCCAGTTCATCCTGATTAACCGCCAGAACTTCCGTATTCGTCATTAAATCAATCGTAAATTTATCCAACTTTTCCAGATCGCATCCCAGAAGCAATGGAGCAGCTAACATGCACCACAACGTGATGTGCGTTACCTGTTCCCACGGAGTCAGCCTGGTCCAGTGCAGCGGGCCGTCTTCAAAATAGCCAAAACCTACCACCAACATATCCGGATCGTTCCAATGGCTTGGCCCGGCAAAGGGAAACAGCCGGCCGTCGGCCCCAAACCCATTGCGGCAAACGGCGGCCCAGGAGTCATTAATATCGCCGCTGATACGATAACTGTTTCCAAAAACCGGATGTTTCCCACCCCAGGTCCATACATGGCCCATGCCGTACTGACAGAGGCTAAAGAAAATATCCCGCGGGACTTTATCAAGGGCCGCGCGCATTGTTGCGTAGGGCTTGATATACCCTTCCAGATCCGGATGCGGCCCGGCAATGCGGCCATAACTGCACCAATCGTATTTGAGGTAATCCACGCCCCATTTCGCGTACGTAGCGGCATCCTGCTGCTGGTGCTGGTAGCTGCCGGTGTGGCCGCCGCAAGTGGTAGGTCCCGGCGAAGAATATAGGCCAAAGCGCAAGCCCCGGGCATGAACGTTATCGGCTAACTCCTTCATATCACCGAAGGCCGGGGTAGTTTTAATTTCCCCGGACTCTGAGCGGCCATTTTGCCATCCGTCGTCGATGTTGATGTACATGAAACCCTTGGCCGCCAGGCCGGTTTTGACCATGGCATCGGCGGCGGCGCGGGTTTTGGCCGCAGAGTTATTCATGCCGTAAGCATTCCAGGAATTCCAACCCATCGGGGGTGTCAGGGCCAGTTGATGCTCACCGGCAACGATGCGCAGCGTACGTGTGGCCTGGCCAAGAGTATTACGGGCTGTGAGTTTCACCCGGTATTGGCCCTGGTTATGCACCGTACCGGTGATAAGGCCGTCAGGGGTCATGGTTAGCCCATCCGGTAAACCTGTCGCTTCGATGGTGATGCGGCCGGTTCCGGTGTGCGGCACCTGAAACAGAAAGGGGCGTCCCGGCGTGGTGCCGATGACCCGCGGGCCATGAAATTCCGGTGTCGGGGGATCGCCGCTGGCCAGTTCAGGTGGTTCGATGGTACTGTTCAGCCGTACCGCCGTCGGCGTAAGCCTGGTTCCGCCAGCCAAAGTAATCACCGGGTCTGCCCAATCGGCATGGTCAAAATCAATTCCTGCCCGGCCCGGATGCACCAGCAGCAGCATGGTTTTAGCACCTTGTAAATTCAGCGCTATTTTATACGGGGCCTGACCATCGTGCAGCACCGGCGTGCGGAGAGCCACTTTGCCATCCACCACCACTTCAAATATCACCGCACCTCGCCCCTGTTGTTGCCGATCCACGCCGACCAGGGCGGTGAAGCGGACGGCGGCTTTTTTCAAATCAATTTCCCAGGCACTCGGAGCATGGGTGCCGATGCCGTGCGCAAATTTCACCTCACCGATTTGCAGAGGCGTACCCATGACGCTCTGGTTTTTGTGCGGATTGCCCCAGCCCTGCTGCATCAGCGAGAGATCCATATCTTCCAGGCGCATTTTTCGTTGTGTGGCCCGGCGCGGTGCGGCGGTAGCCTTCAGCGAGTTACGCAACATGGCCGCTCCAGCCGCAGCCGTCATCAGTTTTAGAAAGCGCCGACGATATAATTTTTCCGACATTTCAAACTCCTCTGCAGCAATAGCCCTTACGAATATAACAATTTTTTTTGCGTCCGATCATGCATGTGCAGCAGCTTCTTACGCAAGGCGACGCTTCCCGGCTGATATCTCGGAAACACCCGGCACAAGGCGGTCAGCAATTCTACTTCTCCCGCAAAATCCCGCACGTCAATCATTTCCGAGGCTATCATCGGCCCCGCTGATGGAATAGCGGCCAAACCCTGGCCAACCGAAGGTTCCGCCATGTTGTGATAGTTACCCAAAGCCAGGCACACCGCCCCGGCCTGGTAACCCAACGCACTGAAAGCCGTGGTATCACACGTGCCCCCATCCATCAGTGCCCGCTGGAACTTAAATTCCGGCATAGCTGCAGCCAGATCGGCGGCGGTGCTGCTGATAAAACCGGTCAGGTCAGGATCAAAGACGCTGGTGCGGTCTCCCACACGAATCACCGGGCCATGGCCCAAACGGGCCTGGACAGTGGTGCGGCTGGTTTCCAGACCAATCACCGCACAATTTTTGGGTATCCAGCCGCGATGTGCCGCAGCGATAGCACCGGCAAACCCCACCTCTTCAGCACGGGTCAACAGCACTCGAACGCGGGCTGGGATCCGTCGTTGGATCAATCGGTCAAGCACACACAAACAGGCCGCCACCCCGGCCAGATCATCACAGGCGCGGGCCGTGAAAAGATGCTGGTGTACTGCCGCATCGGGCAGATTCCAGGTGCCGATGGTGCCGGTGCGGATGGGTGTTCCGTCGGCCCGCAGCACGGCCCGCAGCGGCTGCAATTTGGTTGCCGGAGTTATGTCCACTACACGCGCGGGTATGCGGGTCAATGCCTCCGGCGTCGCGTGCGATGAAAGTGAATTCCACAGCAACACCAAAGCCCCGGCGAAAAATTCCGGTTTGACTCCGCCGCGAAAAATGGCCCGCACCAGGCCATCGCGCCCGGTGGAGGTTACCACAAATGCCGGATGATCCAGGTGGGCCTCCAGCACCAGCAAGCGAGAAGTGCCGCGACCGTACCGATAGTCCAGATGAATATTACCCGCGGGATCGCAATGCCAGCGTATGTGGCGCTGGCGGTCATGGCTCTGATGCCAGCCTCGCAAGGTCGCAACTACATAATGTTCATGATAGGGAGCGGTGGGGATATTGCAGAGCCAATGCAGCGTGTTGAGATCGGCATGGTTAATGTGCATGACAGACGCTCCTTTAAGCGGCCCCATGATAACCGTTGGCAAAGGATCCGGGCATTATGTACCGGTGGGCCTCGGCGTGGGCACCGGTGACGGCGAAAAAAACGCTCTGGCCATCGCGTACAATGCCCCTGGTATGAACTGAGAGCCGCACACAATGGCGTACACCGGTTCCCACCGGTTGGGCCTCATGCGGGCACGAAAAGAGTCCAGCGTTTGAAATCCGTACCATCGGCCAAGATGCCGGCGACTCAGTTGCATCAGGCTGCGCATCCACCATGGGTTGGCGGCCATGGCACCGGCCGCGTGGCAACTTAAGGCCACGGGTCCCTGCGTAAGGTAGCCGGATCCGCGCCGGTGCAGTTCCATCATGCACGTATCAATCAGCATTTCCACCGTGCCATTGGGTGCCGCCGGGTGGCGAACAATCTGCTCTACCAGATAGCCATTGCGGCGCGGTACTGGCGAAGCCAGCAAAAACGCGATGAGCTTTTCCCCCGCCGCACCACCTGGCTGCAAGGCTCCCCAAATCAGACGATCCGGATAGCCCGTTTCCAGTGCCGCCGGCTGCACCAGAAAACCCATGGGCGACAGCGGTTTGTGGCCCAGCCACAGGCGCAGGCAATGGTGAAATCTGGAGTCTGCCCGTGCTTGCGCGGGCGTAAAAGCCTGAATGTAAACTCCCTTGTTCCCGGCCCGCCTTATTTGTTGCCGCAGCGAACGGTGGGTTTGCAGCAGGTCCGGCCATTCGTCCGGTACCCATACAGGCTGGGCACCCAAAGCGATGGTCTTGTGCCCCAGAGGTTTCAGGCAATCAACCAGCGGCTGCTCTGCAAAAGAGTAGCAGACCCGACAGCGGTCGCGCTTCGCCCCGGCCTGAAATTCCACGGCGACCTGTTGCAGATGGGCCGCATAGCAAATTGGCGCGCCGGCCGCCACCCACCAGTGACCGCGTTTGACATAGCCGACAACCGCCTGCTGGTCGCGGGAAAACCAGTGGAGCATACCGGGGTTGAGTATCTGATAGGCATTGGCATGGTACCCATGCGTCAGCACCAGTTCGCGTACACGATTTTGGCCGGGCCGTTGGCTATTCCCATGTTTACCCATCATTTAACCAGCAATGCTCCGGCACTGCCGGGCCCGCCGGCCACATCCACATGCAAAGCACTGCCGATTGTAGTACGGTAGGCATGCATGACTTCCAGTATGGCTTCGGCAGAGGCGGCAGAAGTATCGGTGAGCACGGTAACCGTGCCTCCGCCTCCACATTCACTGATGCGTCCGCCGAAGATGCCGTGCTCAGGCCCAAAACTCATCAGTCGATCAATCAGCCAGTCCGCCTGCCAGCAGGAAAGACCCAGACGCAGTCGATAACTATGATGCGATGCCAGCAGCAATCTGCCGGCCCGGCGCAAAGTTAAATCGCGAAGCGCCCGTGCCCGGCGATCTGAGGAAATGGGTTCCGCGGGTTGTTCCATCTCATGCAAAAAATGCTCGGCATGTTCGTGTTCGGAAATCAGGTGGTCGATGGCCGTGCGCACCCGGTATAACTGGTCCGGCTGAATTTCACCGGCGCTGGGCGGTAACGGGCCGTAGGAACGCACAAAATCTCTCCCACGCAGGCGCCGCGGCAGCAACGCGCGAAAATACCGGCGGTACAAGCTCGGCGACAAATTCCCCAGATACCCGTGCAATGGAGCTTCCTGCCGGCCCAGATCGTTGTAAATCACCTGAATGATCTGCAGGCCCATGGCACCCGCCAGCCGCAGTGAACGCACCGTCTGCCCACCTTTCAAAGCAGGCACCCCGGTGTTAAGGGCTAAAATTTTTACGTCCGGCGGCAACGGAATTTGGCCGATTAAATCGTGCGGCTGGGCATTGTAGCGAAGGATATGGGCCGGTGGACCATCCAGGGCACAGAGTGTCGTTAACGCATCCACCACATGGCTGCCCGTACCGCCAAACATGTTCTGTGCCTGTTGAATGAGCACGGCCTTTTCTACGGTACTAACCGCCACGGGTAAGCACCGACAAATGGCTTGCGTCAAAGCCGTGATGACTGCCGTGGAACTGGCTTGGCCGGCGTGCATGGGAATATCCGAGTGAATAAAGACCGTGGCTCCGGTAAATCGACCGGTGTGGCGGTCACGCAGCGGTCCGGCGGTGGCGAGCTGCGGATGACTTAGTACCAGTTCAAATAACGCCACCAGCGGAGCTGCCCAGGGCTGGGAACCGGCGGCATCGGTAGCGGGTATGGTACGGGGTAATAAATTCAGGAGTTCCTGCGGCGACCGCATGGGAGTACCTGGAGTGGCGGAAAATTGGTCGGCACTAAGAATAATGGGGTTTGGTCCGGTGGCCGGAGTAAGGCGGGCGGAATAGAGTGCCAGTTGGCCATCGGTGCGCCATTGCACTGCCACAGAAGCCCGCCGCGATAACGCCATCTGCGCCACAACGCCGCCCACTTCCGCGGCCAGACCGCCCAGCACGTCAATGCGCCCGGGTGAACTGTGCGTCACCAGCGGCGCCTGGGGGACCACCAACTCCGGCCAGGTTCGCCGAAAGGTTTGTTCCAGCAGCGGAGAAGAAATAGCAGTGCTTGGCAAGCTCATAACTTAACTATAGCCGAAATTGGTAGCCCAGGGGAAGATCGATTTTGTCGGGTACTGGACTGCGGCGTGCAATCCGGCGGAATGGCAACCGACGCCAACCATCAAAACACAATAGCCCATACCCGGGTGGTAAAGCCGCGGGTGCGGCCTACGAGTTTGCCATGGCGTTCAAGGAGCAGAAAAACGCGATACTTGGTCGATAAGATACCCGATATCGACCTGGCAAACCAGCGGTTGACTCCAGCGGATGGAATGTGGGGAAGCACGATGGCGGTAACACTTTGGTGCCCGCGAAGGCTTTTCAACACCAGCACCCCGCTTAGGCCCTTCATGCCGCGCATGGGCTTGAGCACAACATGAACATGAATCACAGCGGTGAGGGGGCATTTGTACCAACCCGCCCCACTCGCATCTATAATTGCCGATCCGCTGATCCGGCCAACGATCGGGCCTGCCAGCCAATGCCGGTGGCCGCCCAGGGCGATGGCTTTAACGTGCCAATGACCATGCTTGCGTACAAAGGTGATGGTTTGCCGGGTGTGTAAATTGGCATACGTAGCGGAAACTGTGGCCACCATGGTTGCGGATTTTCCGGCAACAATTCGGAGCCGCACCATTCCGCCGTGGTGTTGCACCGCCTTGGGCAAAGCCAGTTGCCAACTGTACACTCCCGGCTGGGGCAGGTTTGTTGCTGGATGATGGCGGGACATCGTGGCCCAAGCGTCCACGCGCTGCCGGACAGCCAGTGCGCCCGCGGAAGTAAGCAGTTCCAACTGCAGACGACGGTGCGTTTGCCGGGTGCGGGCAATTTCATGTTCAAACGCCGCCGCCAGCACCACCATGCAAAGCGTTACCATAGCCAGCAGGGCGATGGCCGTAACAATGGCAAGGCCGCGGGGCTGCCGGCGGCGGTACAATCCCGGTACTCTAAAGCCAACAGGCATTAGCGCACCTCCGCGTGATTATGGCGGGCCAGCAGCACGTATTCTCTTGGAAACACGCGCAGCCGGTGCCCATTCTTCCAGAACAGTTGCAACTCCAACGCACCGGGCATTAACTTGAATTTACCCCGGACGGGTTGCCTGCGTCCCTGGCGAGGCCAATCATTGTTCTGGCCTGATGAAGTAAGCCTGCGCATCTGGCCATTTGTACCAAGCGTCCATTTAATCCAATGGGGACTTGATGTGGGGCCATAGCGGCACAAAACCGTTCGATTGTGAATGACCTTCACGTGCCGGGCAGTCCATACATCCTGACGCAGTTGGGTAAACGCGGCCTCGCTGGTGGCCATATTGTTAAGATGCCGACCGGTCTGATGGAATGTGTTTACCGTGAAAACAAACACCTGCCCGGCCAGCAGCAGAAATATGCCCATCAGCCCCAGGGCCACCATCATTTCTACCAGGTTAAAGCCACGGCAACGGTGGTGCATTTTTTGCAGCATGGTCATGGATGCGGCCCTCCGGCTTTAACTGGCTGCTTCGACCGCGGCACCAGTGCATAAAGACGGTGCCCGAAGGCATACCTGGATTTCGTGGCGATGAATACCCACTGGTAATCCGGGGGGATTGAGCCGACCCGGGAGAGTGATTTCATCCGTAATATGTGCAGATGATCGCCGCCGACCGCCTCCGGGGACTGCTGGCCCGCCATGACCTGATACAACATGGCTTGATCCCGGCGCAGGACATTACGGCAATGGGCAAGGTGTTTCGTGGTGGCATTCAGTTCAACGACGGTATAGGCCAGCAATCCCCCGATGATCACCACAATGGCCGTACCTATGACCATGTCCATGATGACAAAGCCGCGTCGAAATTGTATCGAGCCAGGTTTTTCTGATTCCATCGCCGGCATAGGCTCACTTTCGATCTTCAATATGGCCCCTGATGCTCCACCAAAATAATGATGGCCACATACATTTGCCACAGGGAAACCACCAGCAGCCCCACCACCAGGCCAAAGCTAACCACCGCTGCCGGGATGATCGCGCTGCGAAAAATTTCCAGCCGTCGGCGATAGCGCTGGGCATAAACAGCCGCCACATAATTCAGACCGTCAGCCAATATCTGAGCACCTCCCGGTACCAATGCCGCACACAGCAGCCGGGGCAAGTTCGCTGCCTCGGCGGCAGGTCTTAGCGCCATACCACCAGCCAGCAGCCGTTGCCAGCGACTTAATTTTGCCCCGGCAACCCCCTCAACACCGCTGCTTTGGGCGGTTTGCAGCACGTCCGGCAGGGTGCGACCGTCGGCCACGCCGCGGGCTAAAGAATTCGTAGCGCTGGCCCATTGACCGGGCCGGTAAATGTGACCCACCAGCGGCGTGTAATAAAGCAACCGCTGACGCAGCCACTCTATGAAACGTAGCCGCCGATAATCAGGCCACAAGAACTGGCGAAGCCAGATGGCGGTCAGAAACAAGAGCAGGATGGCCAGAAAAAAGCCAGCCGGTCCCACCCAGTTGCGAGACCGTATCAACGCCAAGGCCATCGGGGGAATGGCGGCATGAAAACTGCTTGACAGTTTAATCATTTTTGCAAACACAAATACTTCTGCTCCTCCGAATGCTATCCACGCCACCACCAAGCCGCCTGCAATAAAAAGCAGGTACACCCGATCAAGGTCATCCCCGGCTCGCCAACGCTGCCGACGCAATTCCAGTCTTGCCAGCGCCTCGGGCAGAGATCCACCCGCTTCCGCTTGGGCAATTAGTGCCTGGTCAGCCGGAGCCAGTTCCGGCAAGCCATAGCGAAGAGCTGTGGCCAGCGGTGTACCGCCCCGCAACACCTCGGCAAGCACCGCCAATCGCGCTGCAAGCACCCCGCGTTCACCATGGGCGGCAATGGCCAGCCATTCAGGCAATGGAGAGTTAAGAGACAACCCCTGACGCAAATAATTAAGGACGATACCCGCGCGTTTGCGGAAAACGAACCCGCGTACCAGCGCCAATGCCGGCAACATCAGCAACAACACCATCCACAAAATCGCCAGCACACGCAGGCCAGGGCATACCCAAGCCGCCAAATATAGCATGACCATGGGCAGCAACACTACCGCAGCCAGCAGCAGCCAGAACAATGCTACCTTTCCCAGCTCTCCATACCATCGCGGCCCGCGCTGGGCCATACGGAATAACAATAATCCGCGGGCCACGCGCCTGTCTAATAAAAAAGATCCCATGCCGGAAATCCTTCCATTGGTGCCACATGGCCATTGTTTAACTTGCCCACCAGCCCATCAGGTCTACCAGCGGCAGAAAAATTGACAGTGTCAGCACAACAACAACCGCCGCAATCAAAAGCAGAGACGCCACAGAAAGCACCGGCACCAAAGCGGCAATTCTCATCTCAGCCTGGCGGCGGTAGCTTTCACCCATCGTGACCAGGGTGTCGCTCAAATTGCGGTTGTCCATGCCCGCCTGAATCATCATCACCGCGGTTTTGGGAATGATCCGTCCGACCGGTACATATTCCAGTTTTGTTCCCTGGCTTAAAGCCATGGCCAAAGCCGAACTATCCGCCCGCACCCGTGGAGAACCACTTATGGTGCCCGCCAGATCGAGAGCCTGCGGCAAATTCATCCCGCCAACAATGGCTACGTTCAACGCCCCGCACCAGCGTTCCAACAAGCTCAGCCGCAACGGAGGCCCTATGAGCGGCAGGTAGCATGCGATGCTATCACGCAAATACAACATGATCGGTCGCCGTCGGAACAAAAGCCAAAAAATAACTCCTGCTGCAATCAGCACGGCCATGACCGCAAGAATTTCGGGCAAAACCCCGCTAACAGAGAGTACCACGCGGGTGATCAGCGGCAGCGTCTTTTCACCCTCAAGAGTCAGCCAATGCATAATGGACCTGACCTGCGGCAACACGTAAAAGTCGAGAAAGCTTACAACCGCAAGAAGAGCCAAGGCCACAAACATGGGGTAATAAAGTGCCCGGCGCAGAGCGTCGCCAAGCTTCTGGGTAAGCTGCAAGTGTCCTTCCAGCGTTAAGAGAACCGCCGAAAGATTGTTGCTGCCGATGCCCGCCTCCAGCAGTTGGGCGTAATCTGCCGGAAATTCACCGCGATGGCGTTCAATGGCTTGCGGCAGGGTCAGGCCCGAATCCAATTCGCTGCTGATGGCGGCAATCGTTTTCGCCAGTCGGCCACGGCCCAGGTCTACCGCCAGCAGATGCAGACCATATTCCACCGGCAGACCCGACTTGATCAAAAGCGCCAGTTGCTGATTAAAGGTTTTGAAATCCTCCCGGCCCAGGGGACGAACGTTGCCGGACGAGGCAGGCCGGGCGATAGCATGAACTTGACTTATTTCGACATTCATCTTTTTCAGAATGTCAACGGCCGTAGATTGATCCGGTGCCGCCAGAGTGCCACTGATAGACATGCCCGTAGGCAGCGTGCCGGTGTAGGAAAACTGATTTTCGGTGGTGGTCGGCATGTGACACCCCATGAACCGCAAATCTTATGGTGCAGCCTCTCCGATTTCCTGCGGCCCCAGCACGCGCTGCACCTCGGCAAAGTCCGTACAACCTGCGTCTACCAAACCTTGCCCAAGTGCAGTTAAACTTGCAAAGCCGCTCTGCCCATGGATCACTTTGTTGATCATATCCATATCCGCCTGGGCCGCAATAGCCTGCCGTAGTGCCACATCCATCATGGCAAATTGGGCAATCGGCACACGACCATGGTACGTATCACCGGCTTTTCGCCGCAGCAGCCGCTGATTTACAATGCCGTAGATGCTGGCTGTAATCTGATAGCGTTCAATACCCATTTCCAACAGTCGGCCGATGGCAGCAGCAGGTGTACCCGCATGCATCGTGCAGATCAGACGGTGACCGGTAAGCGCGGCCTCCACGGCCAGCGACGCCGTTTGGGCATCGCGTATTTCCCCCAAAGCCAACACCTGCGGATCCTGGCGAAGAATACTTTTCAGCGCCCGCGCGTAACCAAGCTCGCCAAACGGGGTGATTTCAATTTGCGTTACACCAGCCAGCCCACATTCGACAGGATCTTCCAGCGAAATAACACTCACGCCCGGTGCCTGGGTCTGAATATATTGCAGCAGTGCATACACCGTGGTGGTTTTGCCCGAACCGGCAGGCCCCGTAACAGCCAGCAACCCTTGCTGAGCCTGGGCGAAATTATGCAGAAAATTCAGCGATCCCGCAGGCAATGCCAGATCGGCCAGCATGTGCGGTCGTAATAATTCCGCCGGCATACGTAGTGCCGCACGTAAGCCATGCAGGGTGGGAATAACCGAAAGCCGCAGCTCCAGCGTTCCATGATGAGCCGTAGGCAATTGAACGCGGCCTTCCTGTGGAATATCCCGTCGATATGTGAGCAGCCGGCCCATGACCATCAGACAATTGACCATGGCCTCGCCGGAATCACGGGGCAGCGTACCTTGAGGTTGTAACAAACCGTCGATGCGAAATTTAATCTCATAACCCTGGGCCACCGGTTCAATATGGACATCGGAGGCGTGGTCGGCCAATGCATGGTTAAGGAGATTTTCAACCCCCGGCCGGGCATCGGGTATCTGTGCCGTTGTGCTTTTCATAGAACCTGCTGTACCTTAAAACCTTGAAGCATTGTACTGCATTGTTCTGGAAGACATTATAATCGAAATATGCGTTGCAATCGGTGCCGGGTTTGAAGCGTGAAGCAGCCGGGGCAACGGCGGGGTGCGTGGCACGTAATGCGAGAGAATTGGTAGAATAGCAGGTTGGCGGCCTAAGGATGGGCGGCTAAGAAGCAGTACGGTGAGAAACCGCCAAAACAATGGAGAGGAGATAGCCATGGCTGGCTTGATTGGAAGGCTGGAGGCCCGGGACAAGATGATGGAACTGTGTCAGGCATTGGTGGATCGGTACATTCCCAAGAAGGAGGACAAGAACATTGCAGACGGGTTGTTTGTGGAATGGGAGGAGATGGCCCAGGAGTTTGAGCGGGAAATAACGGTGGGCTTTCTGGAGGTGTTAGCGCAAATGTCGGCGGGGACGGATCTGGCCAAGCCGGGGTTATGTCCGCATTGTCAAAGTGGGAACGTGAAATGGTTGGATTCGGGTGGCCAGCGGGAGTGGCAAAGTGAACATGGCCCGGTCGTGGTACCGCGGCAAGTGGCGCGTTGCCGGTCGTG
>JAJZNX010000198.1 GCA_021852275.1 Planctomycetota bacterium | reverse complement strand
TTAGCTCGACTTTTGCCATTTTTCAGAGGCGTGAATGGTTGAATTCTCCGGAATTCGCGATTGCGGGGCGACTTTTTGCACAACCCGTGTTTTATACGGGTGTGCAAAAACTCCACGCGATCTTAAAAAGCCCGCAATATCAAGCTTTTCGGTGCCCCAAAAATCGGCAAAAGTCGAGTTTAGGGGCTGTCAGGAAATAACCTGTACCATCCGGCTGGTTCTTTTGTCTGCGGGCGTCGTAATTCGCTTCTTACAGACCCATACCAGGGTATGCGCGTCGCTCGCGTTTCGCCGGCCGCCAAAAGAACCAGCCGTATTAATACACTTTGCTTCCGGACATCCCTTAGATTGTAGCCGCCATCGAATCGCTAACCTCGGCGATGACCTGGTCGGAGGATATTCCATCCGCCTGGGCATCAAAATTCAAAATCAGCCGATGCCGCAATACCGGCTTGGCAATCGCCTGAATATCCTCCAGACTGACCTGGGTGCGGCCGGCCACCACGGCCATGGCTTTCGCCGCCAGCAGGATGTTTTGGGCCCCACGCGGGCTGCTGCCATAACGCACATAGCGGCGCACGATTGCCGGGGCATCGGCTTGTTGCGGATGCGTGGCCAGAATCATTTGGCCAATGTACTTCTGCAATGGTGCGGCCGCAGGCACCGAGCGCACCAGTTGCTTGCGCTCTTCCACACGTTGGGCGTTCAGCAGCGTCAGGGCCTCGGGTCGCCGCGCGCCGGTCGTGCGGGCCAGGATGTCGGTGAGTTCGTCCAGGGAAGAAAGCTCGACCAGAATTTTCATCGCAAAACGATCCAATTGCGCTTCCGGCAGGGGATAGGTTCCCTCCATTTCCAGCGGATTTTGGGTGGCCAGCACAAAAAAAGGATTTTCCAGCCGATGCGTGTTGCGGGCCACACTGACCGAACCTTCTCCCATGGCCTCCAGCAGTGCGGACTGTGTTTTTGGGGTCGCCCGATTGATTTCATCGGCCAGAATCAGATTCCCGAAAATCGGACCCGGCTGAAATTGCAGCGTCCGTTGGCCGTTGGTGTCGGTTACCAGTATGGATGTGCCGATGATATCCGCCGGCATCAGGTCGGGGGTGAACTGAATACGTGAGAATCGCATATTCAGCACTTGGGCAAGCGTGCGAACCAGCAGGGTCTTGCCCAGGCCGGGTACGCCTTCCAGCAGCACGTGGCCGCCGGTAAACAGGCACAGAAGCATCTGCCGGATAACGGTCTGATGGCCGACGATGACCTTGGCCAACTCTTTTTCCACCCCGGTAAATTCCGATTGAAATTGAGTGATCTGCGATTGCAGTTCTTCGACGGTGGTTGGTTGAGATATATGCGTCATATTATTTCCGTATCCGCGGTGGGCCGGGTCAGGTCCTTTTTCACCGCCGCCGATAAACATAATCCCGGCCACTGTGAAAGCAAGTCGCAATGCCAAAATTCCCCGGAAATATCCCGGTATATTCGCACGGCGCATAAATTTTTGACCCTGCGCCGCCGTTGTTCTGCAAGCCCCTTGTGACAGTGGCGGCATTGGTCCAGCCCTCCTGGCCAGCCCGTGTACGGCACACCGCAGCGATGACACGGACTTACCCTTCCGCCTGCTCCTTGGCTGAAGTGCCCAGCTTGCGTTCATGCACCCGTGTAACAATTTGGCAGGCCATGCGTATGGCCGCTTTCATGCTGCCGGGGTCCGCACGATTTTTGCCCACAATGTCAAAAGCGGTGCCGTGATCCACACTGGTTCTGATAATGGGCAGGCCCAGCGTCAGGTTCACACTATGGCTGAAATCCAGCAGCTTCACGGGAATCAGCCCTTGATCGTGGTACATAGCCACTACGAGATCGTATTGACCCTGTGCGGCTTTGATGAAGATAGTGTCGGCTGGAAATGGCCCCCGCACGTCCATGCCGTGGCTGCGGGCCATATTCATTGCCGGCTCGATGATGCGCTCCTCTTCATCACCAAATTGGCCATTTTCACCTGCGTGCGGATTCAGCCCGCAGACGGCAATGCGTGGATTGGCAATTCCGAACCAGTCTTTAAGAGCCTGATGGGCCAAATCGATAGGATCAAACACTGTGCCGATTTTGAACGAATTGCGAATTTCAAACAGCGGTTCATGGATGGTACAAAGCACTACGCGCAGCCCCTTATGCGGTCCGATCAGACTGGCGGCACCGGAAGCTCCATCGGACACCGGGTTGGCCGCAAACATCATGGCGTAACGCCGGGCGCGGGTTTTCTCGGCCAGCATTTCCGTATGGCCCGGCCATCGGCCAAAGCCTGCAAGCTTCCAGCTTTCCTTACAAATCGGCGCTGTGACCAGGGCATCAATCCGCCGATTGATGGCCGCAGTAACCGCGTCTTGAACAAATTGCATGGAGGCGATTCCTCCCTGTTTGGAAGGCTTTTTAACATCAATGCCCATGCAGGAAAATTCGTCGTAATCCAGTACCACCACATCATGATCGTAGGGCCGCAGCCGCTCGTGCTGATCGCGCCACCAATATACGTCCATTTCCGCAAGGTCAGCAGAATAAGACAATAGTTCGTTGAGGCCGAAAATAACAAAGCGCCCCAGCCGGCGAATATCCGGATCCGCCAGGGCTTTGACAATAACCTCCGGCCCAATGCCAGCCGGGTCGCCCATGCTGATACCAATGGTCGGTAGGTACGCGCTCATCCGGGCCGCCTCTCCATTCCCGCCAATCCGGCCTGTGGTTCACGCCGGGCGGTCTTTTCGGTATCCCGCAGCCTCAAGGCATCGAGATAATGGACGATGGTGCGCGCAAAAATATCGGTTTCGATATTCACCATATCCCCCGGGCGCACCTGTCCCAGCGTTGTTTTTTCCAAGGTGGTAGGAATGACCGCCACTTGGAACGTGCGGTGGTCCGTGGCTGCAATGGTCATACTTACACCGTCTATGGCCACGCTGCCCCGATGAATGATCAGCGGTGCCAGCGCCGGGCTTACCGCAAAGGTGATGCGCCAATCTTCCGGCTGGGGGTTCACTTGCAACACGGCCGAAACACCGTCTACATGCCCCTGTACAAAATGCCCGCCCAACGCATCGCCGGCTTTCAGCGACAATTCCAGATTCAGCGTATCTCCCATTTTTTTTTGCTCCAGCGTAGTGGCCCGGAGGGTCTGGCTTACCACGTCAAATTCCACCTGCCGCCCCTGGTGCTTGACTACCGTCAAACAAACGCCGCTGACGGCAATACTTTCGCCGGCCGTTATCACGGCCGTCTGTAAATCTTCACCCACATCCAGCACCAATCGCCGCCCGGAGGGCATGACATCAGTCTTGATCAGAGTTCCCAGAGATTGGATTAAACCCGTAAACATGCTCTTATTTTAGCCCAAGACCCCTGCCAATGCATCCCAGCGGGCCAAACGCTAAAGCGGGGGGCATTTGTTCGCGGGCGGATTTCCACCGGTTCCCGGCAAATATGGATCGATGCAGATGCACATATTGTGTCGCGCGCCGCCATGCTGGTTCCGTTGCCTACTTAGCTCCCGGCAAAACCACCACTTTGACCACGGTGTCTTTTTTATCGCGGCACAGGTGCAAGGCCTGGTCGATGTCTTTTAAGGCCACACGATGTGATACCAGTAAGTTGACATCCAAGACCTTGCCGGCCAAAAGCTTCAGGACGTGCGGATAGTAAATCGCGGGGCTGGCGAAACTGGCTCGCAATTGCAGTTTGCGGAAGTGAAAATCGTTGGCGTCAAAACTGATCTGTCCGTCACCAACGCCTATCCCCACATAGGTAAGTTCACCACCATAGGTTAGAAGCTCAAGACTCTCGGGCAGATGCTGGACCGGTGCAGTGAGTAGTACATGATTGAATTTGCGCTGAAGCTCGGCGGCCTCGGCAAGACTTTTATCCCATGGATAAGCCATCGCCCCCATGGCTGCGGCCACCTGCATCCGCCGTGTGCTGTGCCCACGCCCGATGCACCATACTTCACCCGCGCCACCCCGCAAAGCCAGTGCTACGGCCATTAATCCGATGGGACCGGGTCCCACCACAGCTACCGTTTCGCCCAGTGCTATGCCTGCGGTTTTTACCATGTCGTAGGCCACGCCCGCCGGCTCCGCTAGACATGCCGCATCCGGCGTCAGGCCGTCATACGGAACCAGGCAGCAGCCGGGAGCCATCATATACGTGCTGAATCCCATGGCTGGCTGCTGCCAGAAATTTGGAGCCTTGTTGCACAAGTCGACACGTCCATTGCGGCATACACTGCAGGTGCCGCAAAAACTCGACGATTCCAGCACTACTCTGGTCCCTGGTCCAACGGTGGTAACTTGGGTCCCCACTTTTTCCACAATACCGGCTATCTCATGGCCAAACGGGTGCCAGGAAGAACTGTTTGCATCGGCGGCGGCGCTAAGATCAGTCCCACATATTCCACAGGCTTCAACGCGAATCAAGGCGTGATCCTGCAGGGGATCGCTCGGTAGATCCACAGTGGTCAGGCGGGTTTCCCAGGGGTATCGGAGCAAGGCGGTCTGCGTTTTCATCATCACCTCTGACTAAAGTAAAGCCATCGTCCTGATTTTACAGTCTGTGCCGCCATTTTGCCCTGTCTCCTCTATGCGAGCATGGCCAGTGGCTGTTGTGGAGCCACGTAGAGCTGGCGATAAATGGATGCGAACCTTTCCGCCAGCCGGGCGGAAGAAAATTCGGTTTCCACCCGGCGGCGGGCGGCGATTACCTGTTCTTCGGCCTGCTGCGGATTGCCAATCAACTGGTGTGCTGCGGTCGCCAGAGGCCAAGGCTCTTCCACCGGTGTCAGGATGGCACTGTGGCTGTCATCCACAATATTCACGGTGCCCGGCACCCTGGTGGCAACTACCGGTATTCCCGCCGCCATCGCCTGCAACATAACGGTAACGTCAACATCCTGATCCGGAGTAAAAAGCATAATATCCGTTGTCTGCAGCACGGTTTGAACCGGTATGTCCGGCTCAACAAAATGCATCATGCCCGGATGCGCAAGATCCTGAGCAAATTCCAGCAATCGCTGTACATGGGCTTGCACCGGGGCGTGGTCCAAATGGCCCAGGCGAATCAAGGCGTGAGCCTGCGGGTAAATATGCTGGAGAATGGCCGCGGCCCACAGGCCCTGATCCTGCCGGTTGTGTACGTGCGGCGTGCCCCCAAGAAAGATTACCGGATGATCATCCGCAGGTAGTTCCAGTATTTCGCGTAACTGTGCGGGAGCAATGCGCGGGCTGGTGATCTCGGGTACGGCGGGAGGAACGTAAGCGAGCTGGTCCCGCAGCAAGCCGGCACGGCGCATCTGCTCGAATAAATCTTGTGTACCGCACAGTACAAACCACCGGGATCGACGGCTGGCCATGCGCAGCAGCCATAGCTCTGCCGGGGTCGGCTGCGTGTGCAGGCTTACCATTCGCACCGCCGCAAGCCGCTTGGGCAATGCTGCCGCCACCAAGGCCCAATATCCCCAGCAATGGAGATGATCGGGCTGGTAGAAATAATACGTCTGGTGGACGCTATGCCAGCCGGCAGGATCCCACCATCCGGTGGCCCGCGCAAAGCTTATTACATTTTCATTCACCCCCGCAGCAATGGCGGCTCGCATCACGGACTGATGCCCAAGGGCCAGTACCTGATGTTGTGCCTCAACTTGGCGGGTGATGAGGGCCAACGTAAGCAGGACATCTTCCGGCGTGCTGGAATCTATAATATGCAATATGCGCATGGCGTGTTCTACCAGAGAATATCCTCGGCCCGGAACACCGGGCCGTCAGTGCAAGTCAGTTTGTACACCCATTGTTTTTGGCCCGGTGGCTGGTATTTAATTATGCAGCTCTGGCACGTGCCCATGCCACAAGCCATGGGCTGTTCCAGCGATACCTGGCATTGCACGGCAAATTTTGTCGCTATCGCCGCCGTCACCCGCATCATCGGGGTGGGTCCGCAGCAGAATATGACGGCTCGTCCCCGTTGCCCTGCGGTAAGTCCGGCTAAAAAACTCTCCAGCATCCCGGTAACGTACCCCTTAAATCCCAGGGATCCGTCATCCGTGGAGATCATCGTGGGAAAACCATAGCGGGCAAATTCATCCACCAATAGCTTGCCCACCGATAATGGTGCCGACGGAGCGTCACCGGGAGATATTTTCAGCGGCAGCAAGTCGCGGCGCTGCGCCCCGGCCAGCACCATCGCGGCTATTTTCTTTTCGTGCAAGACCTTGGCCAGATAAATCATGGGCGGAATGCCCACCCCGCCGCCCACCAGAATGGCCAGATCCATCTTGTCGCTTACCGTAAAGCCGCGGCCCAGCGGTCCCAGCAGCGACAGGCGATGCCCCGGTCGCATGGATTCCAGACCACGAGTTCCCTTGCCAATGACGCGGTAAATAAAATCCAGTTCACATACGTGCTCTGCTGTGGCGGTGGGACCTCGATCGCGCCGATCGGCAATGGAAAATGGTCGCCGCAGATACGCTGCCGCTCCGGTGAAAAAGCGATCATGAAAATGCGGCGGCGGCTGGGCTGGCTGCCAGAATAGTTCGGTCAATGGTGGTACCGGCAAATCCAGGAACTTTGCGTCTGCCGGTAACGCATCAGCCTGCGAGCCGGGCATACAAAGAATTTGGGCAAACTGGCCGGGATGGCTGTGCGGAAAATCACGCACCTCCACCGTCAAACGATAATGTTCCCTGCACAGTGGGGCGTTGGCCGTCACCGTACCGAAAAAATGTCCACGCACGGTACCGGTTTGTTGTATAGGTACTACGGGCAAATAAAAACTCCACCGGAGGCATAATCTTTATCTGCGAAGGCGGCAAATTTTACCATCTCGCACCGCATCTTGGGCCCCATACGGCCGTCGATCTCGGCCGGGCTGCGTGTTTGATGGTCATAAAACCCCGGTCCGAAACGGCACCGCGGGCAAACCCGCCGCATTGTACAAGTTGCACCGCGGATTGTCCGCCCAAGCGTAGGTTACGGTCCGTGGTTCGGGCACGCTGTCGCTGTGCACAACCACTTCATCGCCCTCCATGCGGGCCTCCGCCCAGGCGTAGTTACCATCCACGCCGGCCACGGCAAAGCCTTCCAGCTTGTCCCCCCGGCAAACCAAGCCGCCGTCCACGTAGTCCCATGCAATACGAACATGGCGGCCTTGACGCCGGGCGACCCGGAACTGCGGGCCGCTGGGCACAACGTTTTTCTTGCCGTAGGTATGGTAAAGTGCACTAAGTGCCAGCCGCAGGCCCACATCCTGCTTGTTGCGCGGGTGTATATCGCCGGCCTCGCCAATGTCAATGGCCACCGCCATACCGGTGTGGGGCAGGGCCAGGGCCATGGCCTGGGCTTCGCGCAGTTCGGCCCATTGGCTGGGGCCCGGTTGATCGCGTGTGGCCATGTAGTTGGCCAGTTGTACAAAATAAAATGCCATGTGTTCATTGTGCCACAGCCGCCGCCAATCGCGGATCAATGCCGGAAAAAGATGCTGATATTGCGCCGCCCGCTCTACATTGGATTCCCCTTGATACCAGATGGCTCCGTGTAGAGGAAAATCAGTCAGCGGTGCCAACAGGTTGTTAAAAAGGACTGTGGGAGCATTTGGATTATCCGGCCCCACTGGCTGCGGCGGTCCCGTAACGATGCCATAGTTGGCCTCCACTGCGTAGCCCCAGCTTCCATCCAGACGAATCGGAGGCGTGTAGCTATCCTGCGGGCAACTCAGAGCCATGGCCTTGGCGGGGCCTCTTAAGCCCGCATCAAAGCGGTCGCAATGGACCCGCACGGCAATCACGTTGCGGCCGGCTTTGACCAAAGCTCCCGGCACCTGATAAACCCGCAAACAGCACCAGGCATCGGGCCGATCACGCATGGTAACGCTGCCCACTTTTTCCCCATTGAAATAAGTAATATCGCTTTTATCGGCGGAACCTATGCCCAACTGCAGATCCCGACCGGCCCAGCCGGCCGGAACATCCACCGTTTTACGAAACCACACGATGCCGTTGAAATCCAGCCCTTCGGTGCGCCAATTCGCCGGAAGTTTCATCTCCGGCCAGCGCGGACTGGGTTCCTCCATCGCCGCCCAGCCACGGGCAACCCCTAAATTCTGTGTATCACTGGTTCGTGCTGCAAGAGCCTCCATCTCTTGCTTCCACTGGGCGGTGCGTTCTTTAAATCGCGGCAGGTCGCGGGCATAATCTTCCCATACACAGCGAATTTTCGGGTCCGCCTGTAGGCCTTGCGGACTCATCCATGTTTCAGCCACCGTGCCACCCCACGACGCATTGATCAGTCCGATGGGCACACCCAGTTGACGATGCAGTTCCCGGCCAAAGAAATAGCCCACCGCTGAAAAACCAACAGATTGATCGCCGGGCAAAGATTTTTCCAAAGTCGCGCCGGAACACACCAACCATCGCGTGCCGGAAATATCCGCAGGCGGTTTTTCTGCAATGCGATGCGGCACGCTAAGCAACCGGATCAAAGGAAAATTCGCCGCAGCCAATTCCTGCTCCCCATCCTTGGACTGCGACACTGGCCATTCCATGTTGGATTGCCCCGAACACAGCCACACGTCGCCCACCAGCACATCGCGGCATACCAGCCGGGTCTGGCCCGTCGCATCCTCCTGGGCGCTTACCGTAAGGTCTGCTGCTTCCGTTGCGGCGGCCATCGCGGGAAATTCTACCCGCCAGCATCCGTTGCTATCCGCCTGGGCCGTGGCTTGCACACCGCGAAACTCCACCGTTACTACCGCCTGTGCCGGTGCGCTTCCCCATACGGGAATGACCGCATCCCGTTGTAAAACCATATGATCCGTGAAAATTCCCGCCAGAGATAACACCATGTTCAATTCCTGTTGCCAATACCGCCCGCGACTCATCCGCATGGATGCGTTTCCACGGACGTACCAGGCGGCATTATAAGCATTTTTAAAACCGGCGCTTGGTTGCCATAAAAAGCAGCGATTCAGGTTTCTGCCATCCTGAATGGATGCGGCCATAAATGGTAATATTCAAGAAACATTCAGCCCCGTGCAACACCGGCAAAAATTATGGCCAAAGCCAAAAATTTTCTTTTCGGACTCTGGCCTTTCCCAGTACCGACGGCCCGAAAATAATGGATCGCATCCCCGTTAAATCGCGGCATTTTCGGCCATCGTTATTTTCCGGACGCACGGAAAAAAAAGTGCTACCTCCGGGTTAAAATCAGCCGCCGCTTTTTGTGTTCCATCTTCCGCAGTTGCCCGATACTATGGTTGTGCGAGTCAGGTTGAATTCAAAGCAC
>JAJZNX010000001.1 GCA_021852275.1 Planctomycetota bacterium | reverse complement strand
AAATTGTATCGGTTATAGTTTTGTCTGCGACAGGTCATTCGCGTCATAATTGGTTACAGCAATTCGTCCAACCGCTTGCCTGTTTTTTAGGCTAATGCCTGGATTTTGCACAATTCTGCAGCCGCCATGGCATTACGCTCCACCCCGAAGCCAGAATCAAGCAGTATGAATTTTTCCCCCGATAATTCCCCAGAATCCGGCCGGTGCATTGGCGGGCATTTAACCCCTGCAGCTACCTCGATACATGTGGCATCAACGCAAGATTCGCCAATCCACCAACGGAAGCTTGTGGGTCATTTTTTTTCTGGAGGCAAGAATGGCAGGTGTTACTTTTAAGATGATGTGCTGGACATAAACAACCTCGGCTACCGGCTCGCCGATCTTGCCTTCCAGATGTTTGGAAAGCAGCAAATTGTATCGGTGCCGGCGAGTTCGAACGAACAACGGGGCCACCACAGTTCCGGCAATTTTTTCACCATGCAAAAGGGTGAAGGTGTACGCGAAGCGAAACCATGGCTGGGTTTTACCTGAATATACCTTAATATCACTGCCGTTTTGCAGATAACGCCATTGCCGAATCTCGCGCTGAGCCAATATTTGCACATCCATCCGGCGAATGCGCATCAATGAAATATCGCGATAACGCTTGATGGATGAAATCCATATTCGAAAGGGTGTGTCCACGGTTGTCGATATTTCTCCCCTTAGCACGCGACCATTGCTTAAGATCACTTTCCCCTGGCGATGGTTAAACTGTTCACGCGACTGAATGACCTTCAGCGGATTAAAACCCGGTTGTGTATCCGGAGCCAATTTTGATTGCGGTGCTTGTGTGGTCGGGGCATTGTTGAGCAACTGACTTAGGCTTTGTCCAAACAGCCTTGGCCCATGCGCACAAAGCACCACCAGCACGGCCAGGGCCGCTGGCGCACAAGACTTGTACCGGGCAGCTTCAAACATTTTAAACTGGACGCGGCCCGTAGTAAGGGACCGCGCAAAAATAAATTCGTGTTTTACGGCGCAGAAATTTTGGCCGCTGGCGAGGCGTGAGCGAGGCGCATACCCCGGCAGTGGGTCTGAAACGAGCGAACAACGAAGCTGGCGGCCAAAAGGGCCAGCCGGAAGGTGCGAAGTTATTTTTGCTCGGTTCCTAACGCAGGTGGGTGCGGAGCCTGCCCTCTCCACGCTTGATACCTGCAGGAAATATCGCGCCGGTCCGTCTGTTCCATCCGTGCACCCGAGGTTAAGATAACGTTTGAACATCATGGAAGCTATTATGTCCGAACCACGTGGTCTTTTGCAACAGTTTGATCAAATGCTTCATCACCGAAGCATGCTGCCCCGCAAGGCTCGCGTGCTGGTGGGCTGTTCCGGCGGTGCCGACAGCGTGGCGCTGTTGCGACTGCTGCATGGTGTCAACCAAGGGGCCTTCTGGCAATGGCAATTGATTGTCGCTCATGTGAACCACAACCTGCGCGGGCCTGAAAGTAAAGCAGACCTTGCGTTTACCCGGCAATTGGCCAAACAATTGCGCCTGCCTTTTCGGGTTAAAAGTCTGCGTCTTAAAGCCACGCCAGGTTCCCAAGTCAGTGAAAATTCCGCCCGCAAGGCCCGTCTGGCGGCCTTGACACGCATGGCCGCCACCAACCGCTGCTCCTGTATCGCCTTGGCCCATCACGCCGACGATCAGGCCGAAACTGTTTTAATGCGGCTCATTCGCGGCACCGGTGTACGAGGAATAGCCGGCATGGCCTCTTCGCGCCCGCTGGGAGCCGCACGCCTGGTCCGGCCACTGCTTGGTTTTACCCGTCAAAGTCTGCGCGATTATCTCCAAGCCATCGGACAACCGTGGCGAACCGACCTTAGCAACTCGAATCGCCAATTTTTGCGCAATCGTATCCGCCATGAACTTCTTCCCCTCCTGGCTGGCTATCAACCCAATATCCGCCGCACACTTGTGCGACTGGCGGAAAACGCCCGCATCGCCGATCAGGCCATTACCAAAGAAGCTAAGCTCTTGATCGCCCAGATTACCTCCAGCTCGCACCCGGGCGAATACCGCCTGCCCATTCCCGCGCTGCGCTGTGCTTCCTCCGCCGCCGTGGCCATGACCCTTCGCCATCTGATCGTCGCCGCCGGTGGCCGGGGCGATCAAATTCACCATAGCCAGCTCATGGCGGCCGTGCAGGCTCTTCGCCGACGCAGTGCCAAACCGTCGCTGCAGTTTTCACGCGGCGTGGTGCTGACCATCCATCGCGATCTGGTGACGGTTCGGCGGCCTGCAGTCAAACGTGGTCGGCGGGACCGATAATGTATTCTCGCCAGCATGGTTGATAAACGGCGTTTCATTTTGGACAATAATTTCATTATGCGAATAATGATAAACGACGGCTTTTTCGCTTGCTTTGTCACCTCAATTTAAGGATAATACAACACAATCAAGGATGATTCGTTCTAATTAAGTTCTCACTGGCAACACGGAAGTCGCCGCATTGACTAACCACTGCTGGAGTGAACCTGATGAAGCATCGTCGTCACCGATACCGCAAGCCCTTATCCAAAGGTGAATTGGCCGCTCTGCTTGGACTTTTCATGCTGGTCCTCGGTGCCATGTCGATGTTGTTCCGCCCCCACGCGGTCCCGCACTTGTTAGCGGACGCGGTTTCTGGAACGACAGTTCAACCCTCCGTTAATATCGCACAGGCGATGGTGCCGGCACAGCCATCGACCACCGGAATTTTCGGCGTCGTCATGCCTGTTCATACCCGCCCTACCACCGCCCACGTTCTGGGTTATGCCTCGGCATTATCACGCGTTATTGTCGGCCATGCAGTTACAACTCAACACCCAACCGCGTTCTGGTTCCACGGACGTAAGTATGTGTACTGGAAGACTCTGCTCATGCGCGTTACCAGTTACGCCCCAGACCGTCGTTGTTGCTGGCCTTTCGCGGGAACCACCACCGCATCCGGAGCCAGTGTGCATACCAACGACGGTCATCTGGTGGCCGCCGATACCCACATTATTCCCTTTCATTGTCTGGTCAGTGTGCCCGGCTACGACAACAGCCGGCCAGTTCCTGTGCTTGATCGCGGCGGAGCCATTCGCGGATATCGGCTGGATGTGCTTCAATCCACTTTTCAGCGTGCCAGCAATTGGGGCAGCCGCCTGCTTTATGTGCGCGTGTTCCGACCAGTTGCTGAAAACTGATTCTACCTCCATATTATCTTCTGTGACTACCTCTTTAATCATCAATGCCGATGATTTCGGCTTTTCCACCGGCATTACCGATGGCATCATTGCCGCCCATCGTCACGGCATATTAACCAGCACCACTCTGATGACCAATATGCCCGACGCCCCGCGGGCTATCGCCCTGGCCCGGGAAAATCCGGACTTGGGCGTGGGAATTCATCTGGGACTGACGCAGGGACGCCCGCTGGCTTCTGGCCTGCGCAGCCTGGTGGACAAACAGGGCAATTTTTGCCGCTCCTTACCAACCCTCCTGGCCCAAGTAAGCCTATCCCGCCGCGCTCGCGACGAAGTACAAAAAGAATGGACCGCGCAAATTGAATTTGCCTTCGACCATAAACTTATTCCCACCCATCTTGATTCGCACAAACATATTCACCATTGGCCGCCACTGGCTGAAATTGCCCTTGCTCTCTCCCGCAATTACAAAATCCGTTTCATCCGCTGCGCCCGCGAAATTCCCATTCCCGGTTACAAAACCACACCCGCATATACCACCCTGGCCCGCATGGCTGCTCGTCTACAGCCGAAAATTCTCGCCGCCGGCGGCTGCACCACCGATTGGTTTTTTGGATTAAGCGCCACCGGCAATATGTCTATCCAAACGTGGCACTCGCTGTTGCATCATTTACCGCCAGGCATCGGAGAGGTGATGGTTCACCCCGGAAATCCGGTTGGACTGACGCGCCAGGACACCCGCTTACTTGTCGAGCGCTCGCTGGAACAAGACGCCCTGGTGGATGCCGCGGTAAAAGCACATTGTACTACCTTGGGAGTGAAGCTCATTCATTACGGCAACTGCGAAAGTGCGGCAGAGCAGTCTCTTACAAATGTTGAATAAGCACAAACACGGCGATAAGAAATGCGATCAGGGCCATGGCAAAAGCACCGTTGAGCATCCAAGTGCCACGCACCCGTGATTTTTCCACCCATTCATGCATTTGCATGGCTGAAATAGCACAACTGTCACGAACCTGGCTTAAACATTCCACCGCGTGATGATTGGCCGCCTGCAGCCGGTCTATCATAATCGAAAAACGGTTGAAAGATTCCACCAGTTGCCGGTCAATTTCGTTGCCGGTTTCAATTTGTTCCCGGATGGTACGCAAGATTTCACTATGGTCTTTGGTGGCCCCTGCAAGTCCGGCTGATATTTCTCTGATCCTTTGCTGCCGATCCGAATGCATCGCCAACTGATCATTAATCACCTGCAGCATTTCCGCCTGCATTTTGCTCGTCTGGGGCAGCGTTTCCACCGCATGTGGCAGCGTGCCCAGCCGTGAAAGCATCTCTTCCTGTCGCTGACGCTGGCCGTCCAGGGCGGCGCGCAGCTCCTGTACCGTCTGCAAAAGAGAATCGTAACTTTGCTGTAGTTTGTAATGATTTGGTTCGGAATACACCGCCCCTGGCCCAACCCGTCTTAGTACCGCCGGATTTGGCCCATCTGTACCCGTGGCTGCGTATTCCGCCGCACCTGCCGATGGCTCATTTCCCGCATATTGGGGATAGGCTTCGTAATCCACCACTTCCGGGCCACTGGTCCGAAAAAACCGCTTTAATTGCAAAAAAACACCCATGGCACACTCCACCAAAATCTATAATAATTATAGCAACGTCCATCGCCAAAACCTAATGCCACCACCCCAACCAACCGCAAACCAAATTCACTCTCACCAATTCCGCCAATCCCCCTGACATTAAGTAATTTTAAAATCTCCAATCTGAAATCCAAGGTCTGCAATTTCATAATTTGTTTATTCCCCGCCATCCTCCGCATTTTTCTGTGTGCTCCGCAGTGCAATGCTCTCTTCCCTCTCCGCGGGCATCAGATCGCGGTCCCGCAGCCAATAGGACCAGCCGACAAGTGTGAATTATTTTTGCTTGGCTCGGTACCACACAGCGTTGGTGCATCCCTTGACAGGCTGGTGCCAGCGCGTTAGCGTCTAAATCTGGTGGAGGTAAGCGTTTATCGCGTCATTGGGGCGCAATCAATTGGAGATCAACATGCAATTCTGGCGGTGGCAACCTGTTTTGCTTCTAGTTATATCAGCCATGGCACTGCACACCGGTAAATCTCTAGATGCAGCGGTGCCGGTGATGCCCAACCCCGCCTCCAACTCAATCGGGGCGACGGAACAGCAAACCATTCAAACGTATGTGGCCTTCTACAGTCAAAAAATGGCCGCTGCCGGGAATTCCAGACAGATGGTTCGTGCCCGTGAACATATCCTGCAAATCTTGCACGAAGCGGCGCATCCTGCATCCGCCATCTTCCTCAACAGCTATGGTGGCATGGTGGGACAGGATTTTTCACCCCTTCTCAGCAATCCGAAAACCGCCCTTAATGCTGTTATCACCATAGCCAAAATTAATGATATCAGCACTCAGACCGCACTCGAAAACGGCTTGGACAACGCCAGCCCTGCCGTTCGCTATTGGGCCGCCCTCGGATTGGGAGAAATTCTCCCACAGCTTGCCGCTATTCCCCCCGCGTTTCACCAGGCCCTGCGCAAGTTGGAAGGGGCTTTGAAAGTTGAAAAAGATCCCATCGTGGAAATGAACCTGTGTCATGCACTTGTGCAGGCTTCACCCGGCGTGCCGAATTTGTTTGCCACGATCTTGCATGTGCTTACCCGGATTACCTCCACCTATGCCATGCAACCACCTGACACTCTTCCGGTGTGCCAACGGATTGTAAGTGACCTTGCCACTTTGGCCGCGCATGGTGGAGCACTCCCCCGGAAACTGCAAGTGGCAACCTTGACCAAATTGGCCCAAATCATGAGTTTTATCGCACAATATAATCAGGCAGGCCTGCTTTCGCGTGATCAGAAACTCGCAGCCTTTGACGCCATCTCCGCCTGCGGCCATGCCATGGATCAGGTGGCTCGCACCGAGGATTTTTCTATGACGCAATTCACCAATCAAAGCGATCCCGCGGCTATTCTCCTGCACGTCAACCACCTCACCGGCTCGCAAAATCAACCCGGAAAACTTCAGGCCTTGTTTGCCAGGCTCCCCATCCCCGCGCGGATACCTTCCAGGTAAAGTGCCTCGCTGACATACTCACCTTCATCGGACGGGCGAAAATATGGATCCATCTGTTCCATCGCAAGCCCATGTCATCACCATTCAGCCCGTAATCCAACCCTTCGATGCTGTGGTGCGCATTCCCGGCAGCAAAAGCATAACCAATCGCGCTTTGCCTATGGCGGCCTTGGCAGACGGGGCTTCCACCCTTACCGGAGTCCTGTTCTCCGATGACACCTGCTGCATGATTGAATCACTGCAACTTCTAGGTTTTGTATTGCATGTGGAAGAGTCTGCGCATAAAGTCCGGGTGGTCGGCCAGGGTGGCCGAATTCCCGCAGGCCAGTCCAGTCTTTTCTGTGGCAATTCCGGCACCACCATGCGCTTTCTAACCGCCTTATGCGCCGCTTCATCGGGGCGGCATTGCCTCCATGGTGTGCCGCGGATGCACCAGCGGCCCATAGGGGAATTGATTACGGCATTAACCGCAATCGGTGGGCAGCTTGAATATAAAGGTACACCGGGTTTTCCGCCGGTATGCACTATCGGTACCGGCCTTACCGGCGGCACATGCCGCTTTTCCGCCAGCCAAAGCAGCCAGTATATTTCCGCCGTTTTGCTGGCCGCGCCGCTGGCCAGACAAGCGGTATGCATCAGCCTCGATGGCCCCATCACCAGTGAACCTTATATTGAAATGACACTGAATATGATGGATCAATTCGGCATCACCTTTGAACACAAACCCACAGCCACCGGACGAAACATCATCATCGCTCCCAACCAGCATTACCGCTCCCGCGGTTACGCCATCGAACCTGATGCCAGTAATGCCAGTTATTTTCTGGCTGCTGCGGCATTAATTCCCGGAGCCAGGGTACGCATCGCCGGCCTGGGTAACAAATCGTTGCAGGGCGATGTGGCTTTTGCGGAAGTACTTAAGCAGGTTGGGGCGGCAGTGGAAATCCTCGAAGATCAGATCGTGTTGCGCGGCACAGGCCAACTGCGCGGTATTGACATTAACATGAACAACATTCCGGACATGGTGCAGACGCTGGCGGTGGTGGCTCTTTTTGCCAAAGGCCCCACACACGTCACGGGCGTGGGCAATCTGCGTCTCAAGGAAACGGATCGCCTCGCCGCCCTGCAAACCGAATTAACCCGGCTGGGTGCCCAAGTGCGAACCACCGTGGACTCCATTACCATTGAACCGCCGGCGGTAGCCCAGTCGGCACGCATTCACACGTATGATGATCATCGCATGGCTATGGCATTTGCCGTGGCCGGCCTGCGGCAATCCGGCATCCAAATTGAAGACCCCGGCTGTTGTGCCAAAACCTATCCTGGCTTCTTCTCCGATCTGGCCGCCATGGTTACCGCAAGTTAAAACCCATGCCAGTCAGCGCCAGCCAGATTGGCCGCCATCACTGCAGATCCTGACTTATCTCTCTGCGTTCCGTGGATGGCTCACTGCCGGCCTTGCCGCCCCATGATATACTTTGCTGGACCAGGCCGCGGACCGAACATAGCGCATCGCACCGACAAACCCGGTATACTGACTCAGGTACAGGCCGTTTTTTCAGGAGTAGCTGTGCCCGTATCCTTGTCCGAACAAATCATCAGCGTGCTCGCCGCCGAAGATGGTGGACCGATGGCTGTCGCGGAGATTTCCCGTCGCCTGCATATTGACGAGAGTAACCGGATGGCCTTTCGCGCAGCTCTGGAAGAGCTGATCCGAGTGGGCCGGATAATTCCCCGGAATATGGGCGAGGCCGTGGCCTTCCCGGACGAAAAAGACCAGGTTGTCGGCTTGTTCCACGCAACCAGCCGTGGCTTTGGATTTGTCAGCCCGCTTAAACCCACCGGGCGTGATGATATTTTTATTCCCGCCCAGGACACTTCAGATGCCCTGGGTGGAGATCTGGTGCTGGTTAAAATTGTTGTGGCGGACAAACGCAATGCCCGCGGCAAAAGCGCACCCGGCCGTGTTATCGATATTTTACGCCGAGCCAGTACGCGCTGCGTAGGAACCCTGAAAAAGCAGGTCAGCAACTGGGTGGTGGTACCGGACGGCGCGGTGTTCAAAGCCCCCATCCAGGTGCAGGACGCTGGAGCCAAAAATGCCTCCAACGGTGACAAAGTGGTGGTCGAACTGGTGCGTTTTGCCCGTGGAGATGAACCGGCTCAGGGAGTGATTACCGAAGTGCTCGGCCCCCATGGCGAACCGGAGGTGGAATTAACCTCAGTCATACGACAATTTGATTTACCGCAGGAATATCCCGCGGAAGCTTTGGAGCAGGCCCGTCGGGCGGCGACGGAATTTGATCCTGGATCGCTCACGGGACGCGAAGACCTTTCCCAGCAGACCATCGTTACCATCGACCCCGATGACGCCCGCGATTTTGATGATGCCATCAGCCTGCGTGTGCTGACCTCGTCCGAGGCCGACCAAACCCATCAGCAGATCGAAGCATTGCTCGGACCGGACGAACTGGATCGGCCTGGTCCTGCAGCTTATGAACTCGGCGTACACATTGCTGATGTCGCCCATTTTGTGCCGGTTGAATCCGCCCTGGATATTGAAGCCCGCCAGCGCGGCAACAGCATCTATTTCCCCAGATTCGTTATCCCCATGCTGCCGGAGCTGCTTTCCAATGGTGTTTGTTCGCTCCAGCAGGATCAACCTCGACTTACCAAAAGTGCCTTTATCCGCTACGACGAACGCGGCCGGGTGATTTCAACGCGATTTGCCAATACCATCATCCGTTCGCGTAAACGCCTCACTTACCAACAGGCGCAGGCTATTATTGACGACGCCCGCGGCCAGGCACAGCCTTATTCCAAGGGCCTTTTAGATTCCCCGCCCAACCCGCACGTCCCGGAAGTGGAACCACCAGTACGCCAACTGCTTGCCGACATGGATCGCCTGGCCCGCGCCATCCAAACCCGCCGGCTCAGACAAGGGATGATCGTTCTCGATTTGCCCGAAGTCGAACTGGTCATGGATGAAACCGGTCGGGTCATGGATGCCCGTCCGGAAGATGATGCCTTCACCCATAAGATT
>JAJZNX010000106.1 GCA_021852275.1 Planctomycetota bacterium | reverse complement strand
AATCTTTCCAACATCTTCTTTCGCCATCGCTTTTCTCCTTTCATTTGCGATGGCTACAGATTCTCATGTTCCTTTCATCATTGGAAGACGGGGTTCGTGGGACGGACACGCGCAGCTTTTGTCGAGGGTAAGCCCGTCTACGACACGGCGGGATTTTACGATAAAACTCACATTCAGATATGTGTGCGTAATCCATCTAAAATCATCGGTTATTTCCGCCCTATTCCGAAACCATAGCGTGCCGTTGTCGCTTATCGCGGACGGTCAAACTGGCCGAAGCGCACGGCCAGCGTGGGTAAAATTATCAGATTCAGCAGGGTGGAGGTGCACAGGCCGCCGACGATCACCTGGGCCAGCGGGCCTTCAATTTCCCGGCCCGGCGCGCCGCTGCCCAGGGCCAGCGGCAGCAGGCCCATGGCGGCCACCAGTGCGGTCATCAGAATCGCGGGCAGCCGGTCCACAGCACCGTCAATGGCGGTTTGCACATTCCAGGTGCGGCCTTCGCGGGCCACCAGGTGCTGGTAATGGGAAAGGAGCATGATGGAATTGCGCAAGGTAATGCCAAAGAGGGTGATAAAGCCGACCATGGCTCCGAGGGAAAGTACGCCGCCGCAGATCCACGCCGCCAGCACGCCGCCCACCAGGGCCAGGGGCAGGTTGATCAGCAGCAGCAGGACATTGTTGAAATATTTCAGCACCACCAGTAACAGCAGCAGGATGCCGAGCAGGGCGATGGCGGAATGCACCAATAGATCGTGGCGGGCCTGGGCGGCGGCTTCCGCAGAACCGGTAAAATTGACGATTACCCCGGCGGGCAGATGGAGTTTGGCAATGGCGATCTGGGCGGCATGCACGTATTGTCCGGCGGTGGTGCCCGCCAGGTGAATGTTGATGGTTTGGGCGCGCTGGCCGTTGATATGAGAAATGCGGTAAAAGCCGCTGGATTCGTAGATGCGGGCGAGGGCGGACAGGGGCAGCCAGGTGCCGCCGGGGGTGCGTATGGGCATGGTACGCAGGGCAGAAATGCGTTGGCTGTGGGCCAGGGAAAGGGTAGCCACCACCGGCCAGATACGTGTGCCATGGTAAATGTGTCCAACGGAGCGGCCGCGGGTCAGCAGTCGAACCTGGCTTAGCACGGAGATGGGGGTAAGGCCCCAGCGGCGGAGCTGCCGGTAACGGGGTCGAACCTGAATTTCCGGAGCATTCCAGGCGGTTTGCGGGGCGACGCTGCGGGCACCGGGAATTTTTTTGAGGGCGGCGGTTAGCATGGACGCTGCCTGTTCAATGGCCGGAAACTTATTGCCGATGACTTGCACCGCTACCGGCGCGCCGGAACCGGAAATAGTCTCATTGATGCGTTCGGATAACACGGTGTTGTAATAGAGAAGTACGCCGGGAAATTTCTTGATCAGGCGGTGCATATCCGCCCGGAAGCGGCGGGCTTGGGCCGTACTAAGGGGTTTAATGCGGATCAGGTATTCACTGTATTGCGGCCCCAGCACATCGCCACCCAGGTTCGACCTCCCGGAGCGCTGTTCAACCTGCTGGACAAACGGAATCTTTTCCAGGGCGGCGGTAACGCGGTTGCCGATGGCAATGGATTGTTTAAGCGAAGACCCCGCCACCAGAGCCAGATGCACCACGTAGTTGCGTTCATTCAGGCGTGGGAAAAATGCGGTTTTAAGCCATGGCAGCACGGCCAGCCCGCTTAGTGTTATCAGTACCACCAGTGCAATGGCTGCCGTTCGCCACTGTTCCACCTGCGTAAGCAAGCGGCGATAGCCGCGCTTGAGGTGGCTGGTCAGCCAGGCGTCGTGGCGGGTAACGGCCACCGATGGCAGCAGCGTCATGCATAATGCGGGGGTGAGGGTAAGGGCCAGAACAAGCGAAGAAATAACTGCGGCAATGTAAGCCACAGCCAACGGGGCAAAAAAACGGCCGGCCAGACCGCTAAGGCCGAAGATCGGGAGAAATATGAGAATGACTGCGGCAGTGGCGAACACCACGGCACTGCGCACCTCCAGCGAGGCGGAAAGTACCACACTCAGGGCGGCACGCGGTGCCGCGGAAAGGGCGTTGAGCCGCAGTCGGCGTGTGATGTTTTCCACATCAATGACGGCGTCGTCCACCACTTCGCCGATGGCTACGGCCAGACCGCCGAGGGTCATGGTATTAAGAGTTTCACCAAAGTGAGTGAGAAGTGTAATGGCCGCCAGCAGGGAAAGTGGAATGGCCAGGCAGGAGATGAGGCTGGTGCGCCAGTCGCCCAGAAACAGCACCAGTACCAGAATCACCAGGCCCGCTCCGATCAGCAGGGAATCCATGAGGTTGTGCAGGGCAGTGGTAACAAAATCTGAGGATTGCAGGATTTTGCCGTGCAGGACAATGCCGCGCTGGGCCAGCACGGGTCGAAGCGAGGCCAGCGCGCTTTGCACCGCGGCGCTTACGGCGAGCAGATTGGAGCCGTACTCCTGGCCGATCATCAGCAGGACTCCGGGCCGGCCCATGATGGAAACGGCTCCGACCTGGGGCAGGTGGCTGATGCGGATATGGGCCACATCCGCAAGCGTTATCACCTGGCTGCCGTGGGAGGCCACCGGCGTTTGGCCCAATTGTTGCAAAGATTGAATTTGTCCATGCACCCGCAGCGTCATATCTTGATTGGGGGTGGTGAGAAATCCCGCACCCACCAGCCCGGTGGCCCGGCGGGCCGCGGCCAACACCTGGCTTACGCTTAAGCCGTATTGAATCAATCGTCCGGGCATAAGTTCAATGCGATAATCTTTTTGCACTCCGCCGTAGATGGCCACTTCCGATACACCATGCACAGCCAGCAGCCGCGGCTGCATCACCCAGTCGGCCACGGTGCGCAGGCGGCGGAGGTCGTTGGTCTTGCTGGTGATGCCCACCACTGTTACCCAGCGAATGGAACTGCTTAAAGGCATAAGCACCGGGGTATGAACATGCGGCGGCAACGTGCCGGCCACCTGCGCCAGCCGCTGGGAAACGGCCTGCTGATCGCGATAAATGTTGGAGCCGCTGGGAAACAGCACCTTGACGATGGATATTCCCTGCATGGAATTGGAAAAAGTTTCCTGGGCACCTACGCCGCCGGAAAGGGCCTGCTCAATGGGGGTGGTAACGAGCTTTTCAACCTGGCTGGGGCTGAAACCCGGGGCCAGGGTTTTGATTTTAAGCTGCGGCTGAATGAAATTTGGGTAAACATCGTAACGGGCCATGGTGATGGAATAAATTCCATAGCCCACCAACATGCAGGCCAGTGCGATGATGATACCGCGAAAATGCAGAGAAAATTTTACGATGCGTTTGAGCATTTACCCGCCTTGCCAATCATCAGTCTTAGCCCGATTTTTTCAGGGTGGATTGCAGTTGAATAGTCATCAACAGTTGTGCGCCATGGACCACGATGGGCCGCGGCGGCAACGAGCCGGGCCGCACGGCAAAACCTCCCGGTACCGCCAGGGGATGGATAAGCTCCCGCAATACAAACGTCCCGCCGGCGCGCTGGAAATAGACCCAGCGCCGGCCCCGCCACCACACGGCCGCGGATCGGGGGATGATGGTACGCCGCACGGCTGGGGCTATTTTGGGTACGCGGGCGGTAATAGCCATGTGGGGCCGCAGCGTTCCGGAATTGTGGAGCATGTACAAAATGGAAAGGCCGCGGGTTTGCCGGTCGGCCACCGGCCCAATCGCCACGGGTCTGGCCAGGAGCCAGTGTTGGTGGCCCAGGGCTTGCACCCGGATGGGCTTAGCCATGGCCACCCTGCCCGACTCGGAAGCCGGCAGGGCCACTGCGGCCAAAAGGGTTTGGAAATTTTCCACTTTCAGAATCGGCTGATTGGCGGCCACGGCTTGGCCGGGGTGGGCCAGCACCGCAGTCACCAGGCCGGTTTGGAAAACCGGCAGGGGCAGCATGGCTCCGGCGGCACCGGCTTTTAGCTGCCGGGCAATGGCGGCAATGCTTTGTGCATCTGCCTTTACCCGCGACCGGGCCGCGGCCCAGGCGGCCTGCGCTTGTTGTAAACTGCGCAGCGATACGGCCTGGTTTTGGTGATAGAGCGATTTTTCGCGGGCGTATGCGGCGGCGGCAGTTGAACGCGCCACCTTGGCGGCGATGAGATCCGCTTGCAGTTTGGTAAGCTCCAGCGCCAGGGTGATGCGTAAGGTGGTGGAAACCACCGGCTTAACGCCCGCCAGGAGTTGGCCTTGTGTTACCGCCAAGCCGATTTGCGGCCAGGGCCGGGGCGGCAACGCCCGGATAACCCCCGCCAGCGGCGAGGCCAGCGTAAAGACTGTATCCGGGTTACGCTTCAACCGGCCATAAAGCGTCAGCATGGGGCGCACCGCAGCGGTTTGCAGAGGCGCGGTTTGGATGTTGAGGGTTTTTTGCTGGGCGGCGGTCAGGTGAATGACGGTGATGCCGGGCGGCGCGGCCGATGCCAGGGTGGCTTGTGCACCCACGGCCATGGCCCATAGGCCGCAGTACCGGTGTCGGAGCGGAATGATGTTCATGGTTGGAGTCCTTTCGGTTGGGCGGGGGTGCGGCCGAGGGGCTTTTCCAGCAGGTTTTCCAGGTGGCCCAGGGCCAGAGCGGCGGCGCTGCGGGCACCCAGCGCAGCCTGCTGATACGTATTCAGTGCGAATTGAGCTTCCGCCAGGGCCAGGCGGCTTTGGGCGCCGGCTTGAAACGCTTCGCGCGTCAGGTTCCATTGTCCGCGTTGCCGCAGGGCAATGGCCCGGGCCGCCCGCCACTGACGCAAGTCCGCCCGATACGTCGTTAAGGCTGTGCCAATGGTCGTGATGACCCGGGTTTGCTTTTGCAGCAGGTCGGCGGCGATGACGCGGCGGTGGGCGGCGGCGGCGGCGATGGCCCCCTGATTTTGATTGAATACCGGCAGGGCCATGGTCAGGCCCAGGGTAAATTCGTTGGCACCCTGATTAAAGCTGTAGCCAGGCCCCAAATGAATATCCGGATATTGGCGGGCCACCTGCAGTTTCAGCGCGGCTTGGGCGGCCTGGTAGCGTGCCAGCAGCGATTGTATATCCATGCGATTGAGCAGAGCTGCCCGGATCAGCGGGTGGAGCTTGAGCGCCCGCACCGGCGGCAGTCGCCACAGGTGTGGGAAAAACCATTTTACCCCCACCAAAGCCCGCGCCGGTACCGACAGCGCCGCGGCCAGCCGCATTCGCCGCCGTTGCATCACCCCGCGTGCGGCCAGCAGGGCCAAAGCCGCCTGGCGAGCCTGAATTTGGGCGGCGGCAAAAACCGGGCGGGAAATGTCTCCCGCGGTAAAACGGGCCTTCAGCAAAGCCGCAATCAGCCGGGCATCCGCGGCCTGACGGGCCAGCAGTTGCACGTGCTTGCGGGCATAAAGATACGTAACCAGCGCCCGGCGGATGGTTTGCCGTACGTTCCATGCGGTTTGACCGAAATTAAATCGGCCGGCGTGGATCAGCGCCGCGGCCTGGGCCATGCGATCCTGGCGGCGACCGGCCGTTTCAATGGGAATATCAAAGTTAAACCCCAGAATCCACGGCGACACGCCCGGCCCGGCCTTGGCCGCATACGTAGGCGATAAACCGACGGTGGGATTGGGCGACTGCGAGGCGGTAACCAGGTTCGCCTGGGCCAGCGCAATTTGCGCCGCTTGCACCCGCAGTGCGGCACTGTAATACCAGCCTGCAGCCACCAGCGTGCTTAGGGTTTGCCGGCGTGGAAAGCCGGGTGGCACATGGATGGGTTGCGCGGTGATAAATTTACGCACCAGCGGGTTGGCTAATGATCGATGTTGAAAGTGGGAATGGAAGGTGGCCGGGTGCAGCGGTTGGGCATGGTATTGGGCGCAGCCGGCCAAAGCCAAAAACAGCATCCATGCCGCCATGGCACCAAGCCCGAAAAATCGCCCGTGCCGCGGATTAAGTTGTTGCGGTGCGTTGGTCAACGATCAGGTGTTCCTTTCCAATGAGCATACGCCAGTAATGGGGTTGAAGTTCGGCCTGAGCGTACATTCTGATGATACTGCCGTGTATCGTGTAAACCAAACCGAAACGGCACCAAACCTCCAATACGAAGATGCATAACCTTGAGCAGTAAAGCAATATCCACTGCGATTAAACGAATACTCTCCGATTGTGTCCGATGTTCTCTTCGTCGGGCGGGCCAAGCAGCCAGCGCAATGCCATGGTATTTGGAGCAGACCACCATCATGAACTCGAGGTGGCTTGGCCCTATGGAGCGGAATCGCGGGCAGCAGCCACCCACTCCTTCACCAAATCGGGCAGCCTTTCTACCACCTCGTCGCCAAATATGACCTCGTCCACGTAGCCCATGTGCAGCATGTCAATGATGCGGCACAGGTAGGATTTACCACAAGACCACCATGTATAATGAGCGTCAATAATCAGGTAATGCTTAACCTTCACGCCCTCATGTTCTCGCAATTCTTCAAGTTCCATGCCGTCGAGCAGGGATTCGTAGACGCCATTGGCAACGCGGCTCCCAAAGGTTGTGGTATAGTAATATTCCTTGATTTCCCATACTGCGATAGGATTCGCGGTGCTCGGAAAGGCACCGTCCAGGCGTCGGGCCAAGGTGCGCAGCGCCTTGCCTTGCCTGGTTATCGTGGTCAGGGCTCGCGGGTCGAGATCGCAAGGAAAATCCGCCGCGTTGGCCCGAACGAGGATGGCAACGATTGCTGACAGATAAGCTGGGGCCTTCTTCTTCCCTTTTTGCTTATTCCAAGGGGCCTTTATTTTGACCTGTTTGTGCTCCGCACGAACGAATTCGTATAATGCCTTGGCCTTTTTCGCGTCCATCAAGTGGTGCCGAGCCTTGGTATTGAGAACATCTGCCCTGAATTTAAAATAATCAAGCAATTGCTGTCCAAGTGGCGTGAGGTCGCCCCCTGGTCTCAATACCTCGCTCACATCGAGCTTCAGAACATGAACGGCTGCCAGGATCTCATCCAGGCCGGGGCTGCTTACGGTCTGGCTGCTCCTTTTGGTGTATTGGCACTTTTCGGATATGCACCGCACGTAAGCCCAAAAACTTTTGGGAAGGTTAAGGTATTTCGGGTCAGGCTTCATGCCGGTCCTCGAAGTGTTCTACTAGCATTCGGAGCGTGATACCCAGCTCCTGGCAGACTTCCTTGAGTTCCGGCAAATCCAACCGCCTTTGCCCCGTCTCATAACGGCTGACAAACGACTGGGGCCGGCCCAGTCGCTGCGCGAGATCCCCCTGAGGCATCTTCGCTTCAGTTCGCAACCGGCGCAGGATGCGGGCAAGCCGGGCTCGGTCCGTCTCGATTCGAAACTTTCCGCTCATCACTGTAGAATAAGGGCAGCGCGGTGGTATGCAAAAAGTGCATACGATTTTGGTGTGCGGATATAACAACATCGTGGAGACAGTCGCGGTGCAACAGGTATTGTTTCAGGATATCGCGGCGGGATTGGTTAAACCAATGAGGGAGCAGCTCCTGAAGTGGGTAGGCAACAAGCAGCGATTTGCCCACGAAATTGCCGCCTTTTTCCCCAAGCAATTCCGCACTTATATCGAACCCTTTCTGGGCAGCGGGGCTGTTCTTGGAACATTGGCGCCACCGCGGGCCATTGCATCCGACAGCTTCGGGCCATTGATTGAAATATGGCAGACACTTCGGGCAGATCCCGAAATAGTCAAAAGCTGGTATAAGTGCCGTTACGAACTCGTCGTGAAATGTGGCAAGCTCGAAGCTTATGAACGGGTTATGGCTTCATATAATGCGAACCCAAACGGGGCCGACCTGCTGTTTATTTCTCGAACCTGTTATGGCGGAGTGATGCGGTTCCGGATGGCCGACGGCCACTGCTCCACCCCGTGTGGTATCCACGCTCCCATGCCACCGGAGAGATTCTGCCGGCGAGTGGATTTGTGGTCGGAACGTACACGCGGTGCACATTTTCTCCGGGCCGATTACCGAGAGGTGATGGAAGATGCGAAGCCCGGCGACCTTATCTATTGTGATCCGCCATATAGCCACAGTCAGACGATTCTGTATGGGGCCCAACAGTTCAGCCTTACGAGCCTTCTCGAGGAGATTGAAAGGTGCAGGTCACGCGGGGTAGCCGTGGCGTTGAGCATCGACGGGACGAAGAAAAGCGGTGGCCATGTCTGCTCGCTACCGTTGCCGCCAAAATTGTTCGTTCGCGAGGTTTTTTTGAGCTGTGGGCGATCCATGCTTCGTCGTTTTCAGTGTCCCGGGGAAAGCCTGGATGGCGAGGTGGTACATGATCGTTTGCTGCTAACTTATTGATCCTGTCGGCATCTTGCTCGGCCAGCCTAAGTGCTGCGACGGCGGCCTGGGATTCTCCCAGACAAGCCAAAGGAAATTGAACGACCTCAGCGAGTTGGCCAGCCGACAGATGTTTGGCCCATCTTGGCCAACGATCCCCGCCACCTGTGGCGCGAGGCGGATTTTTTCCCCTGGGGATACCACGATCCAAAATCGGCGCAGCCGCTGGCGTGACTACACTCTCATCTACCGGGAGTTGGTAACGACATTGGTTTCTCCAATCAGATTACGGCACCTCATCAGGCACTGGCCCAAATTACGCAAGGCGCTGTCTCAAGCACCACATCGCAGGCAACGGCTTCATTAAGTTAGCACCTATGGCGGGGAGCATTGCATCAGGTGTATTCATCCATCCTGCTCCCGCATTATCCCCCCTCATGGCGGGATAACTTAAAACCAGAAGATGCCCGTGCAGGGAATGACCGCCGGCGATAATCGACCGCGGCAAGCACCCGAACGGCAACTTGGCATAAGAATGTTACCACAACCCTGAATTGGAGAAACAAAATGAAAGTCAAATTCCTGAAAGATTATCTGGGCCATCACAAGGACGCCGTGCTGGAAATTGCCGACGATCAGGCCCAACCGCTGCTCGATGCAGGTGCCTGCCAGGCGGTGGAAGCCCGGCCGGAGGAACTGTCGCAGGCGGTGGCGGCCATTCAGAAGTCGATGAACGAGCAACTGGAAAACGCCGCCCAGAAAATCACCAAACGTGTCATTGAGCAGGTATCCAAAGGTATTTCCGGGGTGCGGCCCAGCATTGTCATCGGGCCGGACCGGGCGGAACTGGACCCCACCGGCGGATTCAAAAATCTTGGTGAATTTGCGGCGGTGGTGCGCAAGCATTCGCTGGGGCAGTTTACCGATGAGCGGCTAAGCCGGATGATCTCCAAAGCGGACGGCATGAATGAAACGGCCCTGTCCGACGGCGGCGCCCTGGTGCCTGCGGAATATGCCAACCAACTGTACCGGGATGTGCTGGCGGAATCGGTGCTCTTTGACAAGGCCCGCAAATATCCGATCAACCTGGGGAATTCGCTTTTTA
>JAJZNX010000196.1 GCA_021852275.1 Planctomycetota bacterium | reverse complement strand
ATCAAAAGCCCCATGAAATCGCATATTTCCGCCCGGCCGCAACTTGAGCAACACATGAGTCGCTCAAGATCAACCTGAGCAACTCCCCCTGGGAAACCCACCTCATGCCTCCTGTCTTCCGCCTTGTGTCTCCTCACGTATTTATCCCCGCTCATGCTGCGCCTATACGTAAATAGACAAGACCCGCTCGCACCAAAGTACCGCGCAGCGCTCTTTGACAACCGAATATCCCGCGATCCGTGTCATCCGTGGTGGAAAATAGAGAAGGCCCGCGGCGCGCCCCTGTCGTCCTCTGCGTCCGGATTTTATCCCGGTTGCCTTTAATAACATTTAGCCATCGGGACGTCTCTGCGTGAGGCCCGCCTCTTGTGTCCGAAGTTTATCCCGGTTGCCTTTAATAACATTCTGTCATCGGGATGTCCCCTGTGGTGAAATATTCTCCCGTTTCGCGGCGTAGCCGCGCCCTGTCGTTCTCTGCGCCCGCAGTTTATCCCGCTTGCCTATAACAACATTTAGTCATCGGGACGTCTCTGCGGTGAATCCCCGTCGCCTTATCTTCGTGCCTTCGTCCCTTCATGTTTAATCTCGTCGTTTTCCCTGACCGCCGATAGCTGATCGCTGAAAGCTGACCGCTGATCGCTTCCCTCCCCGTTGAGGCATGGATGGCGAAATCCCGATGTGACAGGAGTCGCCAATCGGGAAGGCATGGATGCCGAAATCCTCTATGTGTTAGGGAAAAAGCCATCGGGACTGATCGCTGAAAGCTGACCGCTTCGCCTTATCCCCCTCCATACCCTGCCTACTATCATCCAGCGGAACCCCCGAAGAAGGCCGCCCTGCCTTGCGCAGCCCGGTCCGTTCCGTCTGACAAGTAAATACGTGCATCGCCGCAACGCCCGCAGCGAAAACAGCACCGCATTCCTTGCGCTCTACTCTACTTCCTCCCACGTTGAGGCAGGAGGCCGAAATCCCGATGGGGTAGGAGCCACACATCGGGAAGGCAGGATGCCGAAATCCCGATGGGGTAGGAGCCACACATCGGGAAGGCAGGATGCCGAAATCCCGATGGGGTAGGAGCCACACATCGGGAAGGCAGGATGCCGAAATCCCGATGCCACACGAGCGTTCCATCGGGATTCTCGCGGCGTGCAGGCCGCGTGGCCCCGTCGCGGCACCGGCTCGCACTCTATCTGGAGCAACGATTATGACCGTTCCGTCCTTTGTGTGCCTTTGTGTACCTGGTGGTTCAATCTTCCCAGTCGTTCTCTGCGCCCGCAGTTTATCCCGCTTGCCTATAACAACATTTAGTCATCGGGACGTCTCTGCGGTGAATACGTATCTTCCGACTCCTTCTTCTTGACTCCTCGTAAAAAAATGTTGGATGATATTGTTAGTCTTGCTAATCTTACCCTGAACCAATTTGCTGACTGCTGACCGCTGATCGCTGACCAATACAACTTTAATTTGTACACATCCTGACTTCAGAATGTACCTCGATTTACCAGCGGACAACTTCGACGGCAACATTCAAATTTTATACCATGGGCTGCAATTTTTTGAAACCAGCAACGGCCCCAATCGGATGTTTCAGATTCTCTTGCTTCGCGGTACGCTTGCCTGCCGCTGCCGCTGCGGTTACGGTTTGGCAGTTGTTACAGGTGGACCAGCTTTCGCCAACTCCCACCACAAAATGTACGGCGAAATTCCGCCCATCGCCGCGGCATGGCGATGAGCCTGTTTTTTACTGGAGTTCACATGGGAATTGCCACTCCCGCCTTTCCAGTGTTGCAGTTTGCCGGCCTCTTAGCCGCAAACACAGACCAGCTCGAAGCCGCTCGCCGCGAGTTGATGGACTGCTACGGGCCTATAGACGCAATCTCAGATCCCCTGCCATTTACTTTTACTTCATATTATGACGATGAAATGGGCCAGGGTTTGTTACGGCAGTGGATTTGTTTCAGTACCCTGTTTGCCCCGGAACAATTAAGCCGCTGCAAACACCAGACCAACAAGGCCGAGCTTGTGCTGGCCCGGCAATTCCCCCATGGGCCGCGCCGCCCTGTTAACATTGATCCAGGGTATCTCAACCGGTTTAAAGTAATCCTGGCCTCCACCAAGGACCACAGCCACCGGGTATATTTAGGCGACGGTATTTATGGCGAGGTAACGCTTCACTGGAGCAAAAGCGGATGGACGCCATGGCCGTGGACCTACGCGGATTATCAAACCCCCGTGGCCCTGAATTTTTTGACCCAGGCCCGAGAAACTTATTTGAAGTTAATCCAGCAAAAATTAGGCCCGGGTGGCAGAGGCTGATGATCTCAGCAGTAAAGATTGCAAAGCCCGAACCGGGGCGAACTTGGCGGTATCTGGTGTAGGACGTTTTCATGTTGATTTTGGGCCTGGTATTGTTTGTTGCGGCCTTGGGACTTTCCACCATAGGTACGGCCATTGCCGTTCGGTTGGCACCGCGGCTGGGAATGATGGACCAGCCCGGCCAACGCAAAGTTCATCTCTCGGCCAAACCACGCAATGGTGGTATGGCCATTTTCTGCGGCATTGGCCTGCCATTATTGGCTGCGATTATTTTCACTCCACTGCTGGAACAGCCATGGCTGCCCCATGTGCTGCCAAGGTCCGTAACCGTGGAAATTCCCGGATTGCTGGCCCATCGCGCACTGGCTCTGGTCTTGTTCTTATGCACCGCCGCCATCCATCTGCTCGGATTACTGGATGATCGCCGGCCCTTGGCCGCTGTGCCCAAACTTGTAGGACAAATTGTCATTGCTGCCGCCCTGGTCATCGGCGGCGAATTTGCCGCCCCCGGCGGCTTTCGCATTCTCACCCTGCTGGATCACATGTTCCCCGGTGGAGAATTAATCTCCGGCATCGCCACCATCCTATGGATCGTCATACTGACCAACGCTTTTAATTTTATGGACAACATGGACGGTCTTTCCGCCGGGGTGGCGCTTATCTGCGGACTCATGTTTTTTCTGGCGGCCCTGCACGCCGGTCAATGGTTTATCTGCGGGCTTTTGCTGTTGTATCTGGGTGCAACACTGGGCTTTTTATTTTACAACTTTCCACCTGCGGCGATTTTCATGGGCGATGGCGGCAGCATGGTCTTGGGCTTTTTTCTCGCGGCGCTTACCATTCGCACCACCTACTACCACAGTGGCTCAAAGTGGTGGGCCATCTTTATGCCGCTGATTGTTACCGCCGTGCCTCTGTATGATTTTTTCGTGATCATTGCCATACGGCTCTGGCGGCATCGCAGCCCCATGCAGGGCGATGTGAATCATTTTTCCCACCGCCTGACGCGGCATGGTTTCACGCAGCGGGGTGCGGTACTGGTTATTTATGCTGTTACACTGGCCAGTGGCATTTCCGCGCCGCTGCTTGCCCTGACCAACAACGCTGGAGCCATCCTCATTGCCACGCAGTGCGTCGCCATTCTGGTTATTGTCGGAATCCTGGAGCGCGTGGGAGATCATCTGTTATGAAATCCCGGCTGCAAACTTTTCTGGCCTGGACGGCTCTCTCCGGCCTGCTGCTGGTTCTCGCCGTGCGCATGACCCTGCTGGAAGTCACCATCCGCACCATACCGCATGTAACGGTGGGTAGCGCCGGCCGAACTATTCTCCATTTTCCAGGTCCGGCGGAAATTGTCGGGGCCGGCATTATCACCTTAGCTCTTACCGGCTTGGCCTTGATCGCCGCGAAAAAAATCCGCAAAGTCGCCTGGCTGCTGCTGACTTTAATTCTGATGATCCTGGCGCTGGCGGTAGCAGGTATGTTTCATGCTGCCAATCGTTTCGCCGCCCTGGTCGGTGTTTTTGATGCCGGCATGGGACTTCTGTCTGGCTGGGCCATGTTAATCCTCTGTACCACCGATCGGCGGCGACAATGGGTCGTAGTGGTCATGGTCGGCTTTCTGACCATGCTGTGTGTGAAGGGATTTTATCAACATTATGTGGAAATCCCTGAAACCATTCACTACTTCTTCCACCACGAAGCGAAATATGCCCGCCAGATGGGCTGGAAAATTAACTCTCCAGAAATGAAACTGTATATCGGCCGATTGAATTCCCGAGAAGTAACCGGTTTTTTTGACCTCAGCGATGCCTTTGCCGAAGCCATGTGCCCCCTGCTGATGCTGGTGGCGGCTTTGGGTCTTGCACTCTTTAACTCGCGTAACGCCGATCCCCCAGCTTTTCCGCCTCCATCAGGTAACTTTTCCGCAGCCCGCTCCCCTCGCCGCGCTGTGCCAAATCCTGATGATGCCGACGGGGTTGATATTCCGTTGCCGCAATTTCTCGCCGTTTGTTCGACGGTTATTTTTCTGGCCGGCCTTGCCATCGTTGTTTTCACTAAAAGTAAAGGTGGTCTGGCCAGCGCAGTTCTTTGCCTGCTGGCATTGTTGGCGGCATGGCGATGGCGACACTGGGTGGCGCTCCACCGCCGGCACGTGGCCATCGCGGTGGTGCTGCTGGCTGCAGCAGGAACAGCCGGTTTATTGATCTGGGGTTTTCATTTTCACAGCCTGCCCACCAAAAGCCTCAAGTTTCGCTGGGAATATTGGACAGGTGCCGTGCCGATGATTTTTCATCATCCGCTTTTGGGCGTGGGATTAAACAACTTCGGCTATTATTATACTCAATACAAACTGCCCAGTGCGCCGGAAGATGTTAAAAATCCGCACAGCGTACTGGTCCGAGTTGCCGCGGAAATGGGCCTGCCGGCCATGGTGCTCTGGGCCGCGGTGATTGCCGTTTATTTCAGCCTGGTCCTGCAAACTCAGCCCACAACGCCCCGCGCACGTCTTTCATTTCAGCCCCTGTCAGTCGGGGCCGTGGCGTTATTTGCTCTGGCCTGGTGGTGGATTCATTTTATGGTGCTTGGCACCACCCGGCATACAGTGGAATACGTTGCCCTGCTCGACACTCTGTATGGATTCGCCGCTGTCATCGGTATGGTGCTGGCTTCTTTCGCCTGGGCCTGCCTGAAACCCGAATTCCGCCGCTTTGTCGCCCTGGCCGGAGTACTGGGAGCCGCGGGCATGTTTCTCTATGATCAAGTCAACATGGCCCAGGTTACAAGTTCTGTAGCCATGCTTTTTTGGATGGTGCTGGGGGCCTTAACCGCCCCACTTTTACCCTCAAGCACGGACCAGGGCTCTGCGCCGCTCAAAGGTTCTACACTCTTCTGGCCCAGCGCAGCTTTGGGAACATTGGGTTTGCTCGGAGCCGCACTGGCCGCCATGCTCATCTGGGTACCCATAATCCGCCGCACTCAGCCTTGGGATCCCACACGCTTTGCAAACCAGTATTCCCAGAACCTTGCCGTCGGTAACCTGCCCGCCGCACTTCGCGATGCCCAGGCCGTACTGCAACGAGATACCCGATCACAAAACTGGCTAAGTCAGATCATCGCCATAAAAATGCGGCTCCGAAAAAACCCGGCCGCACAAGTAGAGAAAATGTTCGCACTCAACCGTGCCGATGCCAGGTTCCGCTTTCGCCTCGTCAGTACCGCCGCCTGCGGGCTAACACCCGCACAGCGCGTGGCCCAACTGCAATTGGCCCTGAAACTAAATGCCCAATTGCCGCCCACGGAACCCGCCAGATTCAGTCCGCGGGAGCTTGCCAAAATCCACCGGTTGATCCACGCCCTGGCCGCTTCCAATAGTCACGCCGCCGGTCAATAATTCACCATCAGATAAAGCGGTGCCGCATTGGGATTGTAATGCGAAGGCCCCTTGAGAATGGCTTGAACACTGGCCGGTGCCGTAACCGTAACCATATCGTTCACTTCACTGATATTGGCCTTGCCGCCATGATTCAGCCATATTCTTGGTCGCACTGTATTGGTAATCAATTCCAGTATATTAGTGGTAATGGGATGATGCGGTCCCGGCTTGCGGGCGACGTTTTTCGCGCCGGGTTTGCGAAAAGTCTCCAGATTGGTACCGGCGCGAATGATACGCGGCAGGTTTTCAATCAAATCCTCCAGGTGATAGGTCCGCGTAATAAGTGTTTCATCATCCTGCTGCTGTGTCGTAACAAATAAAACATTTTCCTGCGCGGTAATCACCATGTGCACATGCGGGGCAAACTGTTTGAGGACCGCCACCATATCTTGTCTATAAGACGCTACCCCCAACCGCACATTCTCACGCCGTTTCAGATCAATGTGCCGGCGTTGCATCGCCGCCCAACTGCCCACGAGATTGGTTTTGGTCATGCGGGAAAGCTTATCCAGTATCTGTGGAAGAGTTACCTGCTTGAGAACCAGCGCCGGCACAACATGCGCCAGCAATGCCGCATCGTTAACCACAAAAACACAGCGCCCGATTTCGGCAGGCCGAAAGTTCGGATCTTTGGGGAAGATGACTTTCGCTGGACGGGTGCTGACCGGAGCTGCCGCCGCCGCCTGTACCAGCATCGGGGCAAGACCCAAGCCGGCCAAAGCTATAACCACGCCGGTCAGAGAACACGGGCACCGGAGAAACGACGCTGCCCTCCGACCAGAGTTGAAACAATACCAGAGCCCTGTACGCTTCATGCCTGGCCCCGCCTTAAGCCTCAACGGCCTCCGATAAGCTGTTGCACATACACCGGTGCACTAACCACCAATTGCCCGCGAAAGTATGTGATCGTGCATTGGCCCCCACCGGAAGTCCACAGGCTTGGATGAATCGTATGCTCGATGAGCCGCACAATCGCCTTGGCCCGGGTGGCCGGTGTTGAAGTTGGCGTGCTTGCTGCGTTGCCATTACCTCCAAATAAATTACCCTGATTTGTCGCGGAGCCTGCACTGCCGCTGCTTACACTGGTGCTGGTGTTTTGCGTTGCGGACTGCAGATTAAACTGCGGAAAATTGGTGAAATTTGGAATCGTCATGATCAAATCTTGAATGTCGTATACCCGTGTTACCCGCCGCTGGTTCGCTTCCGCCACCGTCGTAATGGTCAGCACGTTGTCATGCACATACGAAATCAGCGGCGTTTGTGGCGAAACCTGCGCCAGCATCAAGTTGACCAGTTCTTCTGCCGAAACATATCTCAAGTTCAAATCGATGGGACTTGTTTTCATGACACCGGCCGCTTCCAATGCCGCCCAGTTCACGAAAATATTCGCTCCGGTTGTATCGCGCAGATATTGAACGGCATCCTGAAACGGAGCGTTATTCATCCGCGTATGCGGTAAAATGTAACGAATCGCATTTTTGGTATTAACACTGTAACTCTGGGCTGCCGCGCTGGCCGCAGTTTTATTCAGCAGCGCCACACCAAGCAAAGCCAGCAAGGCCGTCACCGGAAGTCTCCAACGCACAGTCCACATGTATTGGTATGGGTTGCGGCGGATACCTGCGTTTGTGATGGGATCGTGTAACATGGTATGAACCTCCTTAAATGGGTTACACCTTCACGAAACAAGTCCGTGAATCGTTCACTCATGTTATTATATCAGGCGGCCGGGGTAAAAAAAGCAAGGTGCCCTCTGGAATGCACCGACCGGCAGATACCCCGCATTAACAATCGGTCCGCCGACATACAGGCGTAAAATGCCATTGAGGTTAAAAATGGCCCTGAACAATCCAAATTCTGATGAAAAATACATGCGGTTGGCCCTGGAGCTGGCCGCCCGCGGACGGGGCTTAGTTGAGCCAAATCCCATGGTGGGAGCCATTATTGTCCGGGACAAAACCATTGTAGGGCGCGGTTGGCACCGCCGCTTCGGCGGTCCCCACGCAGAAATCGAAGCTTTGCGTCAGGCTGGTGCCAAAGCCAGAGGTGCTACGCTCTATGTAACCCTTGAACCCTGCTGCCATACCGGTAAAACCGGCCCCTGCACCCAGGCTTTGATCAATGCCGGTGTCAAATGCGTCGTAGCCGCTATGATGGACCCTTACCATCAGGTCCGTGGTCATGGCTTTGCAACACTGCGGCGGGCGGGAATCAGAGTGCGGGTTGGCATGGGCCGGCAGCAGGCCCGCCAACTCAACAACCCTTTCATCAAACGCCTCGCCACCGGCATGCCCTACGTGATTGCCAAATGGGCCCAGACGCTGGATGGATGCGTGGCTGATCGCACCAACCAGTCCCAATGGATCAGTTCCGCCGCGTCCCGAAGGCAGGTCCATCTTTTGCGAGCCGGGGTGGATGGAATTATCATCGGCATCGGCACCGCGTTAGCCGATAATCCACAGTTGACCGCCCGATTGCCCGGCAATAAAAAACCGCCACGACTGGCTACCCGCGTCGTTCTCGATCGTCAGTGCCGGTTGCCTTTAACTTCGCAACTGGTGCACACCGCCGCTACCATCCCGGTCCTCCTGTTCCATGGCAAAAATCTCGATCCCGCAGCCTTGGCCCGCCGCCACAAGCTTCTCCAGGCCGGCGTGGAAATGTTAGCTCTTGATGTCGACGCCCATGGCCACCTTAACTTACGCAGCGCCCTGCAACAGCTTGGCCACAGAGGCATGACAAACGTTCTGGTGGAAGGCGGCCCGCGACTGATGGCTTCGCTGATGGCAGAGCACCTGGCTGACGAAATCCACGTCTACATCGCCCCCATTATTCTTGGCGATGCCCAGGCCCGCCATGCCGTGGAAGGGCAATTCATACGCCTGGCGCAGGCCTGTCCAGGAAAAATCCTCGTCCTCCAGCAACTCGGACCTGATATCCACATCCTGTTGCGTCCACCTGCTTAACTTCCACCCACCCATCATGTCAATGGAGACTGCTGTTGAATGCAACTTGCCTGACTGATCTCTGAATTTTAATGCCCCACGAGGCCAAATCGAATCTCCAGCGCGTAATCCATCGCGGGCCTGTAGAACGTCATCTGGTCCGGCCAGCCAGCCGGGCCGTAGCGATCATATTGCACCGTTAAAATATCGCCTGCCTCACGCCGCACCAGCATCTGCCGCAGATGTCCCGCAGCCCCCGCAAACTGCCAGATGATGATATGCCCCCACGCATCCCGCATCACTATCCTGGTCTGATGCCGTCCTATACGTATTGTCTCCCGTTCAGAAGGTAACCGCGTCGCCAGAGAAAAGTCATGCCCTATCGCCAAAGCCAACTTCTTCGAAAAACCTGGCCTTAATCGCAACACATGCACGCCAGCCCAGTTGGCACGCACCTCAAAAAGCAATCGTCCATTTATATCCGCCACCACCAGGCGAAAACTCCATGGTGATCGAAACCGCCATAACCCCACGACCTTCGTGTGCTGATGGGCCATCACCAGCGTACCGGTAAACAAACGGGAAAATGCACTTGGCCGCCGGCCCAGAAAGCGGGCAACTGCCGCCTCTCCCGGTGCCGGTCCGCGGGCCATCTTCATTTTCGGAGGCCTGATGGCCACACATCCGCTCAGCAGCAACACCGCAGCAACCACCACCAAGGAAATAAAACCGGGCCATAGGGGAGCAAACCAGACTACATCCGCATCTGGTGTTTGTGTCATGTGACCGCATCCTGGCCTCAGGCTCATCTTACAGCGCTCCGGAGGCATGATAATGCCCAATGCCCTCAGCCAAGCCAACCTCCGGCGCATACCCCAAAGCAGTACGAGCCTGCGAAATGTCTGCCTGTGTGTGCTTCTGAAAAAAATCGTACGGATTGGGGAAATAATCCGGATGCAGTTGCGTCTTCAAAACCTTGTTAAGCTCAGCAATCACAGAGTTAAAGCTTTCCCCCTGCCCGCTGCCGACATTGCATACGTGGCAACCTTGAGCCTGCATGGCCAGCAAATTGGCCGCCAGCACATCACCGATCCAGACAAAATCACGTCTTTGCTCACCATCATGAAAAATTCGCGGACTCTGCCCCTTTTTCATCTGCTGGGCCAGTTGATAAATCATCGAAGCAAATTTGCCCTTGTGCCCTTCTCCCGGACCGTACACATTAAAATAGCGCAGTCCGATAATCGGCAGTTTGGTTTCCTGGTGCCATCGCCGGGCCAGATGTTCCATGGCCAGCTTGGAATAACCATACACATTCAGCGGCGAAGGTTTCATGGATTCACGCATCGGTGCCGGCAAATTCCCATACACCGCCGCCGACGATGCCCATACTACCCTCGCCTTCCATCCAGCCGCCCATGAGAGTACCGTGCGAAAGCCTTCCACATTGTTGCGCATCATAGCCAACTGATCTGTCACGGTGGTATCAGTAATCGATGCCTGATGGCTGACGATGTCAAAGTGCCCGGCGGGCCTGTTATCGCATCCGCCGGCTACCACGTCCCCGTGGAATTCAATCAGATTGCGGAAACTGCCGGATGAAAAATTATCCAGCACCACTACTTCATGACCTTTTCCCTGCAGCGTGTGGGCTAAATTGGACCCAATAAATCCCGCGCCACCAGTTACTAAAATTCTCATGTCATATTACCTTTATACTCACAGGGCCAATACCGTCCTGCAGCTTGATGTTTTTTACCGGCCATTGGCTGCGGCCGGCTGCTGTTGTGTCATGCAGTGTAACGTGCCCAAGCCCCACGCCATATCGCGGCAATATACGGGTATCACCGGACGGTCGGTAAAACACGCCTCCAATACCTTCAGTGCTGCACCATCGGCTGGATCATTAAAGACCGGCACCAGCACCCCGGCGTTGCAGACATAAAAATTGGCATAACTCGCCGGCAGACGCTGTCCATCAAAAATCACCGGCTTGGGCATGGGCAGCTCCGCCAGGTCAAAAGGGCGTCCACGGTGATCTCGCATTTTTTTCAGCCGACGCATATTTTCCGCCAGCGGCTGATGATTGGGATCCTGCTTCTCAGGCTCGACACACGCGACAATGGTGGATGGAGCAGTAAACCTGGCGGTGTCATCAATATGACCATGTGTATCATCACCGGCGATGCCCTGCCCCAGCCACAGCACTTTCTGCACTCCCAGAAAATCACAGAGAGTATGTTCCACCGCCGCCTGATCCAGTCCGGGATTGCGCTGTTGCTTTGGCGAAAGCAAACATTCTTCGGTGGTTAAAACACAGCCCGCGCCATTGACATCTATGCTTCCTCCTTCGAGCACAAAACGCCGTGGCTTTCCATCCGTCCCCTTCACCATCGGCTGATATAAAGACAGACCGGCCGACCGGGCGATAAACCGCGGTACCTGCTGGTCCAGAAGATAGTTTTTGTACTTTGCCCACGCGTTAAACTGCCAGCCAACGGCTGCTAATTGAGCTGCGGCACCATGACCTCGACGCACCATCGTTGGGCCTGAATCGCGGGTCCATATGCGATCGGTCGGGCGAATATGAAGTCGGACATTGCCAAATTCTTCACCATGGTTTCGCACCAGTATCTTCCTGGCCACAGCTCGCTCAGTGGCATCTTGTACCAGAATGTGCACCACTTCCCCGGCTGCAATCAAACGTACAATTTCGGCAAATATCCACGGAATCGGACCAAATTTCCCCGGCCAATCCGCCCGATGATGCGGCCAGGCCAGCCACGTGGCGGCATGCCGGTCCCATTCCGCCGGCATGGAAAAACCCTGTCTGGAAGGAACGGAATTGTTCTGCTGCACTGTGCCCATAAAACCTTTCGATAGCCACCGGGTACAGGCTCGCGGCCAGCCTGTTCACCCGCACCAGGCTCGTGAATGTTAGTCGCCAAAACGCTTGGTCAACGGGCCGTAATACTCAATACGCCGATCCCGGAAAAATGGCCAGTTGCGTCGCGTTATTTCCTGCTGGGCAGGATCAATTTCAGCAATTAATATTTCTTCTTCCCGCCGTCCCGCCTGTTCCAGCACTCGCCCGAACGGATCACAGATAAATGAACTGCCGAAAAATTCAATCCCGCCACCCGTCGCTCCTTCATGTCCCACGCGGTTGACCGCCGCTACGTACACGCCATTGGCAATCGCATGTGATCGCTGCATCGTTTGCCAGGCGCTAACCTGGGCTTCACCAAATTCCGCCTTTTCCCGGGGATGCCAGCCGATGGCGGTGGGGTAAAACAGTACGCTCACATCCTGCATGGCCGTCAGCCGAGCCGCCTCCGGATACCATTGATCCCAGCAGATCAAAACCCCCAACCGGCCAAATCGCGTATCAAAGGCCTTAAAGCCCAGGTCCCCCGGCGTGAAATAGTATTTCTCAAAATACAGCGGATCATCCGGAATATGCATCTTACGGTACACACCCAGCAATGCTCCATCGGCATCCAATACCGCTGCGGTATTGTGATAAATTCCCGCCGCCCGTTTCTCAAACAGCGACACTACCAGCACCACACCCAGTTCTTTCGCCAGCCGCCCGAAAACTTCCGTGGACGACCCCGGAATCGTCTCTGCCAGGTCAAAAAGCTGCAAATCCTGGGTCTGGCAGAAATACAAACTGCGAAAGAGTTCCTGGGTGCAGATCACCTGCGCACCGCGTTGGGCCGCCTGCCGTATGAGCGCTACAGCCTTGTCCATGTTGGTTGCTGTATGATCCACGCAACTCATCTGCACCAGTCCCACATTGAATTTTTCTGTGCGTGCCATCGTGGTTTCCTGTTGCTGACCAATTCACCATGCCGGGATTTTTAAGCCGCGGCTTTACTCCAGTGTAAAATCAGGTTGTGCCTTTTATAAAATTGCGGATCCTCCGGCGTTAGCCTGTGGCGGCGTTTCACCGCTAAAACTGCCGCAGAAATCGCAGATCATTTTCATAAAAAGCCCGAATATCCTCCACCCCATGTCGCCGCATGGCCACGCGCTCAATCCCCAACCCAAAGGCAAAGCCAGCATATTTTTCCGGATCCACGTTTACCATCCGCAACACATTGGGGTCCACCATACCGCACCCGCCCAGTTCCATCCATTTCGTGGTACCATCGGCAAACTCAAAGCTGACATCAAATTCCGCACTCGGTTCGGTAAACGGAAAAAAGCTCGGCCGGAAACGGGTTTTCACCTCCGCTCCGAAGAATCCGCGGGCAAACTGATCGATACATGTTTTAAGATCCACCATCGTAACATGTTCATCCACGACCAATCCCTCCAACTGATGAAACATGTAGCTGTGCGTTGCATCCACCGTATCCGGACGATACACCCGGCCGGGAGCCACAATACGAATTGGCGGACGCTGCTTTTCCAGCACCCGTATCTGCACACTGCTGGTTTGCGAACGCATCATGTACAGAGGCGCACCCTCTGATCCTTCCAGATAAAAATTATCCAGCGGATCACGGGCTGGATGCGTCAACGGCACATTCAGAGCCTCAAAATTATGAAATTCGTCTTCCAGTTCCGGACCGCTGGCCACCGAGAAGCCCATCATCGTAAACAAGTCAATCAACCGATCTATGGTTTGCCCTATCAAATGCAGTGATCCCGGCCGGTAATGGTCAAACTTCAGCACCCCCGGCTCGGTAACATCCACCAGCGGACCAGTCGGCTCCAAGGTAGAACCTCTTCGAGCCTGACATTCTTCAAATTCTTTTGTTATCGCGGCTTTAACGGTGTTGAGTTGCTGCCCAAAGCTCCGCTTGCCTTCCGGTGGCATCGTGCGCAGTTGATCACTGGCCTCCTTGAGCAACCCCTTGGTGCCCAGATACTTTACACGAAAAGACTCCAACTGCTCTGGTGAAGAAATCGCAGAGAGTTCCGTGCGGGCAGAACTTAACAGTTGTTCCAAGTCCATGGTTCGTCATCAGTTTGAAAATTGCGTGGCAATTTCTCCGGCAACCGACCGTAGATGAGGCATCCCACCGGCAGGATGACGCGGCTGCAGGACTATTATGCCGACACCAGTCCCAGGGCGTCGCGAGCCTTGGCAGCAATTTGGTCAAACGCCGCCGGATCCGCAATGGCAAGTTCACTCAGGCTCTTGCGGTTAAGCGTAATCTTGGCCTTGGCCAGGCCGTCAATGAACTGGCTGTAACGCAAGCCGCGCTGTGTAGCTGCGGCATTCAACCGCGTAATCCACAATGCGCGGTAGTCCCGCTTCTTTTCCTTGCGACCGCTGAACCGGTTGGCACCCGCCCGCAGCAATGTCTCGTGGGCTGTCTTATAGAGTTTGCTCCGCCCACCGACAAAACCCTTCGCGCGTTTAAGCAATCGTTTGTGCCGCTGTTTACGTGCCGCTCCAATTCTTACTCGTGGCATATTATACCTCTGTGCAAAATTACTGTCTTGATATTGTTCTTTATCCTTAAAGCCGCATCACCACACTGGCTGCGGCTGGCCTTCAACGAGCCCCCGGCCCGAGCAGAGTTACCATCTTGGTGGCATACGGCCCTGTGATCGTGGTCGTGCCGCGCAAACGCCGGCGACGATTCCCCGATTTATGGCTCTGCAAATGACCCTTGTTATGCCGGTGAAATTTTATTTTCCCAGTAGCCGTCACCTTCACCCGTTTTTTGATTCCCTTGTGGGTTTTCATTTTTGGCAATGCACACCTCTTTTTTCAAATCAAACCAACCATCTCACTTTCCGTGGATTGCAACACTGACCCGATGGGCCTTTGTGGCATCCTGCCGGAAATTGAGGCAGAGTAGTCTACGCGAGAACCACTTCTATTGCCAGCGTCCAAAAATCATCTGTTGTACCGAAGTAGAATTGTCACCTCTTAGTCGGAATAGAAATGTCACCCTGGTAAGTCTGGTGAGGTATACCAGACAAAATGGAAAACTTAGTTGCTGTCGGCAAACACCCAGGGGTGGTTGGATGCCCTGCGTCGGCTTGAACGCGGATTGTTATCGGAATGGCTGATTAGCTACAAGGTTTGGCCACACCTTTTCGAGAACCAAGGAGCGAGAAAAGCATTCGACATCCGCCGTGAATATCGCCACGGACTATCGGCAAATGACCTGGCAAATCTCCTCCTGCGCATGGGTGCGGGAGCACGGCAGCTTGATCTTCCCCATCACGATGCCCACAAATTCACCGTTTTAAGCTATTTTCCTCCGCCAAGAGTCGTTTTTTGAGTTTGGCACGCCAATTGCATGGCATATCTGTGGGCGATGAGATAGCCCAAAGCCGTTCTGCCGCAACAAGGTTTGGTCATCCGTGCGGGTGGTCAGGACGGGCAGGCCAAAACAACGGGAGCTTCCGATAAGGCTCAATTTTGGTTGTGTACAGGTGTTGGCCCATTTAATAAGGAGTCGAAAAATGATACACCTCCGCCCCATTGACGCTTTCGGTTATCGCGGACAGGAGCCTCCTACCAATCCCGGTGAGAAGGTCTTCCACATTCTTCATCCACTGCACTGGCTAAGCTTCGTTGTGCTGATGACCCCCGCCATCGGGATGACTCTTCTGGTGCTATTGCTGTTGGGAATTACGCCAGGTTCGGATAAACTCCCCATCGTAAATTCGCTTGTAAGGGTTTATCATGCAACCAGTTCCACCGCCTCCCGATCACCAGGCATTGTCAAACCTGCTGAGGCAGTTCGGCCAGCAGCATCTCATGAACTTTTACCACCGCCTGTCCTCGCTGGAAAAATCGGAACTTGACCGGCAGATAGCTTCCCTGGACTGGCCGCTGGTACACCAGTTGGTGCAGTCCGTCGTACTCAAGCCTCAGACTTGGCAAATTCCAGACGACCTGTCCCCTCCCACTGTTTACCCATACTTACCCAATGATGCAGCTCAACAGGAAAAATACCGCAAGGCCTTTGCCCGCGGCGAAGATTTGCTGCGCCAAGGAAAAATTGCCGCCTTCGTTGTCGCTGGCGGCCAAGGCACCAGGCTGGGCTGGGACGGCCCTAAAGGAACATTTCCGGCCACACCCGTGCGTCAAAAGCCCCTTTTTCAATGCTTTGCCGAATTTCTTGTGGCCCTGGCTAAACGTTATGGCCGCGCGATTCCATTTTATATAATGACCAGCCCTATCAACCACGCAGCTACAGTTAACTTCTGGAAGAGCCATCAATACTTCCATCTGAATCCTCAGCAGGTGATGTTCTTTCCGCAAGACATGCTGCCCGCCATCAGTTTTGACGGTAAAGCCTTGCTGGAAACACCAGCCAGTCTGGCCTTATCACCGAATGGACACGGCGGATCACTTTTGGCGTTACATAAAAGTGGGGCGCTCGCCGACATGCGACGTCGCGGGATCGAGCAAATCAGTTATTTCCAAGTGGATAACCCCATTGTCCGCTGTATTGATCCCCTGTTTATCGGTCTGCACGATCTGGATGACGCGCAGATGTCGAGCAAAATGCTGCCCAAGGCCTTCGGCAAGGAAAAACTCGGAAATTTCTGCCTCGCAAACGGCAAACTTTCCGTTATTGAATACTCAGACCTGCCGGATTCTCTGGCCGAACAGCGACTCCCCAGTGGCGAGCTTCGGTTTCGCGCCGGCAGCATTGCCCTTCATGCCATCCGGCGGGATTTTGTGGAATCACTTAATGACCATGGATTCGCTCTGCCCTACCATCGTGCAGAGAAAAAAGTGCCTTGTATTGATCCCATTTCCGGCCAGCCCATAAAACCGGACAAGCCTAACGCGGTTAAAATGGAAACCTTCGTTTTTGATGCGTTACCCCTCACCACACGATCCATCATTTATGAGACAAGTCGTAGCGACGAATTCGCTCCGATCAAAGCTCCCACAGGTGTTGATTCAGTGGTCTCTTCACGCGACATTACCACTATCCGTAACGCCGCCTGGCTGGAAGCAGCCGGAGTCCCAATTCCCCGCCGGCCAGATGGCACGCCTGATTGCATCATCGAACTCGCTCCATCCTTTGCCTTGTATCCACAGGATGTTTTAGCCAGAAAGTCTGCCATTCCACCCATTGCCGCCGGCGATATGGTATATCTGGAATAATGCCCCGGGCGGCATTTGACGAGGTCGAAAGGCCGGAAGGCCAATTTTAAGCCCCCTCCCACTGGCACTTGCGTGTCCGATCCCATAATTGTAGCATTATTCTGTGCGTCGGCATGTTCCTCCTTTTATTTATGGAGAATATGTCATGGTAGAGGTTGATCTCAATTCGCTTACGTTGGCCATCGGCAAGGGCAACCGCGCCGAAGCGGTGCGTCTGACCAAACAGGCCATCGAAGCCGCCACCCCGCCTGCCCAAGTGCTCGCCGCCATGGTAGCCGCCATGGACGATGTGGGCCGCAAGTTTCAATGCAATCAGGTCTTCGTTCCGGAAATGCTCATTGCTGCTCGGGCCATGCGCGAAAGCATGGCCCTGCTGGAGCCGCTGCTGGTGAAAGCGGGTATCAAGCCGGAATTCACGGCCGTCATCGGCACGGTGCAGGGAGATCTTCACGACATCGGAAAAAACCTTGTCGCCATGATGTGGAAGGGGGCAAACTTCGGCGTTGTGGACTTGGGATCCAATGTACCTGCTGAGAAATTCATCGCCGCCGCCCGCGAACATAAGGCCAAAGTGGTGGGTCTCTCGGCCCTGCTTACCACCACCATGCCAGCTATGAAACAAACGGTTCTGGCCTTGAAAGCCGCTGATCTACCGGGACTAAAGGTGGTGATTGGCGGTGCCCCGATTACCGAATCCTTTGCCAGGGAAATAGGCGCGGATGGTTTTGCCGCCGATGCCGCCGGAGCGGTAGATACGGCACGGAGACTGGTGGCGGCAGCCTGAACGGCTTCAACAGCCGTCTTTTCCGCAACGCAGAGCACCATCCGGCAAAGGCAGGTATCCATGCAGAAAACCGTGGCTCACATTGAAGCTTTTTTGAAGGGATTAGTGTTTGACTGCCAATCCTGCGGCCAGTGTGTGCTTAGCCAAACCGGGTTGATCTGTCCCATGACTTGCCCCAAGGGCCTGCGTAATGGCCCCTGTGGCGGTACCTTGCATGGAGAATGTGAAGTATATCCAGATCGCCGTTGCGTGTGGGTACGTATCGGCCATCGCATCGCCGGTGATTCCTTGGAAACACCACCATTGCTACCCTCGCCCGACGCCCGTTTATTTAATACCTCATCCTATCTGAATATGCTGGCCGGATCAGACCGCAGCGGCCGCACACCTTTGCCCTATCTGGATTTAGGACCACAACGTACTCGCCAGCCTGTGGCCACGCCCTCCCGGTTGGAACGACGGTTAAAATCCGGGGCCTTCGTCAAAACCTGCGAAATTCGTGCGCCGCGCACTGCCCGGTGGGACAGCTTTGTGCGTCAGGCCCTGCTGGCGCGTGATCACTTTGACGCCGTCAACGCCACCGCATACTTAAATGCCCGGCCATCGATCTCCTCACCGATGGCGGCGGTTAAACTTGGCCAGATGGGTATAGAGGCAATTTGCCAGTCTACCTGTCGAGATCATACCCGAACCACCTTTATCGCGGAGCTGCTTGAAAACCAGATCAACGATGTCCATAACGTGATGTGCCTGACGGGCGATTCCTACAGCGGGATGCCCAAGATTAAACAGGTGTTTGACATGGATGCCGCGCTGATGATTTATGAAGCCCGGTATCTGCGCCAGACCGGCATCATCCGTTTCACCGGCGAGACGATGCAACCCACCCCGCAACCGTTCCTTGGTGCGGCCATTAATCCGTATACCGAGCCGATTGACGTACCCATTCGCCGACTCAAGCAAAAAATTGCCGCCGGCGTCGATTTTATCCAGACGCAATTGGTATTTGACGTGCCACGCTTGCGTCAATTCATGGATCTGTTTCGGCAGGAAAAAATGAATGAAGATGTATTTCTGATTGTCGGCGTACCGGTGGTAACATCCATGAAGGCTTTGGATCTGCTGCCGAAAATACCCGGAGCACATCTTCCGGCGGAAATGATCCGGCATTTGAAGCAGGCCCCCGATATTGTTACCGCGGGGTTGGCCGCCGCCCGCAAAATTATCGAGGAAGTTTATGACATTCCAGGCGTTGCCGGCGTCCATCTGATGCTCTTTGGTCCGGATCACGCGGTGCTGCCGGGCCTGGTTGGCGATCTGCCGGCCAGTCGATCAGATTGGAAGCCATCGCCACCGGAACCGTTATTGCCGGAGCCTGGTGCCAATACGGTTATTTCATCTGTTAAAACTCGTGGTATGAGGGCCGCATGTCCATCCCCAGTCTGAAAATCATCGGTGAGCGCATTAATCCGGGGTTCGCCAAATCCAAGGCCATGCTTGATGGTGGTGATATCTCCGGCCTCCAGGAACTGGCCCGATCCCAGACCGCTAAAGGCTGCGATTACCTGACGATTAACATTGGAGATCGGGCGGAGCGCGACAGCGGATTTTTGGTGGATGTCATCCAGGCCGTGCAAGCCGTCAGCCATCTGCCCCTGTCTTTTGATTATCCCAACCGGGCCGTACAGGAAATCTGCCTCAAGGCATGGCAGCCAGCCAAAGCCCAGGGCCGTAAACCTATCGTCAATTCCATTTCTGAATTGCGCTGGGATATGCTCGATGTACTCAAGATAACCGCCGCCAAAGTGGTGCTCATGGCCTCTGAACGGATGGAAGACGGCCAACCCGTGCCCAATGAAACGCCCACCGAGATTGCCTCCACCGTGCATCGGATGGTGCATAACATTCTCTCGAACGGCTATGGCTTGGGGCCTGAGGACTTATTTGTTGATGTATCGCTCACGCCGATCGCGATGGATACCAATGGCCTGGTGCGGCGGGCTATAGAGGCCATCCGGCTCATCGGCGCTGATGCTGACCTTCGCGGAATTCATCTGGTGGTGGGGCTTTCCAATCTGGGCATCATGCTGCCTAAAGTTGCGGTGGATGGCAGCCCGCTACCGGTAAAAATAGAATCGGCCTTTCTCACCCTGACCATGCCGCACGGTCTGGACACTGTTTTAGGCACGCCCGGCCGCGATTACCGCATTCTGCCGCCCGATGATTTTGTGCTGCAAGGCTTCCAGCAGGCCATTGCTCTGGAGGGTTTTGATACCTTGGAGCGCGTTCGCCGGCTTTACCAAAGGGACGAGGGATGAATAACCTGCTGATTCAGGCGGAAAGCTATTTTGATGGGCGGCAGAACCACAGTGCAGGTCCATATTTGTTTACCCTCACCAACGGTATTATTCGTGACATTTGCGTCCTTCTACCTGGCGATGGTGTTCCAGCCATCCAAGCCACCACGCCGCGTCTGCACACAGCGTTTGTCATGCCGGGACTCGTCGAAGCCCACTGCCATTTGTTTCTGGACGGCAGCGAATTGGATTTAGCCCGGCGCAAGGATTACCTCAACGCCGGACGCTCGCAGATGCTTGGCACCGGTCGCGTCAACTTGGCGGCTAATCTCGCCGTGGGCATTACCCTGATCCGTGACGCCGGCGATATCCACGGTATCAACACTCATTTGAAAGAAGAAATTACCCACGCCTCCGGCGTAGTACCTGAGTTGCGCAGTCCCGGCCGGGCCATCCGCAAGACCGGTCGCTATGGAAGTTTCATGGCCCTGGAGGTCCGTGATGCGGAAAGTATCGAACGAACCATTGAGAGCCTGGCCCCCACCGCCGACGATTTGAAAATTCTACTGACCGGCATCATTGATTTCGAAAATGGCTGCGTCAAGGGACCCGTGCAATTTGACCTGGAAGAAACACGTTTGATTGTGCGCACGGCTCGCCGCCTGAGCCTGAAAACCTACGCCCATTGCAACGGGCCGGAAGGGCTTAACATTGCCGTGGAAGCGGGAATCGATTCCATTGAGCATGGTTTTTTCATGGAACCTGACATCGTTAAGAAAATGGCCGACAAGGGTACCGCCTGGGTGCCCACTTTTGCACCGGTTTATTTTCAATTCGCCCGTCCCGATGTCACCAAATGGAACCCGTCCACCCTGGATAAACTCCACGCCATTTTGCAGAATCATTTTCATAACGTTGCCGGGGCCGCCGCGAAGGGAGTCCCCGTGGTCGCCGGATCCGACGCGGGAAGCTACGGCGTGCCGCACGGCACGGGCCTCATTGATGAACTGCTGTTTTTGCGGCAGGCCGGGCTGACGGTAGAGCAGGTGCTCAGCGCCGCCACGAGCGTGCCGCGCCAACTGTGGAATGCACCACCGGCAAATGTGGCCGTGGGACAAACCGCGAATTTCATCGGCCTGGCCGGTTCGCCATTCAAAGATATAAATTCTTTGCGCCAGATCCAGTTGATCTGCCGCAATGGAGAGGTCGTCAAATCCGACGGCACCTCACAGATTGTCGCATCAACAGTTTTTTCTAAGGGAAATTGACATGACCCAACTTACCAGCCAGGAACGTGTGAATCGGGCCTTGACGCGGCAGGATCACGACCGCGTGCCGCGACACGAATCCTTCTGGGGTGAAACAATCACCCGCTGGAAAGATGAAGGCCTTTCCGGCGATGCCCAGACTGTTTTAGATATGCTGGGCAGCGACTTTCACGGCTTGTGCTGGGTATGGCCCTGTATTTTTCCTGGCCAGGACACACTTATTGAAGAAGACGCCCAAACCCGCGTGGTGCGCGATTCCCAGGGCAAACGCGTGCGTTATTGGAAAGAAAAAAGCGGAACCCCTGAACATCTGGGCTTTGAGTGCTCCTCACGGGATGTGTGGGAACGCACCTTCAAACCGGCTTTGCTGGATACCGGTCTGCAACTGGATCCGGATGCGGTTAAACGGAACTATCGGCAGGGTCGTTCGAAAAAGCTCTGGTGCCATCTGACCGGTGTCGAAAGTTTTGAAGAAACCCGGTCGCTCATGGGCGATGAAATCACGCTCATGGCCATGGTGGAAGACCCCGAATGGGTTCGCGATGTTTCCCGCACCTTTACTGACCAGGCTTTGCGTAACTTTGATGCCGCCATGGCCACCGGCATTCAACCTGACGGCCTGTGGATCTACGGCGACATGGCCTATAACCATGCGACCATGTGCTCACCAGAGATGTATAGGGAATTGATCTGGCCTGATCACAAGAGACTCGCCGACTGGGCCCACGCGCACAACATGAAATTCATCTATCACACTGATGGCGATATCAACGGCGTGATGGATTTATACGTCAAAGCCGGGTTTGATTGTCTGCAACCTCTTGAGGCCAAAGCCGGCGTGGATATTCGCAAGCTCTGCCCGAAATATGGCCGAGAGCTTGCATTCTTCGGCAACATCGATGTGATGAAAATGGCCACCAACGACCTGGCCGCCATCGAAGAGGAAATAAAGGTCAAATTCGCCGCCGGCATGGCTACCAAAGGGTACATTTACCATAGCGATCACAGTGTGCCACCTCAGGTCAGCTGGCACACTTATCAAGCCATCATTCGTATGGTCAAGAACTATGGACACTATGCATAAGGATTCCGCATGATGACACCACGACAACGCTGGCTTGCGTTACTTAACCAGCAGCCCGCCGATCGCATACCCACCGACTACTGGGCCACGAGCGAATTCCACGCGAAAATACTGGCCAAGCTTGGTATCATCGGTACAGAGGTGCCACACCGAAGCACTGACGAAATTCTCTGGCGGCGGCTCAATATCGACCATCCGCGCGGGGTAGGTCCGCGGTGGAAACTCCAGGCTCATCCGGATGATCCACAGGCCGATATGTGGGGCAACCGGCACCGCCGCATCGACTACGGAACCGGAGCGTATGATGAATTCGCCACCGGTCCGCTGGCTTCCATGACCACACCCGATCAAGTACGGGCGTTTCGCTGGCCGGACCCGGACGATTTTGATTATTCACCCATCACCGAGGCATTGCAGCATGACGATGGGTACCGCATTATTCAAGCCGGTGGATACGAGCCGTTCCTCATCTACGCCGGTATGCGCGGTATGGAACAGGCTTACGAAGACATGCTGCTTAATACCGGCATGGTCGAAGCCGCCCTGGAAAAAATGTTCGCCTTCTTTTTTGAACACAATCGGCGCATTTTTCAGGCCGGCCACGGTCATATCGACATGACCTACGTCGCGGAGGATTTGGCCGGCCAGACCGGACCGCTCTTTAGCCTGGAAATCTACCGTCGGTTCCTTCTCCCCTATCAGAAACGCATGGCCGATCTGGCCCGATCCTTCGACATTCACATTTTTTACCATACGGACGGCGCGGCCCAACCATTCATTGCGGATCTCATTGACACAGTCGGTATTGAGGTGCTCAACCCCATTCAATGGCGATGTCCGGGGATGGAACGGGAAACCCTGGCCCGCGACTTCGGCCATCTGGTGGCCTTTCATGGTGCCATAGACAACCAGCAGACACTCCCTTTCGGCACCCCCCAGCAGGTGGCCGAGGAGGTACGCCAAACCGCCGAGATATTCAAATCGTGCCGCTGGTTCTGCGCCCCTTGCCACAATATCCAGGCGGTTACACCCGTGGAAAATGTCATTGCCATGTATGAAACAGCCGCCACCTTGAAAGCACCAGGATAGATCATGGCTTGCGGAACTGGGTCGGACGACAGCCACAAAAAGGAACAGACCACCATGCAACCACATTCGCTGGAAACCGACCACCTGGCCCACCTGGATTTCGCCACACACAACATCGAAGTAGAGCAAGTCTGGCAGGCATTTAATGAAGGCCGACCCATTCGCACGCCCATAGTGGTCGGTGTCAATTCACGCTATTTTCTTTTCAATTCGCAAGCGAATCCGTCGGGAGTGAGCTTTCAGGAATATTCCGAAAATCCTCGGATCATGTTTAACAGTCAACTGCAATTTCAACGCTGGTCGCGCCATAACATTCTTCAGGATGCCCAGCTCGGCCTGCCCCGGAAGTGGTCTCTGGCACCGGATTTTCAAAATTACTACGAAGCCGGTTGGTTTGGCTGCCCCATTATCTATCTCGAAGGCCAGGTGCCGGACACCACCCCGGCATTTACGGATCATCCGGAGCGGATCCTGGACCGCGGCCTGCCCGATCCATTTGGAGGGCTGATGGCCAGAGGCTGGGATTATTTTCAGTACTTCCAAGAGCTTGCGGCCCGGCAGACCTACTGCGATATCCCTATCGAAGTCACTACGCCGAGCTTTGGCCTGGGTACCGACGGCGTGATGACCGTGGCCTGCAACGTTTTCGGCCCCGAATTTGTGTGCACCGCCATGGTGACCGAACCACAACGATTGTACCGGCTCTTCGAGTTCATTACCGAAGCCACAATTCAGCGCATGACCGCCTGGCGAAAGCGGACCGGTATGCCGCTGACGGTCACAGATTTTGGTTTTGCCGACGACAGCATCGCCCTGATTTCCACCGATATGTACCGTCAGCACGTTCTGCCGCACCATCGTTGGCTTTGTGACGCTCTGTGCCCCGCCGGGCGGCGAAGCATTCATCTATGCGGAGATGCCACCCGCCATTTTTTAACCATTCGTGACGAATTGAATGTCTGGTCTTTTGATACCGGTTTCCCGGTCAACTTTGGCAAGTTGCGGCACCAATTGGGTCCCAAGGTCCGTATCAATGGAGGTCCGCACGTGGAATTGCTGCGTACCGGCAATCCCGCCGCCATTCGCACAGAAGTGCAACGTATTATGCAGTCCGGCATTCTGGAGGGAGGTTTATTTGTCTTGCGGGAAGGCAATAATCTGGCTCCCTTTACGCCACTGGAAAATATAGAAGCGATGTATCAGGCTGGAAAAGAATTTGGTAATTTCAAGGACTCTTTTTCCGTCGCGACCACTGCGGCACTCCGATCGGACTAAACCATGATCCGTGAACTCCAATTGAAGCCCGATTTCGGACGTACCATCGACCGGTTTGAAGCCTGGTGGAATTGCCAGGTGCTGGATCGTCCGCCTGTAACCCTCCGGGTTGCAGCCCCGGCCCGCGCCGCCATGCCCCCGTCACGTGCGCAACCCGCCATGCTCCGCGACCGCTGGATGGACGTGCAATACGTAGTGGACACGGCCATAGAAGCCATCTCCAGTCGCGTTTATCCCGGCGATTCCTTGCCGATCTTCTGGTCCAATCTCGGCCCGGAAATTACCGCCACCCTGTTCGGATGCCCGCTGGAATTCGGCCCCGACACCAGTTGGTCTTCCCCGGTGGTCCATCACCAAAACGAGTGGCGGAGAATTATCGACTCGCCGCCCGATTTTTCCAACATCTACTGGCAAACCATAGAAGCCATGATGCGCTATGCTCTGGATATTTGCGACCAGCGATTTGTGGTCGGAATGACGGATTTGCATGGCAACTATGATATTTTAGCGGCGCTGCGCGATCCCCAGGCATTGTGTGAAGATATTCTCGATGCTCCGGAGCTGGTCCGGCAGGCAGGTCGCCATGTCTCCCACGGATTTGCCGCAGCGTTTAAAAGACAATACGCCATTATCCGACAGGCAGGTTTTGGCAGCACCTGCTGGACTCCGTCTTACCATCAAGGACCGGCCTATGTTCCGAGTTGTGATTTCTGGTGCATGGTTTCCGATGAGGTGGCCGACAACATGATTTTGCCCGATATTCTCGTAGAAATGCAACCCTTGGAGCGCAGTATCTTTCATCTCGATGGCCCGCAGGCTCTGCGCCACCTCGATCTGCTTTTGGAACTGCCGAACCTCCATGCCATTCAGTGGGTTTTCGGAGCCGGACATGGACCTGCCAGTGCTTGGATGGATGTTTACCGCCGCATCCGCAGCGCCGGCAAAGCAGTCCAGATTCTGGCGGAAAATCCCGACGACGCCCTGGCTGTGCTTGCAGCTATTGGCCCACGCGGCGTATGGCTGGATGTCGGCGGACCCGAGTTTCCCTCCTTAGCCGCCGCCGATTCATTTTTACTTGAAGTCCAGCGACAAACCCTTACTCACGAAGTAAAGGGCCACACAAAATAAATTCAAATTTTGCGGAGCACTAACCGGCGATATCTCCATCGCTGCGGCGAACATTAACGATGCTCTCGATCATGGATTTAGCCGCCGATGAACTAACCCTACGCCTTTGACACCTTGTACCGCGAAACAAAGAATCCTATCACGACGGTCTCAATGCGGCTGATATCGCAGAGGCAACTCTGACTGCTGATGGTCATTTTCGCTCCTTTTGTTACAATCTCATCCAGCGGTCGGCAAAACTACTCTGAAGGGAAACTGTATGGATCAGGCTCGCAGCTATCGGCCCGAAGAAATTCGCAATATTGTCCTGCTGGGTCATACCGGGGCTGGGAAGACTACATTGGCAGAAGCCATTGCCCATCGTTGCGGTGTAATCTCGCGGATGGGAAGTGTGGAGCAGGCCAATACCCTTTCAGACTTTGAGCCGGAAGCCCGACTGCACAAACACTCCACCAATTCCGTCCTCATGTACGCTACGCATCAGGGCCATCAGATTAACTTAATCGATACTCCAGGTTATCCCGATTTTGTCGGTCAAGCCCTGGCGGCCATGCCGGCGGTGGAAACGGCGGTGATCGTCATCAACGCGCAAAGCGGCATTGAATTCAACAGTCGCCGGTTGTATCACGCCGCCGGCGAAATGGGGTTGGCCCGCATGATCGTCATTAATAAGATAGATCAGGCCGTGGATCTGCCGGCCTTGGTGGAACAGGTCAAGGCCAGTTTCGGACCGGAGGTTCATTGCATCAATCTTCCGTGTAAAAATGCCACCGACGTTATCGACTGTTTTGATCAGACCGCCGGTCGTGCGGATTTCGGAAACGTTACCGACATTCATCGGGAAATGGTGGAATCCACGGTTGAAATCGATGATGCTCAGCTCGAACGCTATCTCGCCGGACAACCCATGGATTTGGCGGAACTGCGTAGTTGCTTCATCCGGGCGATGAATATCGGCCACGTGGTGCCCATTGTCTTCACTGCCGCCCGGCAGGAAGTGGGGATCGATGATTTGCTGCACATTCTCATTGAAGACGTGCCATCACCCGTGACCGGCCGGCCCAAGAGGTTACGAAAGATCACTGCCGGCGGCGCTGTGTCCGAAGAAATTATCGAATGCCCCGCGGATCCGAATGCACCACTGCTTGCTCATGTATTTAAGGTCACCACAGATCCGTATGTCGGGAAACTGGCCATGCTGCGTATGCTTAGCGGCAAGCTGGAATCGAATACGGCTTTTGTCTGTGGCACACAGAAAAAGACTCACAAGGCCGGCCACGTGCTCAAAGTGGAGGGTCGCGATCATCCGGAATCGGGAGTGGCCTACGCCGGAGATATGGTGGCTGTTTCAAAAATCGAAGACTTGCAGGTGGATCAGATTATCCATGCCGTGACGCTTCATGACGAATTCAAGCCCCTGCCGCCGAAATATCCCACGCCCATGTTTTCCATGGCCATTGTGCCCAAATCCCGTGGTGATGAGGCCAAGCTCTCTGCCGCCTTGACTAAACTGGTGGAAGAAGATCCAACGTTTCGGGTTTCCCACGATCCGCAGACGCATGAGATCATCGTACATGGACTCGGCGATATGCACGTGCGGGTGATGCTGGAAAAAATGAAAAATCGCTTCGGCATTGACGTGGGCACACAGCCTCCGCGGATTGCCTACCGGGAAACAATCAGCCTTAAGGCTGAGGGGCATTATCGACACAAAAAGCAAAGCGGCGGGGCCGGCCAGTTTGGCGAGGTTTACCTGCGGGTGGAACCGCTCGACCGCGGCAGTGGCCTGGAATTCGTTAACGAGGTTTTCGGCGGGGCTATTCCATCTCAGTACATCGCGTCTGTCGAAAAGGGTGTTTATGACGCGATTGAGCACGGTCCGCTGGCTGGATATCCGGTACAGGATTTACGGGTTATTGTGCATGACGGTAAAAGTCATCCCGTGGATTCCAAGGACATTGCATTTCGCATTGCCGGCAAATTTGCCGTGCGCGACGCCATTTTGAAGGCCAGACCGGCCCTTATCGAACCAATTGTTACTCTGGAAATCACCAGCCCCGAATGTTTTCTTGGGGTGATTACCAGCGATCTTAATACCCGCCGCGGCCGCATTACCCATACGGACTTGCCCGTACCATCCATCGCGATTGTCCGGGCCACAGCACCCCTGGCGGAGGTAACACAGTATGATAGTCAACTGCGGAGCCTTACTGCAGGGCAAGGTAGTTTTGTGATGGAGTTTTCCCACTATGACGCCGTTCCACCACAACTTCAGGCTAAACTCGCCGCTCAATATAAACCGGCTGTGGAGACTGAATAAAGTGGGTGCGATGGCTCAAAACAAACCAATTTGTCATGATAAACTATCTGGGTGGGCCACATGCGGGGTGCCCAGGGGCCTCCCGAGGTTGGCTCCATCGGCAGTTACGGAAAGTTTTCCCTTGACCCGGCAGGCAAAGCAGGCGATATTCTATAGTTGTAGAGGTTCACAGGCGGACCGCTGCAGCCGTGGGTGTGGACCCCGGTGGCGACGCTTGAAACCTTCTTGACGGAGGCATAATGCCATGGCAGTAGTTCGCACCGCTCGGTCCACGCCCCCTTGGGCACTGATTATCTTTGTAGTTCTTTGGGTGTTATCAACCACGGTTGCAGTTCTTTTATATCTGCATGTGGGAAAAGCCCAGCGCACCGTCGTCACGGATTCGCGCAAGCTTAATCAGGTGATTTTGCCTTCAGAAATGCAAAGCCCCATGATTCAAACCATGCTCGCCAACGCCAACGAAAACCATTCCGTCGTTGGGATGTTGCTCTCCGGCATTGATTCGCTGGAAAGCCAGATGATCGGCCATGTTTCCAAACAGCCGATTCGGCAACTCACTTCGATTTCGGGGCCGGCGGCAACCGCGTTGCATCAGGCTCATCTTTCGGGTAAATCGCTGGTCGCGGCGGTAACAGACCTGGCTGCCAAAGTGCAAAGCCAGCAGACTCGCATCCAACATCTGCAAAGCCGCATGAAGGTGCAACGGACATCCTTTGCTACGGCACAAACTACCTTCAATGATAATATTGAAACTATTTCCCAGAAGCTCAAGTCCGCCCACGACGAAATAGCTAAATTGAGAACCCAGTTGGCGGCGGCCAACGGGAATCTGGCTGCGCAGGCTACGGTTTTCCAAAAGCAAATAACCGCTGGACAACAAAAATCAGTCCGGGATCTGGAAACTCAAGTGGTAAAAAACCAGCAGTTGCAGCAGAATCTCGCCTCTCTCAATCTGGTCGTTTCCGATTTGCGCAAGCAATTGGCTGGATTCAAGGCTCCATCCGAAGGAGCAGGGGCCATACTTTCTCAGGCCCAGGGAAAGATCATCGGCATTGGTCCTGGCGAAAATCAGGTATATATCGACCTGGGCCAGTTTCAAAAGGTGCCGGTTGGTCTGACATTTGCCGTCTATAATCCCCAGTTGGGAGTTGGTTCCGGCATTTCAGGGGGCGGAAAAGGTTCCATTGTGGTCACGCATGTGGGCCGTTTCGCGTCGCTTTGCCGCATCAACCATGTCCACACCGGAGAGTCCATTTTCACCGGCGACCTGATAGGCAATCCGGTTTTCCAGAAAAAGGGCCGAGAATTTCATTTTTATGTCTACGGTGATTTTGCAGTCAATGGCAACGATGTTGCCACCGCCCAAGGTCGTCTGGAAATCGTTCGCTTGATCAAAAAATGGGGTGGGGTAATCGACCATCACCTTACCAGCCAGACCGATTTTCTCGTGCTTGGTGCGGAACCCGCATCCCCATCGCTGAGCGGTGCCGCCGCGGCACTCCCACAAAATCAGGCCTTAATTGCCGCCCGGCAGGCGGAGCAAAGTACATACAATCGACTTTCGGCGGAGGCCCAAAGATTGTCGGTACCGATCCTGAATGCCAATCGGTTTCTCGCCATGATAGGTTATTACAATCCTCCACTGCTGCACCGGTAACCTGATGTTACGATGAAGACCTGCAAGGGGCGACAAGTTGATAGCTTGCCGCCCCTTTTAGCAAGGTCGGACTGCACTCCCTTAGGGCACAGCCGCACGCTCAGACAAAAACCGGCAAGCAGAAAAAACAGCCCATTGCCAGGCATGTTTTTTCGCCAGGCGAACAAAATAAATGCAGGCTACTCTGCCCACGCACTTCCCGGGGCGGCGGCGCTGCGCTTATGGAAATCGCAGGTAGCCGACGCCGAATCTACCTTTACGCACCACCACAATGCGTACCACTTTAGCTTTGGGCATATACGGCAGCAGAGCAGCCAAGTCGTTTAAGGTTCGCACGCGATATGGGCCGATCTGCACGACTACGTCACCCGGCTTTATTCCAGCTTTCGCCGCCACCGAGCCTGGATTGATTTGTGTAACCAACAGGCCGCTTTGGGCGACCAGATGATATGTTTTAGCCAGTGCCGGTGTTACCTGATCCAGCCCCATTCCTAATATCTTTTCCGAGGCGAGTACCACCGCCGGCGGAGGCGCTGGCTTGACGCGATATTCACGCACCATGCCATTGCGGAATTTTACGGTTACATCCTTTTGTGCCAGCGTTACTTTCAGCAGGGCCGCATAAGCATCCATCAGTGTGGGTGTGCGGTAGTTGTCAATGCTTTGCACTGCAGGACCTGGCGTTCCCGCCACCACTATTTTTTGATGCATGTCATCCGGGCCGGTCATGGTACGGATGGCTGCCAGGTGCACAGGTATATCAATTTTGTTCACCGTAGCCGGATTCATCAAACGCGGAATCAAGGTTGAAAGGCGGTCCACTCCAATGGCAAAGCCGATATTTTGAGCATTCCCGCGAATAGCGGTATTGATGCCGATGACCTGACCATAGATATTAAGTAATGGACCGCCGGAATTGCCCGGATTAATCGCCGCGTCCGTCTGAATGAGATTGGTCAGCGGCTTGGGATTATTGGGTTCCATGATTTGCCGATGAATAGCCGACACAATGCCTGAACTCACACTTTGCGAATAGCCAAACGGGTTGCCGATCGCAATGGTCGGTTCACCGATCATTAAATTGGACGACAACCCCAGGGGAATGGTGGGAAATGGGCCTTTACCGTCGATTTTTAAAACGGCAAGATCCGCTCTCGGATCACTGCCGACGACATGTGCGGAAAGCCTTTTTCCGTTCGCCAGCGTAACATGAATTTCCTGGGCCTGATCCACCACATGGTTGTTGGTAATCACGTAGCCATCATGTTGGATAATAAATCCGCTGCCAAGAAAATCAGCCGGCACCTGCACCACCGGCCCCACATTAAACTGCCGCCAGAAAAAATTGTTGGGAAATGGATTTACCCGCTGCCTTACCAACCGTTTTGCCGTAATGCTGACTACCGCAGGGCCTCGTCGTTTGACCACTTGCACAATCAGCGTGTCGCGCAGATTAACCGTGTTGGGTCTCGGATTCCATGCCTGGCGACCCGCGGCCCAGGAAAACATTGCCGTCAGCAGCAGCACAACTGACAGAACCATGACTTTTTTCACGTTTGCACTCCAAATAACGGCCCACGCGGCCCCGACAATAAATACCGCAAGGATCCGAAAAAGGCCAGTGGCGGGGGTTAGGGGCCGCGCAGAAATAACTTCACACATTCTGGCTGGTTCTTTTTGGCCGCGGGGCATCGCTCTTCGCTCCTTACAGACCCATTGCCAGGGTATGCATGTCGCTTGCGCCTCGCCGGCGGCTAAAACTCCTGCGCCATAAAATATGAATTTATTTCTGCACGGCCCCTTATGCGGCTTTGCCCGGCGTGCGATGCACTTATTCCCGCATGGCTGTCGGCTCAATAAGCAGATCCACCCTCTCATAACTGCGCAAGATCACCATCCCCGTAGGCCGCGAGATTAAGTCCTCCGTGAGTACGCGATGAAGATCATCAATCGCGGCGATAGTTCGCCCGGCCATGGCTATGATAACATCCGATGGTATCAAACCGGCCTGATCCGCCGGACTGGCTTCTTCCACCGTCGCCACCAAAACACCAGTTTCAACCGGCAGCTTATAAAAGCGTGCCAGCCGCCGCGGAATAGGCGCATTTCGCCCTGTCACGCCAATATAACTTCGTATCACCCTGCCGTCACGTATCAGATGCGATGCCACATACCGGGCGGTGTTGGAGGAAATGGCAAAGCATAGTCCCTGGCCGGGCAAAAGAACGGCGGTATTTACACCGATTATCGCACCTCTCCCCGACACCAGGGGGCCGCCGGAATTACCGGGGTTCAGCGCAGCGTCAGTTTGAATCACATTTTCAATGAGCCGGCCGGACACTGCTCGAAAGGATCGCCCCAACGCGCTGACCACACCAGCGGTTACCGTGCCTCCAAAGCCCAGCGGACTGCCGATCGCAATGGCCAGTTGGCCCACTTTCAGCCGGGAAGAATCGCCGAGTTCGGCTGTGGGCAGATCGTCGGCTTCCACACGAATCACCGCCAGATCGGTATGCGGATCATCACCGATCAAACGGGCCGATACATTCTGGCCATCCGCGGTCAAAACCCGCAGCGATTCGGCCCCATGCACCACATGGCTGTTGGTTAGAATAAAACCATCCGGTGTCAAGGCGAATCCTGACCCGCTGCCGCGCCCCGCGCGGCCATCGCCATTGATCTGTTCACCGTAGGTTACTTCAAGTTTCACCACGCTTGGCCCAACTGTCTCAACCGCTCGCGTTACCGCCTGAGAATAGGCATCCATCGGATCGTCATCGGTAGCGGCGAATTTCCGATCTGCCGTTTCAACGGATTCACCGCCGTCCGGCTGCTCCTGTTTATTACATTGACTTACTGGTCTTATCACAAAACGCCTTTCCTGTTGCCATTTCAGCCACAATCCGAAAAGCACGGCTGAGACCGGTACTGGTTCCAACCTGCTTACTGCTTAAAGTATAGGTCGCAACAGGCTGGCAGAGTCAAATTAGGGATGCAATGACTCCGGTAGTTGTTGACAGCCCCTAAGACCAAAACTTTACTTATGCTGAGTTATTGCGCAGAGAATGATCAGATCATTAATAACTATGCCCATCCATTCGCACCTTACCGCGAAATAACCAATACACGTAAGTGGTATAGGCCAGCACAATGGGCATGCCAATCAGCGCGATGATGCACATAATTTTGAGCGTATAGGGCGATGACGATGCGTTGTAAATAGTCAGGCTGTTGGCCGGATTATTGCGGGCGTACACGATATTGGGAAACAAGCCGATGGCCAGAAGTGACAAGAGTGCCACAATTGAAAAGCAACTGGATAAAAATGCCCGAAAATCTCGCTTGTGAAATATCTCTCGCGGGATATTGGCAATTGCCAGCATATTCAAAATAGCCACGATAAAAAACACCGGATGTTTGCGTATTTCACTGGTAAGATGCCGGTCGTACAACAATGTGGCCATGGTGGTCGTGGCATAGCAGATAATGAAGAAGATGATCGAATTATTCACCCAACCGCGCAGGCGGTCGTGCAAATCCCCTTCTGTCTTCATAACCAGATAAATCGAGCCGTGCATCATAAACAGTGCCACTGTCGTGATGCCCACGAGCAGCGCGTATGGGTTCAACAGCGCCCAGAATCCTCCAATATAGTTCCCGTGGGAATTTAATGCGACACCGTATGCCATATTGCCGGCGAAAGCCCCCAGGAGCAGTGCCGCCAAAATACTGCCGATAAAGAAATTGGTGTCCCATAAATTGCGCCACCAGCGCATCGGTTCCCTGGACCGAAACTCAATGGATACCCCGCGAAAAATCAAAGCCAGCAACAGCAGCATGAACACTGGATAAAAGCCTGAAAACAGGCTGGCGTAGACATTTGGAAATGCCGCAAACATGGCCCCTCCACCAGTTACCAGCCATACTTCATTGCCGTCCCATACCGGACCGATGGAGTTCAGCAGCAAACGTCGCTCGGCATCATCCTTCACCAGCAGGTGCAACATGCCTACGCCAAAATCGAAACCATCGAGAATGGCGTAACCGGCGAATAAAATGCCCAGAAGCACAAACCAGACTACATTCAATTCATGATGCATAATACTGATACCTTAACTTTGTTGCCAGCCCCACCAGCCGTGTTACGCATTCAACCGACCGTGCCCCTCAACAACATGCGGAGGTATCGGCGGCTGCACGGCCGCTGCTTCTTCCGGCCCCTGCTGAATCTTGCGGTTCATCAAAAATATGAACAGCGATCCCAATAACACGTACATAATCCCAAACATAATGATGGACGCAAGTACTTCTCCGGCAGCTACATCCGGCGATACCGCCTGCGAAGTCTTCATAATGCCATATACGATCCAGGGTTGCCGTCCCACCTCTGCGGAAAACCAGCCCAATTCATTGGCCAGTTCCGGCCCAACCACGGAAACTACAAATATCCACAGCAGCCAGCGTTTTTGAAACAGCGTTCCCCGCCACCAGTAAAAAATGCCCAGCAGGCTGATCAGAATAAGAGCCATTCCAATGGCCACCATCGCATGATACGATTGAAATACCGGATTCACGGGTGGCCGCAGCGCCGGAGGAAAATGATCCAGGCCGATAACCGGTGCTTTGGTGTTGTAGTACATCAGCCAACTGAGCATGCCCGGTATCCTGGGGCCGTATACCGTCTGAGTTTTGCTGTCCACCCAGCCGAAAGGACTCATGCCTGCCGGAGCGTCCGCAGGAAAATGTCCTTCAAATGCGGCCAGTTTTGCCGGTTGATATTTTCCCACCATCTTGGCGTTAAAATCGCCTGATACCAGTTGCGCTACCGCTCCAACAACCGCCAAGATCAAGGCCATTTTGACGCAACGTCGGCCAAAATCCTCGTGGCGACGTTTAAGTACATAATACGCCCCTACGCTCAGAACCAGAAATGCCCCGGACAGCAGTGCCCCCAGCAGCACATGCACCAGCCGATCCATCGTGGACGGATTAAACACTACCTGCCAAAAGTTTGTGATTTGTGCCCGCAGTACCCCATTGTGCAGCACCAGGTGAAATCCGGCGGGTGTCTGCATCCAGGAATTGGCAACATTAATCCACAACGCACTGAAAATGGAACCGAAAGCCACCATGATGGTGGAGAAAAAGTGCGTCTTTGGCCCCACCCGATCCCAGCCAAACAGCAAAATGGCCAGGAACCCCGATTCCAGAAAAAACGCAAAAATTCCTTCCGAAGCCAGCGGGGCCCCAAATACATCTCCTACAAATCGGGAATAATTCGCCCAGTTGGTACCAAACTCAAATTCCATCACAATGCCAGTGGCCACTCCCAGGCCGAACGTGAGCGCAAAAATTTTGGTCCAGAATCGAGCCATGCTCTCATAAACCTTATTGCGGGTTTTAAGATACATCGCCTCCATGGTCACCATCATCACACCCAATCCGATACTTAAAGGTGGAAATAAGTAATGAAAAGAAATGGTCAGACCAAACTGCACGCGGGAAAGCCACAGCGTATTCATGGATCAACCTCTTTATGTCCGACAGCGTGTAGCAACAATTTCACTGCGCCGCCCGTGCATCTCCTCAAACAGGTGGCGTCCAGCCGCCTTCGCCCTTACAATCCTAGTTATTGGATATGCGGATAGCAAGGTGTGCTTTTTAAAATTAAGGAATTCCTATGCTTTTTGGCCAAACGAGTGAATATGCGCTCCGCGTGATTGTCTTCCTGGCTGCTCGCGGCAATCAGCCGGCTACCAACTCTCAAATTGCCGAGGCTACACTCGTACCCGCAGGTTATCTGGCTAAAATTGTCCAGATATTAAGCCGCGCCAATCTGGTAAAATCTCGCCGTGGCCTCCATGGTGGCTCTGTACTGAATCGGGATCCACATGATCTTAGTCTTTACGATGTCATTCAGGTGATTGATCCCATTCGCCGCATTGAATCATGTCCTCTGGCTTTAGCCTGGCACGGACAGGATATTTGTCCGCTCCATCGCAGGCTTGATGATGCCATTGCCGGTGTTGAAACGGCGCTCAAAAATGCCACAGTCGCGGATCTTTTAGATAGCCGCGACAACTACCGCAGCGCCATGCTTTGCCCGCCAAACGGTTCCCACCACCCGCCTGCCCGGCGCAAGCTGACCCGCCGAATTCAGCCCACCAAACGGTTTGGGGCCAGGCGCCAGCCTTGACACCACTCATTCCCGGCCGGCTGCTGCTCTTTAATTTTCGCGTAACCTTTTACGGACCATCCGCACCGCCGCTGCGGATATATCGCAGCCGGTATAGAATCGTCCCAGCCGCCTGGCTGCCGTCAGAGTCGTGCCCGATCCGCAAAAATAATCTGCAACCACTCCTTCCGGCGGGCAAAAAGCTGAAATCAAAAGCTCCAGCAACGCCAGCGGCTTTTGTGTCGGAAATCCTGTACGTTCTCCCGCCATCGGGTTCAGCGCCGGTATGGTAATCACATCATCAGGATTTTTGTGCGTATGCTGCCTCGATATCCGGGCCCCTTTTGACCATCTGGCTCGGTGCAGAGCCTTGGAGCTGCGCGGCGCAGCCACAACAGAAGCGTTAAAATAATAAGTATCGCCCCGCCCATACACTAAAATAGTATCGTGCTTACGCGAAAAGTGCCGCCTGGAAGCTCCGCCGGTCTGGTAATGCCAGATCAACTCGTTGATCAGCCTGTCAATACCAAAAATCTGATCCAACATTACCTTCACATAATGTACGATATGCCAATCCAGATGCACCAGCAGTACCCCCTCCGATCGAAGCACACCATGCATCAGTCGCACCCGCTGCTCTAGAAATTCCAAATAGGCAACATGCCCGCCCTTCCAGCGGTCGTCAAAGTGCAAAGCCCCGGGCCGAGTTACTTCCTGCCGCCCCCGGCCATGGAACTTGCGCTTGGTATAATAAGGTGGATCAATATAAATAAAATCGACGCTGCAGGGTCTGGAGTTCTGCAGAACAATCCGACAATCATTGCAGTACAATCCGCAGCTGCGGTTGCCTGCAATGGGTTGGTAACCACCATCCTCTGACTCGGCAAGAAGCTTCAAGTCCATCTTTTCCAGTCATTCGATCATCGGCGAACCTGGCCTTGATCCGCGTTGCACAACCGCACTGGCGGGTATCATACCGGCCTTAAACTTTAGCTTAAGTCTATTTCAGTTCCACATTCCAATAGGCGTGGTCCAGAAAATGCTTCCAGGAAGAATATTTGTCGGACCCCAACCGAATGTTAATAACCGGGTTGCGCTTCGGCTTTTGTGGCGTGCGGCTTAAGTGCATCGAGGCTTGCGCCGGCGTACGCCCGCCCTTTTTCGCATTGCAATATACGCACGCGCACACCAGATTTTCCCACGTAGTCTTGCCGCCCCGCGATCTGGGTATCACGTGATCCAATGATAGTTCATTGGTGGTAAATTTTTTGCCGCAGTATTGGCACAGCGAATTATCCCGTGCATAGATGTTGCGCCGCGTAAGTTTAACATCCTGCTTGGGCAGCCGGTCATAGCCGAGCAGACGAATAATTCGGGGTACCGCAATTTCATACCTTACGGTGCGTACAAAATCATGAGACTCGCGTTCGTATTGAGCCTTGAGCAAGGAAATTTCCAGCCAACCTTCAATGCTGTAGGCAAGGTAGCAGTTATTTTCCACCGAAATAACTTCCGCCATCTCTTTGATGAGCATGGCAAACGCCCGCCTTGCGCTGGTTACGCGAATGGGCATGTATAGCCGGTTCAACACCAGTACATTACAGGATAGACCCGAAGATGACAGCGATTCTGACATCTAAACGCTCCGTGGCAGCCGTCGCCGCTGGCAACCCTGAAGCCCAATCCTCAGAGTATCTTCCGCGGTTGCCTGGACATCCACACTTGCACCTGGGCAAGCAATAGGCTTGGCAACCCCGAATCGACCGCCTGTGCAGCCTATTTTGTAATCCAAGACCGGAATTATCACAAGCCTGCCGGAAAGCTATAACCGCCGCATGGTTGCATCTAACGCCCACTCCGGCTACAAACTGCCCATGCACAGGTGACGCAAGCATCTTTGACGCTTGGCAACGGCACTTGCACTACGGTCTTAGGTAACCCTCCGAGGGTAGCTCAGCGGTTAGAGCAGGGGACTCATAATCTCCGGGTCGTGGGTTCGAATCCCACCCCTCGGATTGGCCAATAGCCCGCATTACCAGCGCATTTTGTTGCCGCAGCCGTCGTGGAACTGCCCTGTTACAATCATAAGCAAGTCCACAAGCCACCACAGCACCGTGATAAACGCACCATAAAGTGTCAGCGTCAGCACCAACATGATCGCACCGCTGAGAAACCTGCCGGCGTAAAATCGGTGCACCCCAAGGTAGCCAAGCAGTACACACAGCAACAGCGTAAAGAGCGTACTTTTGGTGGCCGGTCCGGTCGGCGGTGCGGCTTGGCCTTCCCGAAAATGCCCTGGT
>JAJZNX010000150.1 GCA_021852275.1 Planctomycetota bacterium | reverse complement strand
CATACCATCAGCAACCTGACCATCAATTCATCGATATTGACTTATGCGGGCCTGTTTGGTCAAATCGGCAGCGGCAGTACGGTTGAAAATGTGGGGCTTGTGGGTGGATCGGTAACGGATACAGCCAGCAGCCACAGTTATGTCGGTAGTCTGGCGGGGGTCAACGGCGGCAACATCACCAATGCCTACGCCACTGGCAGCGTCAGCGGCATTAACAGCTATGTCGGCGGCTTGGTGGGAGCTAATACCGGCACCATTACCAATGCCTACGCCACCGGCAATGTCAGCGGCGGCGGCGGTTACAATGCTGTCGGCGGCTTGGTGGGAGCTAACACCGGCACCATTACCAATGCCTACGCCACTGGCAATGTCAGCGGCGGCTACGGTAACGCCGTCGGCGGCTTGGTGGGTAACAACGGCGGCAACATCACCAATGCCTACGCCACCGGCAGCATCAGTGGCGGCGTCAGTTACATTCATGTCGGCGGCCTGGCGGGATTCAATACCGGCGCCATCACCAATGCCTACGCCACCGGCAATATCAGTGGTGGTGACGGTTATGGCAGCGACATCGGCGGCCTGGTGGGTAACAACAGCGGCACCATTACCAATGCCTACGCCACCGGCAACGTCAGTGGCGGTACATACGTTGGCGGCTTGGTAGGAGCTAACAGTGGCAACATCACCAATGCCCACGCCACCGGCAGCGTCAGTGGCAGTACATACGTTGGCGGCCTGGTGGGTAACAACAGCGGCAACATCACCAATGCCTACGCCACCGGCAGCGTCAGTGGCGGTACATACGTTGGCGGCTTGGCGGGAATCAACAGCAGCGCCATCACCAATGCTTACGCCACCGGCAATGTCAGTGGTGATAACGGCCGTAACAGCGACATCGGCGGCCTGGTGGGTAACAACAGCGGCACCATTACCAATGCTTACGCCACCGGCAGCGTCAGTGATGGTACATACGTCGGCGGCCTGGTGGGATTCAATACCGGCACCATTACCAATGCCTACGCCACCGGCAGCGGCGGCTACAGTAACGCCGTCGGCGGCTTGACGGGATACAATACGGGCACCATCACCAATGCCTACGCCACCGGCAGCGTCAGTGATGGTACATACGTTGGCGGCTTGGTAGGAATTAACACCGGCACCATTACCAATGCCTACGCCACCGGCAGTGTCAGCGGCGTCTACAGTATCGCCATTGGCGGCTTGGTGGGAGCTAACACCGGCACCATTACCATTGCCTACGCCACCGGCAATGTCAGTGGTGGTGACGGCTACAGCAGCGACATCGGCGACCTGGTAGGATACAACGGCGGCAGTATGACTCATGGCTACTGGGACACATCCACTTTCGGGGCTACGGCCGGTATCGGTAGTGGCACAACTACGGGCGCTTTGAGTTTAACGGCCAGCCAAATGATGCAGCAAAGCAGCTTCATCGGTTTTGATTTCACCACGCCAATATGGGTGATCTATAACGGCCATACTGCGCCATTGCTTAACGCTTTCCTTACGCCGCTGACCATTACCGCAGGCAACATTATCCAGATCTACAATGGACAGGTTCCCGCGAATCTGCACAGCCCCGCTTATTCCGTAGCCTCCGCGGCAACTTCCGGCTATCTGTTTGGCTTAACATCGCCATACAGCGGGGATGCTGATGTCGGTACGTATGCACCGCAGATATGGTCTGATCAGCAAGGATATAAAATCACCATGGTCGGGGGAACACTTACCGTCACCCCTGCCATACTGAATGTCGCTGGCGTAAGTGCCAACAACAAAGTGTATGACGGCTCCACTGCGGCCACGCTGAATTTATCCGGCGCGGTGCTGGACGGGCTGGTGGCTACGGATATCGGCCGGGTTAGTGTGAGCAGCGGCACTGGCATGTTGGCCAGTTCCAATGTAGGCAATAACATTGCGGTTACGGTAACTGGTTTGAATTTAAGCGGTGCTGCCGCGGGTAATTACATTTTGCCCGCTGCGAACTATCCCCGTGGATTAACCGCGGATATCACGGCACCATTTCCAGCCACACCTCTGAACACCAGTCTGATAGGCTATTGGTTTACCCCGTATGATTCGTCCACCGGCAACACCGACGAAAGCGAAACGGGGAATAAAGTTACGGTTCCCGCCATGTCGGACAATGTTCTTAGTAATCCCATAAAAATCCGTTCTCTGGGCAACCACTTTTTTCTCTATAACGATGTGGAAGGCCACCTGATGCTCATTGATTCGATTCTCTTGACCAACCGCCACAACGGTAAACATCGGCAGGAAGACAAAATTTATTTTTCCAAAGATGAAGTGATCCGATTGCTGGCCGGCGGCGCCGGTAAGCTAAAAATCAAGCCGCGAAACTCGATCCACTTTTGAGATACAAGCCGCAGGGATTGTCGCCGGAAGCCATCGGCTTAGGCTGGATTGCTGACCATTGCGGTACAACATTCGCCCGGCGATCCGCTTGAGATTTTCACTCTGGTCCCTTAAACTACGCCATGTTCCCTTGGGCAGATAGCTCAGCTGGTAGAGCAATGGACTGAAAATCCATGTGTCGCCGGTTCGATTCCGGCTCTGCCCATTTATTTTGGGCCATGACATGAACATAAAAGAAAAATCGTCCGGCAAGGCCAACGCCCCCGCGCTGCAAACTTCCGATAAGGCCGGCGGTAAACCGGTTATCCTGGGACACGGAGATCTGCGTTTTGAATGGATTGACAATTGGGCCAAATTACCCGCCGGAATGAGCTTTGGCGACACCCACTCCGTGCAGGAAGCAAATGACGGACGGATATTTATCCATCACAATGGCCACAATTCAACCGCGGTGTTTGATCCGAAAGATGGACGCTTCATTGAAGCCTGGGGTGGAGACACTTTCCGCGGCACCGCCCACGGCATGGATTTGCGCAGCGAAAACGGCCACGAGTTCCTTTACCTGGCACCAACCGGAAAAAACAAAACATTCAAGACCACGCTCAAAGGCGACATTGTTATGGAACTCGGATACCCGGCCCAGGCCCGCAACCGTGCCGGCCAGCCCTGCTATCCGGATGCCAAACCTTATTCACCAACCTACACGGCCTTTGGGCCTGCTGGCGATTTTTATATCACCGACGGCTACGGGCTGGGTTATATTTGCCGGTATGACATTCATGGCAAGCTGCTTGCAACTTTTGGCGGCAATGGCGATGGGCCGGATCAGGAAAGCTGCCCGCACGGCATTTTTTGCGATACCCGCACACCGGATCACCCCATGATTGTGGTGGCCGATCGAGCCCATCACCGCCTGCAATATTTCACCCTGGATGGCAAGCTGGATCATCTGGTGACCAATGCCAGTCCGCAACAGGATAACGACGGCACGGGCAAATTCAGGTTGCCGTGTCAATTCAGCCCATACCGGGACTTTCTGGCCATTCCGGATTTGCTCGGCCGAGTCACCATTCTCGATAAAAACAACAACGTGGCCGTTCACCTTGGGGACAACCCGAATGTGAAACAGCGTGCCAACCATGACGTTCCGCAAAGTGAACTGGTGCCCGGCCATTTCTGCTGCCCCCACGGCTCCACCTGGGATCGCCACGGCAATTTGTATATAGTGGAATGGTTACCGTACGGACGGGTGACAAAATTGCGACGGGTCTGACTCGGCACGGGGTTTTACCGCGGGCGTGCAGAGAAAATAGCCAGACCCTGGGAATAGGTTTGCCACCAAACCCCACGAAACTCCATGGCGTATAATGGTGGGGATGCCCCAAACGCGGCGGCGATGTTGGCCTACCAATTTGTGATTTTTTTCACAAGACTTTCCAGCCAAGTGCCGTTACAATCCCATTAGACGCGTCAGGAAGCTAAAAAATCATAGCCGGAGTTTGGTGCTTCCGGCTTGGCGCTGAAAGGCTTTTTTTAATCTGCAATGAATACTTCCTTTGAACCTAACGAGGCGCAAGGCCAGAATAGCCGGCGGCCCGGGGCTAATATCGGCGACCCGTCCGCTCCTGGTCCCTGGCTGATCGAGCGGCTTGTGGCCACAATCGGTAAAACCCCGGCAGCCATCGGGCGGTTTCTGGATCGGCTGGCCAATGGCCGCGGACCTCTGCGCTACGTCGTTCGCTTTTTCAGTTCCGTGATACTGGGATTGGTCTGGCTGGGACTCACGGGGGTTTATATCGGCTTGGGTTCCGGCTTGCCGCAATTGCGGGCCTATTTTGACGTTACCACGATGGAATTTTTCGACGCATGGCCCATGATTGTTTTAATGCTGCTGCTTATTCTCACACTGGCCGTGGTAACGCTGCGGCGCATCCCTCTGAATATCTATAAGCTTGGCGTCTGGATGGTGCATGTGGGTATTATAACCCTCATCATCGGATGCTTTTTTTACTTTGGCATGAAGCGCGAAGGCATGACGCGGATTTTTCTGCATCAGACCGTGAAAACTTTTTACGACAACACGGATCGCGCTTTATACGTACAGGCGACCAACCCGGCCGGAGCCAAGGCCTACGCAATGATCCCGCTGAAATCGTTGCCGATATTTGATCAGCGTTCTCCCCGGCACGGTAATCCGCTCAATATCGCAATTCCTTCCTCGCAGCTCGCCGCCATCAATCCGGCCCTGCGTCATGTAAAAATCAAGGTCATCGGCTATTACCCGTATGCCGTGCTGCGGGCGATGCCCATGCCGCGAAAAATTGGCGTGACTCCGCGCCGCCCCGCCGTGCTGTTCAACCTGAGCATTTCCGGCCACAGCGGCGGGCGATGGCTCGTGGCCACCAGCCCGGCCAATCGCGTGCTGGATACCAATTCGCCGTTCGGTGTTGAATATCTTTATCATCCTTCAGCGCGGCGGCTGCGCGACATATCGACCAGCTTTGCCGGAGATCAAGCCCTGATTGTGAACATTCCCGCGGCCCATTTTCGCCGGGTCTACGTGATTCATCGTAACGTGCCCATCGTCATCAAAAAAGCCGGCTATAAAATTACGCCGCTGGATCCCATTGATATGCCGATGCTATCCAAGGGTTATCAGGGCGCGCAAAGCCAAGGGTACATGCTGGCGATAACGCGGAAGGACAAGACCGGGGTATTTAAATTTCAGCGCGTGGCACTGTTTCGCTATCCAACGCGCACGCCGGACTTTGTTTTCGTCCATGGACAGCGGAAACTTGTTCCCAACCGCATCGATCACAACATCCACATCCGCTACGAAGATGCCCGGCACAGCCAGTTCTGGATTGTGGAGGATAAAACGGGAAAATTTACATTAATTCACCGGCACCACACCGGCAGTGTTACCGTGCATAGACTGACGCTGCACCGCCCGGTTCCGGTGGTTATTGACGGCATTCACCTGGGATTTTCAATTTTGCGAGTTGCTGATGCGCGGTATCGTCCGTACACCATTCCCAAGACGGATCGCCGGCCTAAAATTGAAGACACCATGAATCGCGCAGTGCTGCAGGTAAGCGCCTCCGACGGGAAGTGGAAGGACCATAGCATCTTCGCACCTTTTGAGCAGTTTGGCCTGACCGGCGACTTGCCCCCCACCAGGGTGGTGGTACCGGGAGCCGGAACACTGTTGCTGAGTTTTTCCCAACTGGCCCGCCCGCTGCCGGTGGCACTGACCCTGCTAAGCTGCCGGGAGATCTTTTATCACGGCGGCCATAACTTTCCAGAAGATTTCATCAGCAAGGTACGTATGACCAACCTGAAGACGGGGCGATCCCATGTGGCCACGATTCATTTGAATCACCCGCAGCGGGCCATGGGCTTATCTTTTTTCCAAGCCCGGTTTGGCCGTCAGGCCAACGGCGAGCCGTTCACAGTTTTAGGCGTGGGGAACACGCATGGCTTTTATGCCATGCTGGCGGGAGTGATGCTGATCGTCAGCGGTATCGGCTATGCCTTTTATGTCAAGCCGGTATTGCTTAATATAAAGAAGCGGCAGTTTGCCGCTTATGCAGCCCGGAAAACGGCCCAGGTGACCACCTGAAAGTACAGGCGGCCCGCTGTAGCCGGGTCAGCATGTATACAATGTGTTGACTCGTTTGATGGTCCAGGATGTTGGCCGTGAACTTGGAGGTCTCAATGATGCGTTTTTTTTCTCACTCCCCAAAGACTCTGCTCAATCACCGGCGGTCGGCCATGCCTTTCCGTCAACTCCTGGGCTTCTTGCTCATGGTCATCCTGATAACCTTGATCTCGCCGCTGGTTCACGGCGTTGTGATGGTGGACCAGGGTTCGCCCAAGGCGCTGCCGCCAGGCCATCCACTCATTGGCCCCAATTCACCGGCGGTGAATCCAACACCCGACTGGCGCAGAATGGCACTCACACAGAAATTGATGGACCAGAATCGCACGCAATTTAAAAAGGAAATCAAACTGGCCCCCCTGGGACTGCTGACCATTCAAAATCAGGATCAGTTGAAAATTATGGATACGTGGGCGGAACAAAATCTGCATACTATCTGCGGATATGATTCGATCAACGGCCAAAACCCGCTCTATACCGCTCTGGACATGGCCTTTCGCCCCGAAGCGTGGATGTATCGCAACTTTATTTTTGTGGAAACGGTTCCTATCCGTGAGCGGCTGATGAAGCTGGTACAGGGTAAGGCCGCAAAAAAACGCCTGCTGGAGCAAGGCACAGTCAGCCCGGCTTTTCTAGCCGAGCCTGCGGTGCAAAGCCTGCTCAACCGCCTGAGTTCCAACGCCATTCTCAATTCCGCGCTGGCCCAGCTTTACCAGGCGGACAGCACGTTCCAGAATCTAAGTTCTTCCCTGCGCATCGTGCCGCCCCCGCCGCCCCAGACCAGCGGCATGTGGCACGAACCGCTGGAACTGGCCCCTAATACCGGCAGCATGGCCGCGAAAGCATTACCGCAACTGGCCAAGCTCAAGCCTATCGCCGGCTATACCCGCAGTCAGTCCTTGCAGGTGGTCCTGGGCATGGCCGAACTGGTGAATGGCTGGCGGGCTAACAAGGCCTCCCAGGCCAATGCGGGCATTGCCCGCCTGACCGCCGTTTTGCCCGACATTAACCCTGCGGCTTATCCGCCTCCTCTGAAACGCCACGTGGAATACTGGTATGACTATTTTTCCGACGGCACCATCGTTGGGGTGATTTTGTATTTTCTATCGCTGACGTTTTTTCTCATTGCCGCGGTCGGCGGTGTCCCCGCGATGCGGCGGCCGGCAATGATCTTTTTCACCATGGCGGTGCTCACGCAGGCCGCCTTTATGGGTACACGGTGGTGGCTGGCCGGCCGAATTCCCATCCAAAATGAATTTGAAAGCGTTCTTGGTTCAGCCTTTGTAGGCTGCGTCATCGGATGGCTTCTGGAACTCTGGAAAAAAAACAGCCTTTTCGGCATGGCCATGAGTTTTGTGGGCTTTCTGGCCATGACCGCCTGTTTTGTAGTGCCCTTTGTGCTGGGAGACCATATCGGGGCCAACATCGGCAAGGTGGATGGCGTCCTTAATACGTATTGGCTCTACATCCATGTGAATGTAATTATCAGTTCGTATGCCCTGATTGCCGCCAGCTTCTGCATGGGCATGACCTATCTGGGCACCAAACTGTTTTATCATCTGCACCCGGTGAGCAGCCCGGCCCATTCCATGGCGTTGGCCGGTGCAGGCTCCGGCGGCGGTTCCGGCAGCATGGGCGGAGGCGGAACCAATGGCGAAAACGATGTGTCCGCACTGGAATTGGCCCGTCGCAAATTTCTGTTGCAACTGGATTCCGCAAACATCGTGATCCTGCAGATGGCGTTCTGGTTTTTAGGTACCGGAATTATTCTCGGAGCCGTATGGGCCGATTACAGTTGGGGCCGGCCCTGGGAGTGGGATCCCAAGGAAACATTTTCTCTGCTGACCTGGATTATTTTTCTGATCATCGTCCATCTGCGTTTTGTAACACCCAAATACCGCCCCGACTGGACTGCCTGGCTTTCCGTTTTTGGATTTGCCGCTATGATGTTCAACTGGATCGGCGTCAATTTTTTCCTGGTGGGCCTGCACAGTTACGCATCGTAAAAAAAGGTAGTTTCAGTTATGGCCGCAACCCGCGAAGACATTATCAATGCCCTGAAAACCGTGGAAGATCCCGAGCTTTTCAAGGATATTGTCACCCTTAACATGGTCAAGGAAGTCCATATATGTGCGGGAGCCGTCAAGGTGGCTGTGGAACTGACCACGCCGGCATGTCCTCTGAAGGAAAATATCCGCAACTCGGTAACCACGGCAGTGATGCAGGTACCCGGCGTGGCTTCCGTGGAAGTGAACTTAAGCGCTAAAGTCCGAAGCATGATTGAACAAAAACCCATTCTGCCCGGCGTGCTCAATATCATTGCGGTGGGTGCGGGCAAGGGCGGCGTGGGCAAAAGCACCGTGGCGGTAAATTTGGCGGTGGGACTGGCCCTGCAGGGTGCCCGCGTGGGCCTGCTGGACGGCGACGTTTACGGGCCATCCATTCCCACCATGACCGGTCTGGCCATTCAAAATCCATCCTTGCGCGACGAAAAAATAGTGCCGTTTGAGATCGGCCCGGCAGAACATGTCATCAAGGTGATGTCCATCGGCTTCATTGTGCCGCCGGAAAAAGCACTCATCTGGCGCGGACCAATGGTACATGGCGTAATCAAGCAATTTCTGGAGCAGGTGGACTGGGGTGATCTGGATTACCTGGTTGTTGATTTGCCGCCTGGCACAGGTGATGTATCGCTGACCTTGGCGCAATCCATTCCGCTCACCGGCGCGGTGATTGTGGCCACGCCGCAGGAAGTAGCCCTGGCGGATGCCCGCCGGGCCGTGCGAATGTTCCAGCAACTGGGCGTGTCCATTCTGGGGGTGGTGGAAAACATGAGTTACTTTGTCTGCGAACATGGATCTCAGTACGATATCTTTGGCCGTGGCGGTGCCCGGAAGATGGCCACAACCATGGGACTGCCATTTTTGGGCGAACTGCCGATAGACATGCAAATTCGCAAATTGTCGGACAACGGCGATCCCTTCACCAATTTTTCCTCTGCCGGTCCGAGTCAAAAACAACTGGTATCCATTGTGCAAACGTTGGCCGGCCAGATCAGTGTCCGCAATATGACTCGCCCGGCTGGTAAACCACTGAAGGTGGATGTAACCGAATAAGCGACTGGCTCGTTACGGCCTGACGAAACGGTTCGGCATTTTCACCAGCCTTGTGCTGCGATATCCGTTTACCTCCAGGATTCCGTGCCGGCATACGGCCATAAAACGTCATTTAGTAGTGCATTTTTACCACCAGTAGAGCTAATGCTTACTTGCAATAAATATTGATAGTATATAGAATATTGGTCATGGCAAGGAAAGCTAAACCAATTGAATGCGGTGCCAAGGATAGGCAAGTACTGGAACGTTTGTCACGCAGCCGGACGGAACCA
>JAJZNX010000146.1 GCA_021852275.1 Planctomycetota bacterium | reverse complement strand
CCGGGCTGCGCAAGACAGGGTGGCCTCCTTCGGGAGTTCCGCTGGGAGGTAGTAGGCAGGGTATGGAGGGGGATAAGCCAGCTTGGCTGGGGTGAGAGCCAAGCACGTGGCTTACAGAAGGTAACGGAGGTAACGAAAAAAGTGGCGGTGCGGGATTTGATTGGGCGCTGCACGTGAGGTATACTCGCGTTCGTCCGGCCAATCGGCCAAAGTTGATGGAAGCAGGCCATGGCGGGCAGGTTGGGCCTGGAGCACACGATCCGCTCAGGAGGCCGTCCGGAAAGCAGGGACAAAAGGAGGAGTCGCGTGTGAAACTAGCTGCGTCCCCGTTTAGCTCTCCTTATCCGCCCGCGTGGACGCGATATGCAGGTATTTGTGGTGGGTTGACTCTTAAAGTAGGAAATCTTACAATTTAGGTATGAAAACGGTCGTGTCTGCAAAAGGCCAGATAACCATCCCGCAACCGCTTCGTCGGCGGCTGGGCATTCGCGCAGGTCAAGCGCTCGAGGTCAGCGAAAAATCTGGCTGCCTGGTGCTTGCTAAGGCCGACGCTCGCGATCCCGTTGATGCCGTCTATGGAATGCTGAAACTTGGCCGTCCCACCGATCACCTCATGGCCCAATTACGGGGGAATGCACCGCACCTGTGATTACTGCCGTGGATACCAGTGTACTCCTTGATGTATTCGGAGCCGACAGCACCTTCGGTGTGGCCTCCAGCGAACTCTTGAGACGCAGCATTGCCGAAGGGCAAATTGTCGCCTGCGAGGTTGTCTGGGCGGAAGTTGGCGGATTTTTTCCATCCGCGGTTGCCGCCCGCCAGGCTATGCAACGGCTCGGTGTGGAATTCAACCCGTTGGCGCTGGAAACCGCGCTGGAAGCAGCCATCGCCTGGAAAAATTATCGCCGCCTCGGCGGCCCGCGGAGCAGGGTGGCCGCAGATTTCCTCGTCGGTGCCCACGCCCTGCATCAGGCCGATCGCCTGCTGACAAGGGACCGGGGTTTCTACCGCCATTATTTTAAATCTTTGTCGCTGTTGGTCCCCACGGCACGTTCGAACCACCAATAACCTTCTTTAGGAGCCATCCCGTACGAATTGTCCGAAGATGCTCTGATAAACTATTTGGATGAGGCAGCGTTCCATCTCGGCCGCTGATCGCTCGTAAGTTCCTGCCCGGTCGTTTGCCAACCAGCGCAAAAATGGGGATGATGTTTCACCTTGCGAAGGCTGCATGAGGAGATTAAACCAATGGCCCCACAAAATGTGAAAAAGATCGTTCTGGCTTATTCCGGCGGATTGGATACTTCCGTGATTCTGCCCTGGCTGAAGGATAATTACCCCGGCTGCAAGGTGATTGCATTTGCGGCGGAACTGGGCCAGGGGGATGAACTTGACGGCATCAAAGCCAAGGCCCTGGCCAGCGGTGCCGATAAGTGCATTGTGAAGGATTTGCGGGAGGAATTTGCCCGCGATTATTGCTTTCCGATGCTGCGAGCGGGAGCGGTGTACGAACATCATTATCTGCTGGGCACTTCCATCGCCCGGCCATTGATCGCCAAATACCAGGTGGAAGTGGCCCGCGCGGAAGGAGCGGATGCGGTATCGCACGGGGCCACCGGCAAAGGCAATGACCAGGTTCGCTTTGAACTGACCTACATGGCCCTGGGACCGGATTTAAAAATTATTGCCCCGTGGAAGGATGATCGCTTCCAGTTGCGTTCGCGCGAGGCGGCCATTGAATATGCCAGGGAAAAGGGCGTACCCATCGCCCAGACCAAAAAGAAAATTTATTCGCGGGATCGCAATTTATGGCACATTTCCCATGAAGGTGCGGATCTGGAAGACCCCGGCAATGAACCCATGGATAATCTATGGGTGATGAGCGTGCCGGTGTCTAAGGCACCGGGCAAGGCGGAAATGGTTACGGTGGGTTTTGAAACCGGCACGCCGGTAAGCGTCAATGGACGACGGCTGGCCGCTCATGCGATTATCGAAAAACTCAACGAAATCGGCGGTCGCCATGGTGTGGGCCAGACGGACCTGGTGGAAAACCGGCTGGTGGGGATGAAAAGCCGCGGGGCGTATGAAACGCCGGGCGGAACGATTCTGCTCACTGCGATTCGCGGGCTTGAATCGCTGTGTCTGGAACGTGACACCATGCACTTCAAACAGCAGGTGGCCTTGAAATATGCGGACCTGGTTTATTACGGGCAGTGGTTTCATCCGCTGCGCGAGGCCCTGGATACTTTTGTAACTGCGGTGGAAAAAAATGTTACCGGCACGGTGAAACTACGGCTGTTTAAGGGGCGGGCTACCGTGGCCGGTGTGGAATCGCCGAAGAGCTTATTCCGCCAGGACCTGGCCAGTTTTACCATGGGCGCGGAATATGACGGCAAAGATGCCATTGGGTTCATCAAACTTTTCGGCCTGCCGATGAAGGTGCATGCGCTGGTGAACAAAGAGTAAAAAAGTTGCCGCGTTTTATCTTTGGAGACCAGGATTTTTTTAAGGATGCCGGGATATGGCGGAAAAACTTAAACTGCGGCTCGGACATTCGCCCGATCCGGATGATGCGTTCATGTTTTATGGTCTGGCGACGGGCAAGATGGACGCGGGGCGGTATCAATTTGAGCATATTTTAGAGGATATTCAGTCTTTGAACATCCGGGCCATGAAAGGTGAACTGGAAATTACCGCCATCAGCCTGCATGCGTATCCTTACGTGCGCAGCAAATACGCCCTGACCGCCTGCGGCTGTTCCATGGGCGATAATTATGGTCCGATGATTGTGGCCAAACAGCCGTGGACCGTGGAACAACTGAAAACCAAACGCATTGCGATACCCGGCACGCTGACTACGGCGTTTCTGGGTATGCAGTTGCTGTTGGGCAAGGGATTGCAAACCGTGGTGAAGCCATTTGATGAAATTTTAGCATACGTGCAGGCGGGGCACGCCGACGCGGGGCTTATTATTCACGAAGGGCAGTTGACGTATCAAAATAATGGATTGGTCTGCTGCGTGGATCTGGGCCAATGGTGGACGCAAAAAACCGGTTTGCCCATGCCACTGGGCGGCAATGTGATCCGGCGGGACCTGGGTGAGAAAACGATGGCGGAGGTGACGGCCATTTTGAAAAACAGCATCCAGTTTTCGCTGGATCATCGGGACCAGGCGGTGCGCCATGCCCTGCGTTATGCACGGGATATGAACGAAAAACTGGCCGACGAATTTGTGGGCATGTACGTCAATCATTGGACGCTGGATTACGGCCCGCGCGGGCGGGCGGCGGTAAACGCCCTGCTGGATGAGGGAGCCAGGGCGGGGCTGATTCCACCATGCACGCCGGTGGAATTTATCGGCTAAGGGCCGGGCAAATATAAATTCAGAATCCGCGAGATGGAGAACCACCATGGCTCTAGAATCACTTTCCAGTCGTCTGCCCGCCACTGAAGGCATTGAGCCTGCGGATCCACATTCACTTTTTGCCATGGCCCGAAGCGCTGTGGACAAGGCTTGCACGATCACCAATACGCCCGCTTACGTGCAGGAAATGCTGGGCCAACCGAAAAATGAAATCATGGTTCATTTTCCGGTACGTATGGATGATGGTCGTTACAAACTGTTCAAGGGCTACCGCATTCAGCACAACAATGTGCTGGGGCCATACAAGGGCGGCATCCGCTACCATCCGGAAATCAGCTTAGACGATGTGAAGGCCCTGGCCGTCTGGATGACTATGAAATGCGCTCTGATGCGCCTGCCTTTTGGCGGTTCCAAGGGCGGGGTGATGGTGGACCCGGGGCAACTTAGCCCCGCGGAACTGATGCGTTTGACGCGTCGATTTACATCCGCATTGGGCGACAATATCGGCCCGGAATTTGACATTCCCGCCCCGGATGCAGGCACCAACGCCCAAGTGATGGACTGGATGATGGATACGTTTCTGAACACTCACAGCCAGGCGTCGCGGCAAAGCCTGGTGCACGTGGTAACGGGAAAATCCATTACCTGCGGAGGAAGCGAAGGCCGCGAAAAGGCCACCGGACAGGGACTGGGCATGGTACTGCAGGAGCTTTTGCCGGAATTTAATCTGAAGCTGGACAATCTCCGCGTGAGCCTGCTGGGCTTCGGCAATGTGGGGCGGCACGCAGCCGCGGCCATGGCGGCGCATGGAAGCACTGTGGTAGCAGTGATGGATCATACCCGTGCCATTACCAAACCCGATGGTTTGAACATCGCCCACCTGATGGACCATGTGCAGGCCCGCGGCACCATACGCGAATATCAGGCACCGGGCGTGCGCACGCTGGACCGTGAGGCATTTTATTCTATGCCTGTCGATGTTTTTATTCCGGCCGCACTTGAACGCATGGTCAACACGCAGGTGGCCGGCTGGCTGAATTGCAAAGTGGTGGCGGAGGGCGGCAACGGGCCGGTAACACCGGAAGCGGCGCAATTGCTGCGGCAGCGGGGTATCACCGTGCTGCCGGCCATTTTATGCAACGCGGGCGGTGTTATCGTCAGTTATCTGGAATGGGTGCAAAACAAGGCGGGTGTTCATTGGAGCAGCGCCCAGGTGGAGCGGGAACTGCGCAAAACCATTCTTCTGGCAGCGCGGCGTGTACGCGTGGCAGCCCACCAATACGATGTGGATCTTTCCAGCGCGGCATATTGTGTAGCGGTGGAACACCTCTCTCGGGCATACACCCAGCGAGGAATTTTCCCATGAAATTTTTGCAAGGCGGTGGTGGGTCTAACCCCGGGGCCATGGCCTTCACGGATCGGCGGGTTCTGTGGCCGTGGTACTCGGCGGAATTTTTAAATTCCTTTGCTGTGGTGCTGGCCACCAACGGTGTATTCTTTTTTGCCCGCTATGAATTGTATGTTGCGCCAGCCACGCTGCTGTGGTTTATGGTATGCGGCGGGGCTGTGTATATCGCAGCCGCTCTGGCCGGCGGCAAGATTCTATCCCGTACCGGGCAGCGAAAACTTCTGATTGCCACCGGCATGGGCACAGCATTGATTTGCCTGATTGGTGTGGCTGCGGTGGAATATCGCAGCCTGGTGCTGCTGTTTTTGCTGGTGGCATTGCTGAATCTATCCGTTACGCCAGGGTGGCCGGCGCTGGAATCTGCTATTACGCAAAGTCCGGCCCGCATGAAACTTTCCACCCGTATCACCTTGTACAATCTGGGATGGTCCAACGCCTATTTTCTGGCGCTGCTGGTTACGGGCATTCTGGCCCGCTGGTTAACCTGGCCGGCGGTTTTTATAGGGGCCGGTGTGGCGGCGGCAGCAGCCGTGGTGATGGTGCGATTTGTGGCGATTCCCCAAAGCATGATCGGGTCGCAGCCCGCGCATCAGGATGGCGTGGAACCGGTTGATGCGGCTTTGATGGGTACGGTCCGTGGAACGACACTGCTGAACATGGCTCGATTGTCTAATCTGCTGGCGTATGTAGCGCTGAATTCCATGATGCCCATTATGGCGTACCTGACCTACCGCGCCGGCTTTTCCTACGCCCAGGCTACGGCAGTAGGTTCGATCTGGGGTTTGGCCCGCATTGCCGGCTTTATCGGCTGCTGGTTCTGGACGGGATGGCATTATCGTGTGCGGTGGATGCTGGGCGGATTTTTCTCGCTGTTGGTGGCCACGGTGATGCTCATAGCCGTGCCTTCCATTGCCGTGCTTATCGGCGGGCAAATAATCCTGGGGCTGGCGGCAGCTTTGGTCTACGCCGGTTCGCTCTATTATTCGATGCACTTAAGCCATGGGGCCGGCGAACATGCGGGCCTGCATGAAGCCTTGATTGGTGTGGGCACGGTGGTAGGGCCGGCGGTAGCGGCTCTGGCCGGAGGCCCGGAAGAACTGCTGCCCAAAGGCATTGCCCTGGGCGTGATTTTGCTGCTGGGTGGAGGTGTGCTTGCCCGCATGGGCTTTCGGGCATCGGCAATTACACCAACTGGTGCTGCACATGAAATGGAATTGCCCAAGCCCAGGTAGACCTGCGACAACGGGCTGCGGGCGATTAAGATAGTTGTATTGTCCAATTGCACAAGGCCAATCACCATGACGAATCCAATACCAAGGCCACAAAACACACCGCCACGTGTGGCGGTGCTGATTTCCGGCTCCGGCACCACGCTGCAAAACCTGGCCGATATGGCGAAGCGTAAAGAATTGCCCATTTCCATTGCGTGTGTTATTTCCAGCCGGGATGATGCTTATGGATTAACCCGGGCCGCCGCCCTGAACATTCCCGCCCACGTGGTACCGCGCCGGAGTTGCCGGGATCTCAACGATTTTTCCGCCCGAATCCGTGACGTGTTACAACCCTATGCACCGGACCTGATCTGCATGGCGGGATTTTTAAGCCTGTGGAACATACCACCGGAATACCACTGGCGGACATTGAACATACACCCCGCACTTTTGCCCAAATTCGGCGGACGATCTATGCATGGCCTGCACGTACACGAAGCGGTTATCCAGGCCGGGGAGAAACAGTCCGGCTGCACCGTGCATTTTGCCGACAACCAATACGACCATGGCCCGATTATTCTTCAGCGGACGTGCCCGGTATTGCCCGATGATACGCCGCAAACGCTGGCCGCACGGGTATTTGAACTGGAATGTCAGGCTTATCCCCAGGCTATCGGGCTGTGGGCCGACGGACGTCTGACGCTGGAGGCCAATGGCCAGGTCCGCGTGAAATAGCCTGAAAGCTTACCAGTCCGCCAGTTCGCCGAGCAGTTCTTCCACCAGATCTTTGATGGTTACCAGGCCGACGGCTTTGCCGTTGCGGTTGACCACCACAGCAATGGTTTGCCGGGCCTTTTGCATAAGGGTAAGCGAAGAACGCACGGATTGATCGGGCAGCAGGGTAATAATACGATCGAGGTTGTCATGGAGAGAAAAGCTGGGCCATTGTGCCAAAACATCGACCACGTTCACTACGCCTAAGACTTCATCGGTGGATTGGCCAAGGACGGGCAGGCGGGAAAAGTTATAGCGGCGGGCAATGGCCTCAAAACCCTTGGCACTGATTCCCACCGGTACCCCGATCACGCGATTCCAGGGAATCATCACTTCGCGCACGGCAATATGGGCCATGTGCAAAGACCGGGAAATCAGTTCCTGCTGCGCGTCGCTGATCAGGCCGCTGGCGGTACTTTCCTGGGCGATGCGCAGCAGGCGATGGGGCGGTGACCCATTTTCCATGGGGTCACTTTTGCCGCGCAGCATATTCAGGGATGCCGCACCGAGCCAGCGTACCAGCGGCAAGACCGGAATCACGGTGATGGCGGCCATGGACCAGCGAATGGGCCGCACCAGGTGGTAGGTCCAGCGGTCTGTATAACTGTAAAAGAGGTCTTTGGGCACAATTTCCGCAAAAATCAGCATCAGCGGCGCGATGACGATGCCGGACAAAACGGTTTCGGCCACGGGGCCAAAACGATCCCTTTCCAGCAACATGGTAATGGCCGCGGACACCATGTAATTTGAGATATTCTGCCAGATCAGCAGGCCGCCGAGGATATTGCCAGGGTCATCCATCCACCGGGAAATTTGCAAAGCGGCGGCATCCTTTTGATAGCAACGCAATTGGAGCCGCAATCGCGAAAGGGTGTAAAGCCCGGTTTCCAAGCCGCTAAATAAAATAGAGCCAAAGAGTCCCACCACCCCCAAAGCCAGCCAACATGCGTCGGTAGTGCCGCTGGGAAACGCCCAGGCCAAAAGCATTGCTTCAGGCATGTTTAACCTCCTGTTTCGATTGAGCCTCGGCACTGCCGGAACCAAGCGTGCGGCCGGTATCCGCGGCCGGGCGCTCCTGCAATTCAATCAGGACGGTTGCAATCCGGGGGCCACGCATGGTTTCGACGGTCATTTTCAGGTGTTTAATGGCTATGGAATCGCCGACCTGCGGAATTCTTTTGAGCACCGCACAAATTAATCCAGCCACAGTAGATGCGTGGAGATTTTGCACCTGGGTGCCGAAAATATCCGACCATTGCAACAGCGACAAATTACCCGAGGCCCGCCACCGATCCGGGGCCAAAGGCTCCAAGGCCCGATCTGGGGTGTCGTTGGTATCGGAAATATCGCCAATGAGTTGCTCCACCACATCTTCCAGCGATACCAGGCCTGCCACACCGCCGTATTCATCCACCACAATCGCCATCTGAAAACTGCTTTCGCGGAACATGGTCAAGAGTTTATCGAGCGTCTGGCTCATGGGCGTAAAACGGACCGGCTGCACCAGATTGCGCAGCGCCGCCGGTGTGGGTGGCCGTTCCAGCAGAAATGTTTTGGCACGAACGACCCCCAGGATGTTGTCAATTTGCCGATCATACACCGGAATTTTGGATAAACCGGTGCGACGGAACATATCCAGCAGATCGCTGACCGGCTGATGAATGTCAAAGGCGGTCATGGCCACCCGCGGCACCATGACGTTGCGAACCTTGATTTCGCGCAGGCGAACCACCTGCTGGAGAAGCTGGTTTTCCGACCGGTCAATAACTCCCTGGCGTTCGGACATGCTTAAGAGGCGACGAAATTCATCCAACGTAAAGGCGCCGGCTCCACTGGGCCGATCGATCAGCCGATGCACCGGTGTAATGACCACACCTTGAATCAATGCAACGGCCGGTGCGGCCACACGCATGACTGTTTCCAACGGACCGGCCACCAGCGGTGCCAGCCGCCGGTTAAAGGTGCGCCCTAAAATTTTGGGCATCACTTCCCCAAAATAGGCCACCAGAACTACCGGCACCAGCGCCAGGATAACCACCGCCACATGGCCAAACGCCGCGTTGATATGACGCAACAACATGGTGCTAAGCACAAAAAAGAGGATGGTGCACAACATGTTGGCCAGTAAAATAGTAACCAGTAAAGGCCGACTCTGCTGCCGCAGCCTGGCGACCAGAACTTCCCGGCGGTTGCCGTGGGATTTCAGTTGATGAAGGTCATGGCGGCTTAAGGAAAACAGAGCGGTTTCGCTTAAGGCGAAAAAAGCCGCCAACGCCATCAACAGGAACATCGGTATCAGGAGGTCCAGATTGGCCGCAATAAAAGACAACATCCCAACATCCTATCCACTCCACCGCCGGAACGCTTCCAACGGCGCATCCCGGAGATTCTATTGTGTTCCGGAACGGCACATGGGCACGGTTCGGCGGCAGTGCCATCAAAACCCGCATGGCCGGCAAAAACAAGCCGCGCAAGCCCTAGCCATCACCTGCCTAGCAGCAGTGGTTGTGGCAATTATGGCGGGCTGCTCTGTTGCAAGCAAACCTCATCCCGGCGATATCCCTGCCGCCCAACGGTCCCGACAGGCTGCACCGCTGGTTAGGAACCGGGCAAAAATAACTTCGCACTTTTCGGCTGGCCCTTTTGGCCTCCAGCTTCGTTGTTCGCTCGTTTCAGACCCACTGCCGGGGTATGCGTCTCACTCACGCCTC
>JAJZNX010000060.1 GCA_021852275.1 Planctomycetota bacterium | reverse complement strand
AGATTGGTGTTCTCCGTGCGGCTTTTGATAGCCGTGGTCAAGTTGAAAAATACCACCACCCTGCAGTTGACTGACAAGTTTTATTCTCTCCACACACACCGCTTCGGTAATATTCGTATTGATGCCGTAGTTGCATGAACAATATACAGGTTCAGTCGCCAACCGGCTCCGCACGCCCGCAAAACGCTGGCCGTATATCGCCGCCAGTACACCCATATAAGTTTCATAGAGGCTGTCAGGCTCGGCTGTTATTACTAAAAAAAGAGACGACTCCAGAGCTAAAGTTGCGCCGGCCGGAACGGCGTCGGCCGCAGCCCCATACCAGAAATGCTCGCTGCGATAACTTAGCATTTGCTGCGGTTGCGTGGGCAAGGCCAGATGCCACGATAAGACCGCCCTGTCTTGAGATGCGGAACCTTCCACCAGCCAGCGTTGCTGCCCCAGTCTGCCCAGGGCCAGGACGGGTATCGGTCCGGATCCCTGGCGGCCATACCAACGTCCGACTTCAGGTAGTGGACGAATTAACGGAAAGCTCGGATGGGAATAGGGCAGGTGTTCGTACCTCAGGTTTTCTGAATGTGCAGAAACCGGTATGCCCCGCTGGCCCAGCCAAGGGCCGCGTGTGCCCTCGGCGGGCACAAATCCGTAGGCATCAAATGGAAAATCCTGCGGCGAATGATTGATGATCCTGGGCTTGAGCCAAATGCCACTCCCGGTTGGCGTTGGATCCGCTTGAAAATGGACCGTCACTCCGGAAGCAATCTCTATCTGCCAGGTAACCTTTCCGGATCGACCGATTGGATGATCCAGCCGGACTGGTCGGTACTCATGGTCACCGGATCGCAAAAAAAACTGCAATCCATGCCAGCCATCGCCTGTGGTCTGGTTAACAATATCCAGTGCACCGCCATCGGGATGCAGCCGCACGCCAAGATCGGTGGTATTACGGTGTTTGCGGTATTTCAACCTGAACTCCATTATCACGTACTAAAATAATTACTTGGCCACAATCTCGCAGTTTATTTGTTTGTGGCCGCCGGTGCCAGCACCATCAGACGAAAATCATGCCGGCGGATACGGATGCCTCCCCAGAACTTTCCGATCATGGGGACGGATTTAGCTCCTGACTGCTCCAGATCATGCAGCGTGGTTTCCGAACCGGTCAATCCCAGCAACTTCATGGTATCAGCCTTGAGGCGCACGGTAGCGGCACCATTGCCGTCATTAAACATCACCAGCATGACTGCCGGCGGCTCACCGGCTATCTTACGCACGTAAAGCGTGGTGACGATCCGGCCGCCACTTGCCTGAACCAGCCGACGGGTCCGCCAGTATGGCACCCATTTCACCCGGTGGTCGAAGTAACCGAAGCGACTTAATGCATGCTCTACCCTCTGTTGACATAAATAATTCAGCCCACCGTTCCAACCATCGCCGACATCAAACAACAGCGCCACCCCCAGGCACGACCGCGTCTGCCATGGATCCGAGTTATATTTTGGATTCTGATCCTGCGTGTTGTTATCCATCGATATCGGCAAACCTTCGTAGGTTTGCAGCAGGGTTCGCACGCCGTTGAGACCGCCCCGGATATTGTCCACCAGGTCAAGCTTATTGCTGTTGACATACCATGGTCCTTCCACGGCCCAGAGCCAGTTGGCAAATGCCGCAATGGGTGCAACGGCCCCCTGGGCATATATCCCCTGAAAATCGGTTACCTTGTTGTGTTCCGCCACCACCGCCATGCGCTTGAGCATCTCCCGCATGAGCAGAATATTGTAAATGCCATGAACCTGGCCGTTATGCTTCCGATACGCCGTACCTTTGATCAGGCTTCCCGAAGTCCAGAAACTGCTGTTATCCCACCAGAATCCGTTGATGCCGCCGTGCTTCTGCATCTGATCGTAATAATACACCCGGCAATCAATCATTGATGGAATCAAGTCGCAAGCACCTCGCGTTTCCTGGCGCGGGGTGGTCCATGTCCCCCATGGGTTCTTGAAATTGATGTAGGCCTGCTGCGGATCCATCGGTGGATGCGTCATACCCGTCCATTCACCGCTATACGTGGCATATTCCGGCATGGCGTAGCCCCAGGTGCTCGCCGATACATACCAGCATGTCAACGGTGCAAACTTCGGGCCAGCCGTGTGCAGGGCCGCACGGCGGCACTGCTGCCGCTGCTCCGAAAGAACTTTCTCCAAAATGTTATATTGGCTTTGCTTATAAAAACTGATGGTTGGTCCCGTGCCATAAGCCCACAGGCAGCTTCCCTGCCACCCGAATCGGGCATTGGGCATCCCCCACATGCGGTAACGCCAGTCCGCAGGCTTGGGCTTCAACGGCATGGCTGTAAGCATGAATCTGATGGTATCGGAGCCTGTAAGCGCCGATGGCGAATCTATAAAAGTTACGCGCATCCATATCTGTTTATGACCGTGTTTTTCCAGTATAAATGTCGGCTTGTTTCCGCTGACCCTCCAGCCCTGGTCGGATACCGCTGTCCACGCCAAAGCTCGTTGGCCGTTGGACACCACGCAATACGGCAGAAATGTGTCGTGCATAAAGGCTGCCGCCGACATGTCACCGGAATTCCAGAACGGGCCGTCCGGCATGCGAACACTCACATTGCCGTGCGGAATATACCGGTTACTGCTGCGCATCGCCGCCCAGTCCGGCAGATGGTGCAAGGGAATAAGCAGTCGCAAGTTATCAACTATGCAGGAACCGTGAGGCTGAAGATGCAGCGTATAGAAGGTGGTACCGTCGTATTCCGTTTTGGCTTGCACCTTGACCCCCAGATTGGCACCCAGATGATCCCGTCCTGTTACCGTTGAGCTATATCCATGATCGCTCTGCCAATGCGCAGCGGCAATTGCGGTGAGAACCTGCATTTTGCCATTCACCCGAGCATTCAACGTTATCGGTTTTGCCAGCATGTTGCGATGCAGACTCACCAACGAGTCCGGCAGGCCCGTGGCCGCAAAATGAAACGCCCGATCCCACAGATGCACAGTATTGCCACGTACCTGCACCGGCGTATACGGCGGCACTACCACATGCTCTTCTCCAATCTTATTGTGCTCCCAGGGAAAATGCCGGACCTCAAACGGATCCACATGGGTAGCCAGCGCCTTTCCTTTTTGTCCGATGATCTGCAGTACCACCTGGTACTTGCCCGGAGCCAGTTTTCCCGTGGCCATTTGCACGTAGCCCACCCCATTAGACTGGATGCTGCCCGCCGCTTCCCGGACCGGATCGGGCTGCCCCAGCCGCATGATACTGGCACGCAATACCTTGGCGGCGCGAATAGCCGGCTTTACTTCCATAATATTGACGTCGCAACGAGCGGTCAGAATCCTGTATGACTGGTAATAGCATGACGACATCGTGGGCTGCCCCAGTCCATGACGCCGCATCGCGATGGACGTGAACAAAGCGCGCAGTCTACCCGGTGTCAACGTATCCATCCGCATGGCGTCCCGGTACAGCACCTTGGAACCCTGCACCGCCAGAATCTGCAGAGTTTGACCCCTTCCCCCGGTCGGTAAGCCGTTCTTGATGAAATGCAGCGTGCGAACCTTTTCACCGGCCGCCACCGATGTAGTCTGGGAGTACAGCCGCTGCCCATGAAAGCCGATGACGCGCACACGAACGCGCACCGGTTTTTTCCCCTTCGGAACCACGATCCGGGCACCAACATTCACCTGTCCGTGTTGCACGTGCCCGAGTCCGGTGATCTGCACCACAGGCGTGTCTGAATCAAAGATAATGGAGGGCATTTTATCCCAATCCAGATAGCTCACCGGCTGCCACGCGTAGTAATGAAATTCACCCTGGGCACTGGCCAGTTGCATAAACCATCTGGTGCCGTTGGGCGGTGCCACCGGATGACCTAAGCCTTTCAGAGGAATCGCCATTTCCATCGACCAGCCGTTCTTGGTCGTACGACAACGAACCTTGGCCCCGGACTGCCATTCAAAACCCATCCATCCCACCGACCATTCAATTTGCTGATCCACCACCGCCGCGTATGGATTGGTCATAATCTTGTAAAAATACTTGGTGATTGCTTCCGATCTTTTCGGCAGATTACAGATCTGAATTTCCACGTGGTCATCCCGCAAGATGCCATTGGCACCGGGATTCTGACCGCCGTCATCACCGTGTTTCACCGTTGCTACAATCGTTCCCTTGGGGTAGGCCGGAAAATAGGACGCCAGGTACAGGTGCTTTTTGCCATAGGCCAACCACCATGTGGCCGCCAGTTTCGACGGCGGCAAGGCCTGCAGAATATAGTCCTGTAAACCGGTAATGCGCGCGGCATTTTGCCATCCACCGGTAACATGCGTTGGCGTGATATAACCATTAAGAACCGGCGGTTTGGCCAATTCGGGAATCCGTACCACCGGCTGTCGCGGCGCTGCCGCCATGCCCGCGCCCGGCGCAAAAGCACCGACGATAATCACCCCCAATGCCACCACCGCGGCCTTGCTTCTGCGTCCCAACCGGAACATTCCCCATTTTCTTTTTTTACTCATCGTCAACATTTAGTTACTCCTTTTTTCTGCTAAAAGTCTTTGTACCATGGCCGCTTCGCGCTTTTCCTGCACCGGATCAAAATTCCTGATAATACGCCGTACCACACCTCGACGGTCGATGATAAACTCCACGGGTATGCCCACCCAGCTCACGCCATAGCGGTTGGCCAGGGGATTGGCCCGGGCATAAGGCGTGTACATCTGCGGCCAGCGCATTGCCGCATGTGCTTTCAAATAAGCACGCAATGCCCCGGCTGTGAGATCATTGGAAATGCCCAGAACCTCCAACCCCTGCCCGTGGTATCGGGCATAGATCTGTTCCAATGCCGGCATACTCGCACGACATGGGCCGCACCAACTGGCCCAGAAGTCCGCAATAACTACTTTGTTTTTCCATATCTTTGTGGAAAATATTTTTCCACCCAGCAGTTGCCCGGTCAAGGCAACCTTGTGCCCCACATAAGACACCAATGTACCCATACCATGGCGATTAGCCCGTAACGACGTGTAAAGCCGTTGCAGGCCCGTAGCACCCAAACTATCAAATCTCATGGTATCCTGATAAATTACCTTGCGTCCTTGGGTAGCCAGAAGGTGTAACATCTCCCCATGTCCGCCGACCAGCAAGGCCTTTTTCACAAAGCGCAAAGTGGTAAATTTGCCGTCCGCAAGTACCATTTTGTGTTGCAAATATAATGATCTCCCCGAGGCACCGGTAATACCCACCGTCATGACCACCGGTACCTGTCCGGACAGCACCTTTATCTTCGCCTGCACATCCACCTGCCCATGTTGCACGTGTCCCAGACTCATCAGATCAAATACCGGCGCCTTATTATCCAACACTACCTCTGGAAATCCGGTCCACTGCAGATAGTTCACCCGGCGCCATGCGTAATATCGCAGTTGCCCGTCCGCACTGACCAGTTGTATAAACCAGCGACTTCCCGGCTCCGAAATCGGCTCGGCTTGCAGATTTTTCAGAGGAATCGCCATTTCCATCGACCAGCCGTTATCTGTCGTCCGGCAGCGGACCATCGCCCCGGATCGCCATACCCGCTGCGCTCCGGCCACTGGCCTGCCCAGACGTTGATTCACCACCACCGCATGTGGATTGGTCATGATCTTATAAAAATGAAGGGGGCTGCCCCCTGACCGACGAGACATGACAGCTATCTCTATTTCCACGTGGTCATCCCGCAACATGCCGCCCACTTCGCTGCCGCGCCGGCTCTTGCCGGCTGCCGTCAACCGGGCCACAATTGTTCCCTTGGGATAGGCTGGTAAATAAGCGGCCAGATACAAATTTTTCTGGCCATAGGCCAGCCACCATGTCGGATCCAGTCGGGCGGGCGGAAGTGTTCTTAAATAATAATCGGGAAACCCGGTGATTCGCGCCGCAAACCTCCACGCCCCCGTAACTTCGCCGGGACTGATGCGACCGTTGATCGCCGGGGCCGTGGGCAACTCTGGAATGCACACCATCGGCCGCTGCCCAGCAGGCGCACCCCCACCGGCACCGTACGTTGCAGGCCCCGCAACCATTGCGGCCAAGGGTACCGTCAACAACATCGCCGACCATCCCGCCCTGCCCACACGTATGCGTCCCACCACTGCCGGTGCCAACACTCGATTCTTTCTGATTGCGGCACCTGGCTTTCCGCCCTGCCATCGCGCCGCTGATGACCGCCGCCGAAAAGCTCGATAGCAAATTGTTCGCCACCAGTTCCATACTGGAATAATGCACCCTTGGCTCATCTGCTGATCCTGTTAAAATAGTAACTCACATCTTGGTCCTTCAGCCATAATCAGCGGATAACATTCATCGTTACGCACGTGCCAGGTCATTTTTGAGCATTTCGCCATGGAGAATTAGACCGCAGCTTCCATCCGTACCCAAAGCTGCACCCAGTTGCAGCATCGGCAATCCAGCCACGGCTGGAACTTCCGCCCGCACCCGTCGCTTCACTGCAAAGTCCTCTTGTTATGTTCAACCGCCGCATTGATGTTGGACATCATTGTCCCCACCCTGAACACACCCCGCCTGCTCCCAAGGTAGTCACTGCGGTCCGTATAAGCCACCTCCCAGTGGCCGCTGTGCGCCGGTACATGAATTTCACTCCATTCCGACCGTCCGCTTATTGCATCGTAAGGCAGAAATTCACCGGACATGCCAAGTTTTGCTGCAATATGCTGGTATACCTGCTGACTAAGTCTCCGACGTACCCCGGTTGGATTGTAAAACCCGACCAGAAAGAAACTGCGCCGCCGATCAGCAAACACCGAACATTGCACATGGCTATCGCCCAAATCAATACCGGACGTCGCTCTGGCATCCAGATACGTTACATCCGACGAGTTTGCCGCCAGTTCCCGGAGAATATCCTGCGCCCAGGCTTCCACCAGCCGGTCCGCCCCAGGCAGTCTCGGCAGATGCCGTCCCCGCAGCAGATGCCTGCAAATATCATTGATGGTCACCTGCGAATTCAACGTCGATTGCACGCCAATCCGCTCCGGATTGGGCAGGCGATTTTTTGCCGCATAGGCCCACGGCTCCGGAAAACCCAGCACCAACCGATAATTTCTGGCCCCGATAAATAGACGCAGCTCACCATCGGCAACCTCAATTTCCCCCGCCGTTTCCGCATCATAAAAATGCTTCACCCCCCCCTGCACCCCAGTGCCCCAGGTCCTTAAAGCGTACCCTTACCACTGCGTCCTTTTCATTGCGGTTGGAAATCGTCGCCAGGACCCGGCCTCTGGCCGTATAGGTGGAAACCAGTATCTCACTTCCCGGTCCGGCTGCCGCCAGCGTTGCATTGTTATAATACGGATGCCAATGAATGCTCGGATCATCCAGCCAGAATACGTCTAGCGCGTTATACCAGAACTTCCAGTTCTCCGCCGTATCCGGCCGGGAAAAATTAGTTACATCCAGCAGGCACAGTTGGCTAAAAAGTGCACGCCAATACGCACGCGTGGTATTGGCAGGATTAGTCGGCTGCTGACACAGCCAGTCCACCACAAAGCCCCACTGCTTGGATAAATGCACCCGGATATAATCCATCGGAATATCATCGGAATACGTATATTCGCCATCCAAAGCCTTGCCGCAAAAGGCCCGGCCCGGCTCCGCCGGGTTGATCATGTTGGCCCACACGGCGGGCTGGGATGGCTGGCCGGCCTCACTCACCGCCTGAAAAAACCGCTTCTGCATCTGCCGCGATTTCCACACCATGCTGGTCGGTTCAATGCCGCCGTCCTCGCGCTTATACCCGTATGCCGGCAAGGGACGCCGCGCATAAACATACGTCGGATTATCCTGATATATATAGGATACACCAGCGTGTTTGGCGGCCTCCGAAAACCACCACGCCCGATAGTTGCGGTTGGAGTCAATGGTGTTGGAGAACACCTCGGTATTTACAAAACGGTTGGGCCGCACGCCGCTGGCTTTGAATCGCTCCAGCAGTTCCGCAGGCACCGGCGGTACATCTTTCTCATACAGGTCCATGGCGCTGCCCCATTCATAATAAAACTGCCGGTATTCCGGTGTACCGGCGCATTCTGACGGAGCCGATCCCCATATTCCACTGCGATTGTGGCCGTCGATAAGAATATTTTTGCGCTCATACTCCAGCGTCAGCCATCGGCCGTACGCCGGATACACCGCCGGATCATAAAAACCTCGGAAATGCAGCCCATTTTTGTACGTGGAGCCGGCCGTCCGCTCGTTGCGCCACAACCGGCCGTTGGCCGCCACCGGCTTGTACGGGCTGCCCTGCAGCGCAAATTGAAATTTACGTGGAGTACCCAGTTCTACCGGTTTATTGACCAGCCACACACTCAACATCACCACATCCGCAGTGCGGTCCACCGCCGCCGCCGGCAGGCCTGTATCGTTGGACGCACCTTCTTCCGATGCGCAGGAAAAACATAAACCGCGCTCATCATCGCCCAACCACACAAACGGCGGCATATTACCCTGGCGTCTGATCGGCTCTGCGGTGTTGGTTTCCCACTCCACCGGAAAGGTATGCGAATCCCACAGGCGGCCAAGGGCACTCGCCATTTTACCGATGGATTGCCGAGGCCACCCATTGTTAAAGTTGGCCGCCGCCGAAATATATGTCGCGTATTCCGGCAGGAAGGGTATCTCCATCCGTAATTCTCGAACTTCCACTGCCTTGCCCTGCGGCCCAAAAACCGCAGTAAACTGATAAAACCCGTCGTAATCCAGAATTCCGCGCAATTCCAGCGTCATCCCACCGCCGGTAAAGCGCTGCCTGTAGTTCACACTGCCCGCGCCCCTTCGACCCAGTCGTGGTTTATTACCGGCCAGCGTCACGCTTTGTCCGTCACCAATCCTTGCCACAAAGGTGATGGGCCGGGCCAGAATGTTTTGCTCGGCTCCTATGAATTTTTCCAGTAAACCGTCGGTTCCATGAACGTACGTCCGCAACAGACAGGATACAGAATTACCTTGAATTACCGGTGCGGTAAACGGCGGATGCACCTTATCCTTCAAGCCGGCCGGAGGAGCCTTTTCAAACGGCATCACGTACCGCGTAAACGATCGGCCTTGCCGCCCCACCGCACGCCCCTGCGCATCTTGAATCTCGGCAACCACATCGTACGTAGCTCCATCCTCCATCTTGCCGATTTTGATGTTTCTTAGCAACCTCCCTCCCGCCGGTAACGGCACCGTCTGCTCAGCCAACAGCCTTCCCTTAGTAAGCACCTGCACGTGGCATTTGGCTTTGCGCCTGGATGCACTTGGCCGGCTGCTGGCGTCAATCATATAATCAAAGCTGCCAAAGGATGGATAGGGTCCAATGTGAAACGCAAAACCACCCGATAACGCATCACCATCCGCCACCTGTAAACCTGCGCCCATCGCCAGTGTGCCGCCGCCGGCCAGGGCCACTGCTTGCATAAACTTGCGGCGGGAAAAA
>JAJZNX010000193.1 GCA_021852275.1 Planctomycetota bacterium | reverse complement strand
GTCCGGGCCGGATTCCACCGGATTCCAGGCCAAAAGCGGACTGCCCGCAATTGGACCAACAGCACGACCGTTGTTGATCCATCGGACAACAGTCCTATTTTGTTTTCCCTGTTTACGATAAACGACTTTGCAATCCGCGGGCGGCACCTCATATTGAAAATCTGGATTCTGGATCATCTGCGCATAAAGCCCACCATCCACATCATGGAGGATATTTTCAATAAACAATCCCCACATCCGTGGATTTTCGGCCCGACCTGGGCGCGTGGCGCTTACCGTTATCTGCGCCTGAGGTGATGCCATGGCTACTGCCCCCCACAAGACGCCGAAAAGAGCTACTTGGACGAGGGTTTTCCCTAATCTACCGCCGGGATTCATAAGATACTCCGTATGTCTTTCGATTACCTTCTGCGTCACCGCAAGCCTTTAATAAAGGCTACCAGTCAGCACCCCTGAAATTCTGGACCGATATTGAAGCCCATGGTTGACCAAGTTTCAGCTACGCTTTAGCCCCATTTATCGCCCGACACTTGATGCCCCGTACCGGCGTTGCATTTGCTGGGCATATTACTGCCGGCTTGTGAGTTTGCCCCGTTTCTATACATAGTAACCAGGGCTGTTAAAATTAAACACTTCATAGAACCCAATATTCTCCAACGTAAAAAGCAGGTTCAGCTTTCAACGGAACTGTACCGTCAAGTGCTGGCCAGCGGTGAGTATCAACGCCGGCTGGAAATGCACCGAGAGTACCCCGTGAACCAGCGTCGCCGGGGCTGAAATCGGCCTGCCGTCCATGGCCACGTGCACCCGATGCAACCGCAGCAAATGTGGTGGCACCAGGCCCAGCAACTTGAGCCGCAGTGTGCCATAGGCCATATCAATCTCGGCACGAAATCGCTTGCCGGCATAACGCTGGGCAAAGGATCCCCAACCTTGAGCGGCGGTAAAGGCCGCCCGGAAATTGCTCGGCGTGAGGCGGGGCGCAAAACTCAGCGTACCATCCGGCCCGTCATAGTCGAAGCCACACGCGGCAATAAATACGCCGTAGCTGGCCATCGAACGCGCATAATGGCTTCCACATTCCACCTCATCCCACGGATTTCGCTTGAGCGCGGTGTAGCGGTCGTCGATTGTCCGCTCCACCGCCAGGGCTTTATCCACCAGCTCCTGCCACATCATCATCGCGGCCAGCAGATGTTCTGACCCGGCCCAGCACTCGTCGAAATAGACCCCGTAGCCGCGGTGTAGCGCGTTGTATACCACGCCGCGGGGAAATGTGCACATCAACACGCCGCCTTCGCCTGGCATGGCAAACCAGCGGCCTTGGGGAAAGGCCTTGCGGTAAGGCCCGACATTGGTGGTGTAATTGTATTTCCAGGTGGAGTCAAGCGCGGTCGTGGCCTCGGTGAGATCGATGATCGGCCCCAGGCCATCAAAATAGGCCCAAGCCTGCCCCATCAATTGGTCGATTTCACAACCCGTGTAGGAACCCGGGCTGTCTGGATGTTTCGGGTCGTTCATGTTCTGGTCGAAGTATTCGCCGTTGAACAGCTTATGCTGAATATACGCCCGCCCTTTGTCGGCAATGCCGCGCAATTCCCGGGCGTAGCGCGTATCGTGCATTTCGTCGGCCATCGCCGCAGTCGCCCGCAACGCCGCCTGATAATACAAACTCAACCACGCGGACTGGCCGTACCAGGCCGAGTCGAGCGTATTGGGCTGGGCGCCTTCCAGGATGCCGTCATGGTCGGCATCGTTGTTGTTGATGAGATAATTCATGGCCCTTTTGATATGCGCATAATTTCTATCCAGGTACGATTCATCCGGGCTCATCCGGCTGACCAGATAGTTGCGCAATATGACGCCCGCCTGGCCGTCTACGGCGGGTTCGCCGCCGGTTCCCCGCGTGCAAATGCCTCCATCCATTTGCATACCCCCCGCCGAACCGGTATTGAGTTCCACATCCTGCTGCAGGCTTTTTTCCAGGGCGGAAAATACAAGATCCAGAACCTGTTGGTAGCTGTACACATGCGTGCATGTGCCAGGACAACTATAGCCGCCCTCATTACCGTAGAACTGATTGTCCTTGCCCAGTAAAAAGCACGTGCTGCTGGCCAGTGTGGATACATTCAGGAACGTGCGCGTCAGAAACCACCACGGCAGTGTCGACTTGTCATACCAGGTATCATGCCAAAGTCGCGTGGTTTGGGTGAGAAAGCGAAAATGTCTGACGATATGCGCGACAACCGCCCGGGCCGTATGGAAACGAAACGCATACGCGCGGCGGCTGGATGGCTCGGTGGGCATGCCGGTCGGATTGGGGAAGCACCAGGCCAGCACGTAATGCAGCGTCACCCTTTGGCCCGGGCGCAGGGTGACTTCGTGCCGTAGTCCACCCACAAGCCGGGGATTATGATCCTGGTACAGGCTGTTCCGCAGGCCGGCGGCAGCGCGCTCGGGCACTTCGCCGTGGCGTGTGGGTTTGCTATCCGAGGCTGCAGTGCGGGCCATGGCGTCGGCTGGCGCTGTCAGGATAGTCTCCGACGTTTTGATGATCTTTCCGCCGGTGCCCAGGCTGGGATTGGCATCGGCAAGCCCCACCGTTTGCGATGGATTCCCCAGCAGGGCCAGCATCATCGTTCCCGAGTCGCGGGCCGTAGCCATATCATGGGCGGTATCGGCAAAGACAAAATCATCTGCCATGATGAATGCCCAGCCGAGCGATCCGTTGCCATGGTCGGCAATCTGAATCTGCGCCGTCTTGCCGATCAGATCGTGCACATCCCAGAAGTAAGGTCGCAGGTGCCGCGTGTACCGGCCTGTCGCGCGGCGGACAACCCGGCCGCCCACGATAAGGTTGACCGATTGTTTCGCATGAAAGCCTCCGCCTCCGATTAGAAACCGGATGTAGGGGCGGGTGATGATGAACGGCTTGCTGGTCAGCGTGCCCACAGGGTCATTGCTGTTATGCAAATAACTGTCCACATAATACCGGCCATGGCAATCGGGTGGAACTTCAATGGAACGTTTAACCGAACCGAGCTTGACCGGTCTGGTGCCAAAGGCGGTGCCGGAAATGGTCCATTTTCGGTAGGTGCCGCTTTCAAAATCGGAGAATACCTGCGGCTGCCTTACACCGGCCATCACCTGTTTCGCCGAGCAATTTACTGCAATATATGATTTTGTGCGGATGATGCGGTCCTGGAGTCGCAGGGGAGTGTCGCGGCGTGTTTGCCAACTGCACCCATTTTCAACCCACCCTCCGATCATGCATTTCACCGGCTGATGCGAGGTGTTGACCAGTGTGTAATTCAGGATGGTGGCGGGATAAGATGAATCATTAACATCACCGGGAATAAACGGTGAAAATGCCTCCAGCCGCACCTGCACCGGACATTGGGGATCGCTGTACTGAACATAGCCGATAGGGTACTGGCCACGGAACTCTACGTCGGCAAAGCCGTTCTTATCGATCGTGCGTGTGGTCGTCCGGCCATTGCAGGTGGTCTGCAGCACAAATCCCTGATCCAGAACATAAGAAAATTGATCCGGCCGCCCAGGCTCGTGCGGCAGCATATAGGCATGGCCCTGCTCGATACCGAAGCCATCCCAGCATCGCGTGTTGAATATATCCCACAGCCAAAGTTTGCCGTCGCCGCTGAGGTACAACTCGCCGGCGCCGATGCCGCCGATGGGCATGCCAATATAGGCGAAATCTCTGCTGTTGGCTTTGGTATAGATGCGCGGCATCCCGCGGGCGGCCAGGGACTTGATCCAGGCTGGAGAAAGATTTTTCAAGGTGGGTGTTTTGCCGTCGGAGCCCTGGGTCAAGCGCTCGATGGCACCAGGACCACTGGGCACTTGCACTGGAATCGGCGGCCGCTCAATGACCGGCCCGGCCATGGCCGGTGAAGCAATGAATAAGCCCACGATGATCGCGAAACACAATTGCCGCATTGAATGCCCTTTTTTGTTCGATTATCTGCCAATAGGAACCGCAGGTGCCGGTGGTGTAACATCCACAAATTCGACATCGCTGAGAAACACCCTGGCCATGTGGCCTTTCACATGGCTCTTAAGACCAAAGACAATGGTGGCGCCGGTGGCACCCGGTGGGGCCTGATACGGGGACGGTACCGCAAAGTGGCGCCAATCGCACACTGTTTGCCATTTTGGCTGCGATGTGGTCAGGGAATAACTGTAGTTAATGCTGCCGCGCCCGCTCGGTGCTCCGTGCCAGTGAATATCGGACCACAGCACCGTGCTGGGATGCCCCGGATCTTCATGAGGTGCTTCAAAAGCTACACCGCGGATCCGGAAGCGCAGACTGTACAAATGCCCGGGAATCACCGGCACCGTTTGACCCACGCGCAGAAAGCCGCCTCCGGCTTGAAGCAGCAGGCTATGCGTGCCGGTAAACGGCATCCTGGTACTGATCTTTACGGAGGCCTTCTTCAGCACACCATAGGACCAACCTGCGGCCCTCTTGCCACGGTGGGCCGGCTTCAACGGCCGGGAAAAGTCACCGTTCTTGAGCAGATTCGGCCCAAGGGGCATCAGGATTCGCCCCCAATATTGCGGTTGAAGCGTCGCCTCAGTCGCCAGATCATCGATCCGCTCTGTGTGGTGGTTGTAGTAATACAACCGCAGAGACCGGCTGGTGCCTGTTTCATCGGCATATATCACGCCCACGTCACCGCGGAGATGCCCCGTATAACTGGGATTAATGCCCAAATCCACCAGCGGCACTTTCGCCACAACCGTATAAAATCCGCCGGCAACATCACGTGTGATCTTTTCGCTCACGTTGCTGAGGCGCGTAATGCTGTCGATGACCGCCGAGCCCAGCCGAACCGGCGCTGCGGCATGCGGCAGCACCGGCTGGTAAAGCACCGCGATCGGCTTGCCCAGAAACGTGCTCAGTAGCAGCCGCTCGTCGCCGACGACGGCCCGGCGTCTGTGCCGATCTGCGTGGGGGTTGGTCTGCAGCATCAGGTCGACGCAATCGCCGCTGATAAACAGGGTCTGCCAGTTTCCACCGCCATTGCGCATGGGAGGGCTTGGCTCATGCACTTTGTATGCCAGGTACAGATTCGTCGCGTCCCAGGCCAGCGAGATCTGCGCCGTCTTATGGTCCGGACCGTTAAGAACCACACCCGCATTCATATTCCAGCCGGAGAGATTGCCTTTCATTGCCGGTGGCGTTTGCGGCCACTGGATGGCCAGCAATGGCTTGGGTAGAGCGTGGTGCACTGGAAGCCGGCGCATAGACGCGGCACGGGCCACGTCGGCCGGAGTGATGTCGTAACTTTCCGCAAAGCGCTTCGCCGACTCCAGCCCATGCAGCCGGAAGATGTGTTCCGCCTGGTTGGCCCCGTTGATGGCATACGTAGCCCCATCGGGCGCCTGGTAATAATACAGGGCCGATTCCCCGCGCAGCGACTCCGGCCCCAGCAGCGTATGCTTGAAAAAGGTGCCCAGGTACAGCCCGTCGGTTGTAATCAGATAGGGGCTCAGGGCTCCATGGTAAGACCACGTACCGAATACATCGCCCACGCCCGGAACGTCAAAATCGTAAATGGCCCCCTGGCAGTGAACCTGTTTGTACTGCTGTGCCGACGGCTCGCGATATGGTTTGGGCCGTGCGGTGGCCCACAGCAGCCGGCCGGTCTTCGTGCTGTAGCACTCCAGCGAGTTGACCGCACTGCTCCAGCGCTCGTAACCGTAAGCCACTATCAACTTGTGGTCGTTGGTTACGTGCAGGCTGTTGATGCTCCACCCGCGCCGGATCGGGATGAAAGGCTTGGCGTCGGCCATGTTATAGATCGGCGCTCCCGCCCTGGTCCAACCGCGGCAGGCCAGATCAAACACTTCCACGTGGCCGCGATATTGCGCCAGAAAGTAAAGGCGCCAATCCGGCGAAAGATCCGTTCCCCAGTACGGACCTTGCCAGGAACCGATGCCGCTTTTCGTCGGCTTAACCCAGTGCATCTCCGCACTTTGCACAAGGTTGTCGCCGTTCGCATCGCTCCAACTGTACAGGTTACCGACATGTCCCTTGAAAAATGGCGGGAAATAATTCTCATACAAATGATGCCCCACGGAATCCGGTGCATCAAGTCCTCTGCCATCATTGTGAAACTCGCCGCTGACACCGCCAAAAGCGGCCACCGGACGGTAGATGTCTCCCTGACGCTGCAGAATCACCGGCCCCGCCGGCCCATGCCATATAAACGCATACTCATGCTCAGCGTGATACAAAATCCGAACTTGGCAGTCGGCCAGATCGTGACCGTCGGGTGTAAACGGATCATCGATATTCCGGCGACGAAATACAATAGCCTTGGGCTTCCACGACTTCCTGGTATAGTTGACCTTGAAGAGCGTCCCTTCCGTGTACACATCATGCGGATGCTTCGGATCGATCCAGAAATCGGTCCCCCCGCCATACGGTGCGGGGCCGATGTAGTCCTTGAGATACGCACCCGTGTGCGCATTCCACACGCTGATCCGGCACGGCGAACCGTCGTCCTCGGCCACCCACAACTTGCCGGCGTTGGTTACGGCAATGCCACGCGGAACCAGCATGCCGTCGGAAACCCATTTACCGACCCACGGCCGGCCGCCTTTCCTGCCGATCGCCCGGATGAAATGCCCGTTTGAATCGAATACCTTCACCTGAAATGAGTTGCCCCAGTCGCTGACATAAATGTCGCCGTCCGGCCCCACCGTTACGCTGTCCGGAGCGACCAGGTGCGAAGTAATCAGCGGCGTCACCGCATCGCTGCGCAGGTCGATGCGCACTACGGTTTTGCCACTGACCGCCAGCAGCGTGTGGGCGTTAAGTCCATATAAGCCCGCCGGCGCGTGGACTTTGATGCTTTGCCCGGTCGGCTTGCCCGTATGGGCATCCAGCACCAATAGATTGTTGTTATAAAGCAGTGAGACGTACAGCTTTCCACCGGCGGCGGCCAAGCCGATCGCATTGGTCGATTCGCCCACGTCTCTGTCAAAATAGCGCGGTTGGCCGCCGTAGGTCGCGGGTGTAAATGAATCATGATTGCGCAGCACGTCCAGCCAGTGATAATCTTCCCGATACGGCCAGCTTGCGATTTTCAGCCGCGGTGACTGCCGTGTGAACAGCGCCGGACGCCCGGTCCGCTTGTCCAGACACAGCAGAAAAGCCCGCCCTATGGCTTTATGCTCGCTGTACCACAGGTGGTCCACCGGTACAACATCCGAATAGACGGCGTAAACGTAATTGCCTTCCACGGCCAGCGATACGCAGCGTCCACCCACAGCCACGCGGCTGCCCCACTGCCGCTGACCATGCGAATCCACCGCAATAATCGAATACCCCAGTTCCGCTCCCGGCGCCGCCAGATAAACCCACTTGCCATCCGTGACGGCCGCCTGCGGGTCTTCCTCATCCGAGAGCCAGTCTCCCTTATTATCCGGCGTCGGCCACGGCGGATGTCCGGGGTTGCAGACGCTCAAAAGATAATCGGTCGTGATCGGCGAATGATAGACCGCTTTGAGCATATAATCGCCCGCTGGCACCGGCTTGCCCCATTGATCCAGACCATCCCAGTACTCACGATGAACCCCCGCATAACGGTATTCATCCTGCACCAGCCAGCGCAGCAGATGACCTTGCTTATCGAACAGCCCCAACGTCAGCTCGCCGTTTATCGGCATTCTGTAATCAACGGCCAACCCGCCACGCGGCTGGATAGTGGTTGTGGTGTAAAACGAATATCGCGGCGTTAAATCCGCCCACCACAGTTGGAATGTCGCGGCAATACGTGCCCGGGTCCCTGGAGTCCGGCCAAAGAGCACTTTCCAGGGCAGGGCAATTTCCTGCACATACCCATGATCATCGGCATCGACTGCAAATGCCTCCCGGGCACCCTGCTGGAGTAAAAATGGATTGGCTAGATCTCCACGGTCCGCCGTCAGAGCGGGCTTCTTGGTCGTGCTGTCATACCAGCCGCACAAATTCACTTTCTTTTTGCCATTGCTTAGACGAATCTGCAGCGCATCGCCGCCTCCGTAACCTTGTAAGGTGCTTTGGCGTTTCGCGTTGGTCATCGGTCCAAAAGATCGGAAATGTGCGGCAATGTAAAGATTGTTCCGGTCATATTGCGCCGCCAACTGACAGTAAAACCGCTTGCCCCAGAATGACCGCTGATACACCGCGGTTTGAAACAAGTCCTTCTTCCACCCGAGCAGTGTGCCGTTGACAGCAGGTGGCGTAGCCACCTTGGGCACGGGCATCCGGGAAATGCTCGTGGTCCCTTCGCCATTCGCGCTCGCTTCGTTTCCCTGCGGCCTCTGCCCCAGAGCCAGCGTGCCCCATTCCCAAGGACTCGGCAGATACCCCGCACCCGCAAGCCCCGGCTTCGATGTGAGAAAACTCATCGCTATCCCACGCGCAATACCGCTTGAGACCAGGCTGGCCTGGCGCAGATGTGCCAGCATGGCTGCCGGCACCGCGTTCCACACGCAATCCACCCCCAGTTTCAACTTCCCATCTGCCGGCATCTTGCCCGTTGCTGTTATCACGGACCACGGTATCCGCAGTTCTTCCGTAAATAGCTTGCCCTTGGAACCGATCCGTCCAGCCGCCGCCACCTGGCGCGAAACGTCAACCCATGTACCGGTGTCGCCAATGCGCTCTAGCACCGTCAGTTGCCCGGAATGCCCCACCGGCCAGCACGCCAGATGCACCGTGCGATCGGTCTGCAGGTGCAGGGCAAAACCTTCGCCCCCGCGACTCCAATGTGCCGCATCACCTGCCGGCGTGTGGTTCGTGCCGACATGAACGTCATGCCAGAGAACGGCCACGTACAAATTCTCTGGATCGTAGCAGAACTTGAAGGTGGTCGATGGGGATTCTTTGACCAGATGCCCGATTTCTGGATCGCCACCCGTCTGGAATATATCGCCCATGGTGCCGTTGCCCGTGAGTGGATTGATCGTGTAGCCACCGATCGCCTTCCACTCATTCAACCGGCCGTCGATGGTGATCTTCTGCGGCACCGGCTGAATCGGCCCCAACCGGACATTCCGCACGCCCATAGCCTGCGTCGGAGCCACATTGACCAACAGCCACATCCCCAAAATGATTCCTCCCAGACCAGCCCATAGCGTGACCGGGATATTTCGCTTTGTCATCGCCATTATTCCTTGTAATCACCGACACTGGAACTTTTCGCCCATTATGCATGGGATGGGCGTACCGTCTGCCTCTTCTTAGCACTCTATTTTTATGATGAAAGCCTGGACAATGATCTCACGGAGACAGTGAACCGGGCGTACGGGTGACGTTGGGCAACAGTTTGCCCCAGATCTGAATCGTAGCACCGCCGGTATTTCCGACCAATCCTGCAGGTTCCCGCTGACCGCCATCGAATGCGTCACAAACGGTATCGCCGGCAAGGTCCCTTGCCCCACACCGCCCGCCAGAACACGACCCGCCGTCAGCAAAAAAGCGAAGCCAATCAGCACAAAGAAAAAAAAGCCGCCTTGAGTCCTACGCTGCATATTCAATACCTTCGAGTATGAAGGAAGATCATCCCAATATTTTCATTCCCCGTATGAATTAGCGGTT
>JAJZNX010000147.1 GCA_021852275.1 Planctomycetota bacterium | reverse complement strand
CTTCAGGGTGCGGCATATACAGAATTTTTGCGACAAAGGTTAATTGTTTTGCGCGAGCTGCTGGCTGACGATGGCAGTATATTCGTGCACCTTGATCGGAATATGGCGTTTGAAGCTAAAATTGTAATGGATATAACACGCGCAAAATGCAACCCCAAGAACTCTACGCGACGCCAATTCGGGAACATTTAAGATCACATTCTCTTTTATACAAAAATGGTAAATCTGTGTGGCACCGTCCGTATGTGCGATGGAAACCGGAGCGCATTCAGGAAGAATACCCCTGCATTGATGCTGCAAGCGGTCGCCGCTTTAAGAAGGTACCGCTCCATGCGCCAGGCGTGCGGCAGGGTGATACTGGAAAGCCTTGGGGGGAAACTGCCTCCGCCCGGCAAACACTGGCAATACCGGCCAAGTAAACTTGAACAGATGGACAAAGATGGTGAGATTTATTGGTCCCCAAACGGGAACCCTCGCCGCAAGGTCTTTTTTGACAGCGCCAAGGGGATTCCGGTCCAAGATATATGGCTTCCCTTTAAGGATGCGCACAACCAGAACATTCTTATCACTGGGTACCCAACCGAGAAGAATTATGATCTGCTGAGTCGCATTATAAGGGCAACTACAAACCCAGGCGATTGGGTGCTGGACTGCTTCTGTGGCTCGGGAACAACCCTGGAGGCAGCGCGGCAGCTTGGGCGCAGATTTATTGGAATAGATAATAGCGAATCTGCTATTGAGGCCACCGTTACACGGCTCTCTAGCGGACGCAAGCGGATGGGAGATTTTGTCACAAGGAGGAAATCCGTCACTACGGACACTCCGGGCGCTACGCTTTTCGGGTAATAATATGAAATGAAACGGGGGCACCATTTTTTCACTGATCACTGATCAATCATTTTGTCGCGGCGTGGGTTCGTTCATCATTAAGCGAGGCAACGTCGAAGGTCTCATTACTCATTGAGCCAGGAGGTGAAATCCCGGTGCGGCTGGGCGAATCGGTGTGATCGTCCCTATCAGCTATAGCGAACTGGGATGGGATGCGCTTAATGAATAATGAGCAATGAGACGCGATGCGGTGCATCGCTTGATGATGGAGGATGGAGCCAGAAAACAGGAATTAGGAGAATTTGGAGGGTGGACGCAACGAACCGGTCGCCGCGGCGACCTTGAACGAACCGGCAGCGCTTCGCTTGAACACGATGGCGACGGGGATTTTTACCGCAACAGCACGATGGCACAATGACGGTTTGAACCGCAAAGAACACAAGGACTGCGGCAAGTGTTCTTTGCCGGGGCGCAGCTAGGCTGATCGTTATTCCGGTGGTCCCGACAGGTCAGGACGGCGCCGAATAATGAATGGCATCACTGCAGGCGGTGCTATCCGTTTGCCGCGGATGCGGCGTTATTCACCTGTCAAATACTGAACGTCAACGCGCACAGATTATTGATCACTGATCACTGATCAATGTGAAGTACGCAATTCACTGCGGCTGGGGCGAACCCGTGTGTTCGTCCGTATCAGTTATTGGGGCGAGGCAAGGGGATAATGGAATAATTCCGATTTACGGTTCCCGCCGCATTGGAATTGCGGAAATTATTTTGACCGGATTATTGGCCGCACCGGAGTGTAGCCGGGGCGGATTGAACGCAGGCCGCTGTTTAGTTTGCCCATCCGTGCTATTTTGTTGCCGCCTTTGTTGCTGTCGGCCTGGCCGCCGCGTTGCCGGCCGGTTTGGCCGCTGGCGCCAGCACCGCTTTCAAGGCTGCGATCAGCGATTTGTGTGGCTGAAAAAGACGGAAATCCGGATTCACCGATTGGGCCGGCCCGATATACCCATACCAGCGGTATTGTGGTGCACTGACTTTCGCGGAGTTCGCTTTGCCTGTGCCGGGCCTGGGGTTTGGTCGTGGTATGGTCCGGCGAATGATGTTGAGGGTGGTTTGCGCGGGCGGAGCGTTCTTGCCGGCGGTACCCGCAACGTTGGTCCGCGTGATGACCAGTTGATATGAAATCGGCAGATGGGACCAATCCAGCGCAGCCGCTGATTCTTTCCATGTATACCATTTTTTAGCCCGCAGGGGATTGATGGCCGCGAGCAGCGGTTGAACTTGCGCGTCCGGTGCGGCAATGCCGACGGCCGACCCGCGCGCAAGGGTCCATTTTCCGGCTGTCTGCGCCAGCACCACCTGTGGCCGGGTTCCAACTGCTGGCAGTGAAATTCGCGCAATGGCCACGGGTGAAAAATCGGCAACCCTGTGGCTTCGGAAAGCCGCGACGCTGGCCGAGGTCAGGGCGTTTAAGGCGTCGGCTGGTACGTTATAAACACTTGGCCAGCCGGACACGCTGACGGGTACAAGCGACTTGCCGGCTGTGGCGCCCCATCCGATTATCAATGGATGGACATGATTGGATAGTTGAATGGTAAGCTGGTGAATCGGGTGCACCAGTCCCAGAACGGCGCGGTTGATTGTGCCATCTTGAAAGGACTTCGCCCGCAGGGCCGCAACCGCTTTTAGCAGGTTTTCAACCACGGTGGCGCGTGCCGTCAGCGGTGTGGCGGCTATGCCTTGGGGCGTCATGGTCCATTGGGTGCCGGTGGTGTTCAATTGCAACACGGTATGTCCGGTTTTAATGGCCAAATGATGCGCATGGTCCATATTGGCCCGTGTGATGGCCTTGTCACGCAATAGAGTCATAGGCCGGTTCAGGGGTGTAAAGGTACCGACGGGTACAACGCCCACCCCCGGATTCTGGGAACTTGTGACATAAATCGCTTTATGTGTGAGGTCGGTATAACGCCCGAAATGAATTACCAGTGGGGCAGGGCCTTTGGCGGCAGGTGTTTTGACGCCCGCCGGTGCCGTGGTGGGCGCTGGCGCGGGGGTTTTGAACCGAATGGTGATGGTCAGCGGGCCTGTGCCGAACGCCGCTGATTTTTCCGAAGTGGTTGAAAAACGCGTCGCCGCCAGCAGTTGCACATCGCTTAGCCAGTCCTGAATAGCGCTGGTGTTGACTGGCGCAGGAAATGGCTGTGTGAAGACCCAGCCGGAACCGTGCGGAATAATGGTCATGGTAAGCGGGGCGGTGCCGCCGGTGGTGTGAATGGTGACGGCCGCGATGTTATGCATGTGAAAATGAGTCAGGTTTAAATTGCGGAAATGGGCGGCCGGATGGTTGAAGGAATCAAACCAGGCGGAATCCACAACATATATATGGCGGGCTTTGCGGCCCAGCGGTCGGACATAAAGTCGGCCTGCGGAATTGTGACGTCCCACCGCCAGCCGCCAGGTATCGCCATTTTTGTCGTGCAGGGTGAATATGGCCTTGGCCGGTGCCAGGCCGGTTGCGGAGAGCGAATGCTTTCCGCTGGCCGTCATTTTCAGCCGATACCGCCAGGCCAGGTCGGCGACGTTTCGCACCAGGCTGTCCACACGGTCGCGTGCGGCGGCCTGCAGCGGAGCGGTGATGCGCCAGTGTCCTTTTGCCCGTTCAAACGCGAGGGTCTTTTTACTGGCTTTTCCTGCTGCCTGGCGGGTAAGGGTCAGGGCCTGAATCTGGGTTGGTTTGGTCTTAAAGACCAGCCGGGTGGCGGATGTGTGCTTCTTTGGCGGCTGATGGTTTAGATAGGCAACCACGCCAATTAACCCGACAAGAACCAGCAGGATTAATGCGGTGAATTTATAATTCATGGTGATGAAACCTCGTTATTTTAAATCGCTTTCGGGCGGCAGTCCGCCGCGAAGTTTGCATGACACGTTTGCGGCCGGCGTGATGCGCTACACCCGTCGGCGTACCAGATACACAGAAAATCCCGCGACAATGGCCAGGAATGCCGGCCCCAGAAAACTGAAGAATCGCGACATCGTTTCTTCGGCTGGTGACATTTCACCGATGCGCAGAGCCACCGTGGCGCGCGGGCTTACCGCAATTAAGTGCGATTGATGGGCCAGCCAGTAAATGCTGTTCATAAACAACTGCTGGTTTCCGGGGTAGGCGGCGATAAATGTCGGCTGACCGCCGGCAAGGCTAAGCCCCCCGGCCTGTAAAATTGCGTTCTGCACCAGCAACGGACTGTCGATGACCACAATGCGACTGGCGGCCTTTTGGGCCATCACGCCCATGGGTATGGGTGATTTTATATCAGTGGATGGGTCAAATGTGCCGGACGGCAGACCAGTGGCCGAGGTAGCCCAGATACTTGCGCGGGCAGGACTCTGAAGTATGACCCGGGCGCTGACTCCAGCCGGTAAATGTTTCAGCAACCCAACCCAAGTGGGTGCCATCAGGAACAAATCGCCCTGGGGTAGAATCCCTTCAAAATGGCTGGTCAGCGATTGAATTGGATCGGTAATCACGCTTTTCGGATAGCTGGTGATACTGAAGCGCGGCAGGCCCAGCCACCGGTGGCGGCTTACCTGCGTCCGCTGCACAATCATATAAGTCGAACGCAGCCGCACACCGTAAGCGGCCAGGGTGGGCTTAAATGGAATTTGACCCTGTGTGGCCATCAGCAGTTGTTCGGGCATATTGCCCAGAAGAAACAGGGCATTGCCCCCTTGGGCGAGTTGCCGTTTGATCTGGCCCTGAAGTGCGGCATACATCATTCCCGCCATCATGCTCTGTTGCCCGCCGGGCGGAAGATCAATAATCACCCAGATTACACCCTTGCCGATTGCCGGGGGTGGTGCAGGCGGCTGCTGCATCTGTGGATTGGCCGGCATGGGCGACCATTCATACACCTTGAAATTGTTTCGCCGCAGCGCCTGAGCGATGCTGCTGAACGGCCCTTGGCCTGTAATAAGCGTATCTGGATCAATGGAAACAAACACAACTTTGGTTTTCTGTTTATGGACCATTGCCAGCAGCGCCGCGTTGATGGCCTGTTCACCCTTGAACAGATATTGTGGTTTGCCTCCCAGGCTTCCGCCTTCGGGCACAAAAATTCGACTCCGATGAAGTACCTTGATGTGATGTGGCCCCATCAGCACAATGCAATCCGCGGATAAATCCGCTAACACCTGGCTGGACTTGACCGGCTTAAGCGTCTGAAGTTTGGTGACATAGGCGCTAATCCGGGCCAGCGGCTTTTTGAATGCCGGCGCATGAATTTTCAGCCATGCCCGCACGGCCGGGCCGTACTGCGAATAATTCGCGTTGTCCGTAATGAACTCAAGATTCTGTTTGGCGCGATCAAGTGTGTGCGCCATGGCGGTGGTAAGCCCGGGCCAATCCGGCAATGTGCTGGCGGTGGCCTGTTTAACTGATTTGTTTAAATGCCGCAGGGTTCGACCCATGTCGTGGCGGATAAAATCATCCAACTGGGCGAAATTTTGTGCCTGCTCCTGATTTGCTGCCGCCGCCGGATTGGTCTCCAGGGGTTTGATTGAAGCTCCCTGTGCCTTGAAAAATGCATTCAGTTGGCCTGCCAGCGCCGGAAATTCATCAACCACCTGCTTATATGGCGCAAAACTGTTGCCAAAGCGTGACCGCAGGGCGCGCAAAAGTGCCGCGTGCGACCGGGGCTTGAATTGCTTAATATGCGAAGAAGCACGGGTATATTCATGAATCAGTTGCTGAACTTTCAGCCCCTGTTCATATTCGGTTTGATCTGCGCTGGCGTCACCGGGGTACAGGCTGACAATCTGATATTTTCCGCCCGATTTATCCAATTGCTTTAACAGGCTTTTAGTGCGCGGCGAAAGCGAATAAATGCCGCCGGTGGTGCAATCGCGTGTGTAGTTGTATTTCACGCTAAGCCAGTCCACCAGTCCGACAATGGCCACCACGGCGATGACAAGAATGATGGTATTGGGGCCATAGCGCCACAGGCGGTCGGATGCCGCCAGTGCCGAATGGTGTGTTGCATCGGATGTTGATTTGGGTTGCTCAGATTCCGTCATAATGTTTCCAGCTCCAGCGGTTTTAAGATCGGCGTGCGGTTAGCGCCATTTACGGGTTTCCAGGACCACATAGGTCAGAAACAGGAACAGCAGCGTTCCGGAAAGAAAAAACACCACATTTTGTGTGGCGATGATCCCGCGCGAAAAATCGACCATGTGCGGTTCAATGGCCAGGTAGGACATCGTGTGCTTCACCACAGCCAGCCAAGACCAGGAATGTCGGATAAAAGCTGTCAAAAACTGTGGTATAAATTGAAACAGAATGCCCAGCGCCACCAGCACAATGCAGGAACTCATCGCGGCAAGCACCTGATGTTGTGTGCAGGCTGAAAAAAACAGACCTATGGAGACCATCAGCCCCCCCATCAGCACCAGTCCCAGATAGCTGGTCAGAACCGGCATGTAATCTGGTCGGCCAAAAAACGATAGAATGATCACAAATGCCAGACTGGATCCAATAAGCCCCAGATAAAACCCCATCGCCCCCAGAAACTTGCCCAGCACAATGGACATTTCGCCAAGCGGGCTGGTCCGCAATGTTTCAATTCGTCCGGACCGGTATTCTTCTGAAAAAATTGCCATGGTCATGAACGGAACCAGAAATATAAGGATCAGATGGTTCCATAAAAACATCGGGCCGGGATCCGCGATTTGTCCGGGGCGCAAAACCATAAGTGAAAACAGCAAACCCACAAACAGCAGGTACAGCGCCAGCACGATATAGCCGATGGGTGAATAAAACAGTCCGCCAAGTTCGCGCTTTGCCAGGGTGAATATCTGGGACATTACATTTTCTCCGCTTGGGCCACTGGGCGTCCGCCGCCCGCGGCGTTGGTGTTCGACGGTTCATAGCGTCGTGCGGCGTTATGCCGCCGACGATGCGCCGGGATCAATAATCTGAACAAAAAATTCTTCAAGGCTCATGCCGCCGCTGCGCAATTCACGCAAGGCCCATCCCCGCTGCAGCACCAGAGCCGCGACCTGTTCACGCAAAGCGCCATCCACACGGCCGGTGAGCTGCAATGAACAGACCGGTCCATCAGAAACAACGGTGATTTCCTGGACGCCCGGCAGCGCGGCCAAAGCACTTTTGACTTGGGCGGTCGGACCGCGCACATCGACCAGAAGTCGCGCCTTGTCACCGGTTCGCGAGCCGGATTTAAGTTCATCCGGTGTGCCCTGTGCCAGAATTTTTCCGCGCCCGATGATGACCACCCGCTGGCAGATCAATTCCACCTCGGAAAGAATATGTGTGGAAAGCAGGACCGTATGCTGCCCGGCCAGATTGCCGATCAGCTTGCGGGTTTCACGAATTTGCGATGGATCCAGGCCCACGGTTGGCTCATCAAGCACCAGCACCGGCGGATTGTGCAGAAGCGCGTCGGCAATGCCCAGCCGCTGGCGATAGCCTTTGGAAAGTTTGCCAATGGGCCAGCGCAGCCGGTCTGAAAGCCAGCACATGTCGGTCACATGGCCGATGGCTTTTTTAAGATCTGCCCGGCCCATGCCGCGCAGTTTACCCCGATAGGTCAGATATTCCCCCACGCGCATTTCCAGGTACAGGGGCGTGCTTTCCGGCAGATAACCGATCTTCTGGCGCACCGCCATGGATTCATAAAATACATCGTGACCGGCCACCCGAGCCGAGCCGCTGGTGGGCGGCATAAAGCAGGTTAACATGCGAATGGTGGTGGTTTTGCCGGCACCGTTTGGGCCAAGAAAGCCGACCACGCTTCCCCTTGGAACCTCAAATGATATACGATCGACCGCGGTAAACTTTCCGTAAGACTTGGTGAGCTTGTCGGCGACAATGTCATATTGTTCAGGCAAAGTGAACTCCTCGTTCCATGTCGTGAGCTTCGCAGGCAAACCGCTGGAAGGCATGTACCCGTGCAATTGGTCCGGTGGAGCGCCGCCCGCTTGATTTCCGTTGCTTCGCACCCGGTCAGCAATTCCCGCATGTCCTGACCCGTTAGGCCACGCGCCAAGGGTATGGACAGCCCCCGCCCCGCCGGGCGGGACCTATTGTGTTACTGGTAGGTGTACGAATTGTCAATGGGAAAAGTTTGCCGGGGTGCTTGGATGCAAGCTACGCCGGTGAATTGACTCGACCGGGCCGGCAGCCGAAGGCCGCTGCCCCACATCCTCTGGCTTGGCCGGGTTCACAGCCGAGGGCCGCTGTGCTACATTTTCCGACCCTGTGGCCAGCTATTCAGTTCGTTCTGCCACCTTCGCATTCACAACCAGATCCGCCTCAGTAAACACCCGATGCATGAGATTCAATTCCTAATTGGTCGTCAGCCCCGGCCCGGTAAAATTGCTCGACGCCACCACAGCCGCAAAAGGCCGCGGTCGATCCTTATACGCTGAGCTAGCTTCCCGGTCGCAACAACCTTTACCGGGGCGAGACTTGCACTCGCTGGAACACGTCGCCTTTGCACGCCGCACATGGGCCGCTACATCGCTCCATTATCGCACCGGATCGGCCTGAGCAACCTCAAATAGGGGCAGACCAGTGATGTCGCTGGCCGCCCCCGCGGCCCTAATCGCCCTGCGGCGTGCCAGACTGTACAAAACGAAAATGCGATCCTCGGTTCCAGATTTACCGCGAACGATCAGATGAATCTCCCGGATCAAAGAAAACTCGCTATCCAGCCGTGAAAATTCGCCTGGTATTTCGTCAGCCATCCAGCGGCCGGATACGAACTCCAGCCTGATACATTCGTCGAGAGCCCAACTCTGGCCCAATCGAGGCAATCCAACGGCGCCCGATTCTCTTAGAAACACAAACCACGGCCCCTTCGCACTCTCCGCCTTCTGCTGCTCAAGCCACCACATCCACGCGCCCGCAGTTGCGACTGCAATTATGGGTGAGGCGATAATCGGCAGCCAATAGATCGGATTATTTTCGACCTTCAGTCGCCAAATGAAAAAGACCCCGGAGGCAATAATAGGCACCGCAAATACCACCGATAGCCATCTCGCAGCGGGCGGCATTATCGGCGGTTCCAGCCGCAAGCACGCTGAATCTTGTGTGATCACAGGATAAAGGTCGGACCTGACGTTCCGGCTGAAAAGCAACGGTGACGGAGGTACCGCATATGATCGCGGCTTGCGGAGAATCATATTTGCCATTCCATGGTATATACAGCGCCCAATCCAATCTGAAATCCAAAATCGCCGTGGAGGCTGCCAAACTTAAGGCCCTTGAACGAACACCCGCCCTTGTCGCACCAGATATGCAACTTCACCGAATCCCGCAGATCCGCGAAGGCGTAGGCTGCAGCCGTCCACGACCACCACCCGACGTTAATCCGTCCCTTAATCCCACCTCGGAGGGTGAGCGTGCCAGTGCCCTTTAAGAAAATATCCTCCCCCTCTAATCCGCCGCCATATTTAGGCGATTCACGTGTGGCACCAGCCGCCACCTGGAACAATAGCCTTCCTTGAAGGCCGCCCCAAGTAGAGACCTTTATATTTCCCCAATCTTCTGATTTATCAAACCCAAGTGTAACGCGCCCATAGATGGAGCCGTCCACCGAGATCGTCCCGCTGAATCGCCTCCTCGTCCCGGATGGGCAACACACGAGACATTCCTTCCCACTGAATCTGACCCGGAGCCTCGCACCATATTTGAAAAATATCGGCGGAACTGCTAGCAACGGAACTGAATTAGGTCCCTTCGTTCTTAAATAAAATATCCTGCTAAAACTCTGGCACCAAAGGCCAAGGGGATCGAGTGA
>JAJZNX010000186.1 GCA_021852275.1 Planctomycetota bacterium | reverse complement strand
GCTCTGCCAGGGCCTCTGTGGTATCGGCGAGCGATTCTGGTGCTGCGGGCGGATCAGGTGCTGCTGGAGTAGCGGGCGTTGGCGCGGTATTTGCAGGCTCCTGTCCATTTAAGGCCTGATGGGCGGGATCTACCAGCGTCAGCAGAATGTCTGCGCCCGGCTCCGGCTGTTCCACGGCTAATTGCCGCAGGCGAATAAGTTCCAGCATGGCTAAAAACAGGCCGATCATTTCGCTGCGTGACTTGCGCCCCACAAACATGGCCTGCAGGGTCAGGGGGCCTTCGCGGGTCAGGCGGTCGAGGATATCCGCCTGATGCAGACTAATTGGGGTGTCGTCATAAATGACTTCATGCTCATAAGCGGAATGGCCGATGCTGGCCATGATGGCGTTGAAGGCATCAATAAGGGCGAACAGATCCAGGTCTTCTATTTCCAAAGGAGCATGGCCTGTGCTATGGCGGACCGCCCGGGGAAAACGCATAGCCTCGGTATCACCATGGCGACGCAGCGTTTCCGCAGCATCCTTGAAGCGCTTGTACGCCAGCAGTTGCTCCACCAGATCCTTGCGCGGATCCATAAAATCTTCCACCCGGCTGGTGTCGGTGCCATCTGCCTGGGCTTCCGGACGCGGTGCAAGCATCCGGCTTTTAATTTCCATCAGGGTGGCAGCCATGACCAGAAAATCGCCGGCCAGATTAATATCAATCCGGCGGATCATTTCCACATGGGCCAGATACTGGCTGGTGATGTGCGAGATAGGAATGTTATGAATGTCCACCTCTTCTTTTTTTATCAGGTAAAGAAGCAGTTCCAGCGGACCGTTGTAAACGTCGAGTTCAACTCTGTATTCGTTCTGGCTCATCACCATGAAGAATACCCTAATAAGTCGGCTTTGCCCACTGCCTGGGTGCGGGCGTTGGCCTGCGGTGAAATGGGCTGGCGAACTACGACCTTTCCTGGCCAAATGACTATAATAATGCAGTTGGTTTTCAGGTGTGCGGCGAGCTTGATCTATTGGTTCAAGGAGTTCACGATGAAAATCGCCGTTCCCGTGAGTGAAGGTAAGCTTTGTTCGCATTTCGGTGGCTGCTCTGAAGTGGCCATCGTAGAAGCGGAACCGGAATCCCGAAAAATTCTTGGCACCACCGTACTGCCCATGCCACCCCATGAACCCGGACGCTTTCCCAAATGGCTAAGCGAGCAGGGGGCCAACGTGGTAATTGCCGGCGGCATGGGTGAACGTGCTCAAAAAATATTTGATCACGCCGGAATCCAGGTGGTGCTGGGCGCACCGGTGGAATCGCCGCAGGCGCTGGCAACGGCGTGGCTGGAGGGCCGGCTGCAAAGTGGCCCCAACGGCTGCCATCACGATGGGCATGAACACCACGACCATCACCACCATGGCAGCGACCACCACACCTGCGACCACCACCATGACTGATTTGCGCACACAACATCATTCCCGGTGTATCGTCTGCAGTCCGGATATTGCCGATGGTCTGCGTTTGCAGCTTGTGCTGGATGATCAAGGGGCGGCGGCAGGCGATTTTGCCTGTGATGCCCGCTACGGCGGTTACCCAGGCATGATGCATGGTGGCATTATTGCCGCACTGCTGGATGGTGCCATGACCAATTGTTTGTTCCTGCATGGCATTACCGCGGTTACGGCCCAATTGGTGGTGCATTTTCGCCATCCGGTATTGCTGAACACCACAGCCCAGGTACGGGCCTGGATCACCCAACAGGACTCCCCGGTGTTTCGCCTCCAGGCCCAATTGCGCCAGCAGCAGGTTGTTAAAGCCACGGCTAAAGCGGCATTCATGCTGCCCCGGGGAATGCCCGATCCGGCAATGGAGGTTCATTTATGAACAGCAAATTGCGTATCACCATGCTGGTGGAAAATACCGTCCGCCGTACCGGGTTACTGGCGGAGCATGGTCTGTCCGGCTGGATTGAAACCAACGGCCATGCAGTGCTCTTTGACACTGGCCAGGGACACATTTTAGCGCCTAATGCCCAGCGTTTACAGGTGGATCTGGCTCGCGCTGATGCCATTGTGCTTAGCCATGGCCATTCTGACCATACCGGCGCTTTACGGTACGTGTTCCAATTGGCGGATCACGCCAGGGTATTTCTGCATCCAGACGCCATGCAGCCGCGGTATTCGGTTCACGGCGGTCAGGCTACAGAGATCGGGCTGCCCGCGCTGACCCACGGCGAACTCAAACGGGAACAGCATCGGCTGGTGTGGACCGTCCAGCCGACCGAAGTGGCCCCGGGAATTTTTGCCACCGGTGCCATTCCCCGCAGCAACAATTTTGAAGATACCGGCGGCGATTTTTATCTCGATGCTGCCGGCCGCCACCCCGATCCTATCATGGACGATCAGGCGATTTATGTAGCTACAGATGCCGGTATTGTGGTTATTCTCGGCTGCGCCCATGCCGGCGTGGTCAACACCCTGCAATATGTCCGCAGCCTTACCGGTCGGCCTATTGTGGCGGTTATCGGCGGAATGCATCTGGTAAATGCATCGGCGGTACGTATAACTAATACCATCGCCGCATTGCGGGAAATGGGCGTTAACCTTATCTCCCCATGCCACTGTACCGGGGCACGGGCTACCGCAGCACTATGGACAGCCTTTCCAGATCAGATTGCCGATGGTTGTGTCGGAACCCGGTGGACCTTTCCGCGACAGTAAACGTCTACAAGGCTGCCGGTATTAGCGCCGGCTCGGAAGCGGGCCGTTGACAGGCGTTTCGGCCAGTGGCAGCTTGAATTAAGACGCCAGCCGGATCGGCTGAATATCAAATTTCGGATTCTGCCCCATGAACCGGGCTGGATTGTTATGAAAAACCTCCAGCAATTCCTGCGGCGTGTGCCCGCGCTGCTGATATTCCATCGCACATTCCTGCAGAGTAAAGGGACTGCTGGGTCCCCAGTCGGCGGCAGAATTCACCAGCAGTCGCTCAGAGCCGTAAAGTTCCAGCATGTCTGCCGCCCGGCGCGGACTCATTTTGGTTTGCGGGTAAAGGGTCATACCGGCCCAATAACCGGCATCCAGCACCGGCTTGATGGTGTGTTCCTCAACATGATCGATCCACACCCGCTCCGGATCGGCCCGCAGTTCCCGCAGCAAATCCAATGTGATCTGTGTGCCCTTTTTTTTATCGCCCAGGTGCGGCGTGTGAATCAGCACCAGTTGGCGATGCTGGATGGCCATTTCCATCTGCTGGCGAAAAATCGTCAGTTCATGAGCGGTGTTCTTATTCAAGCCGATCTCGCCAATGCCGACAACCGTGGGCCTGGCCAGAAAATCCGGGATGGCTTTGAGCACCTCGCGGGACAGCTCCAGGTTTTCCGACTCCTTCGGATTTACCGCAATCCAGCAGTAATGCTGTATGCCGTAGATGGCTGCCCGTGTCGGCTCAAATTCGCTGATCTGCCGAAAATAATCCAGGAAAGTTTCCGGATGCCGGCGGTCAAAACCCGCCCAGAATGATGGCTCCGCCACGGCCACTACACCGGCCTGCGCCATGCGTACATAGTCGTCGGTGGTCCGGGAAATTCCATGGTAATGCGGTTGAATGTAATACATGTAAACCTCTTGTGAAGGGCCATGCAGGCGGGGCAACTTGATCAGGCCGGGTTGGAAAGCAATTCCAGAATCCTTGGCGTGCGGTCGGGCCGGGCACTGGGCTGGGCCAGTACCGCCAGGCACTGCTGCAACAGCTTCAACCGGGCGTCTACAGCCGCAGTACCTTCCGTCGCCGCAGCGCGATCATAACGATCCAGCGTGGCGGAGAGTTCCAGCAGCATGCAGCGGCAATCCGGATAATCCCGCTCCATCACCATACTTTTATACAGCATCGAACACCTCGTGAATGCCGTCCCGCCAATCATGGCCAGGGCGGCACAGGTATCGCCGACGTGATGATCCGCTGATCATACCGCGGCAGAGTCTGGGCGACAAATTTGGGTTCGGCCTTGACAAGGGACCGCGCAAAAATAAATTCTTGTTTTACGGTGCAGAAATTTTGGCCGCTTCGCTCCCCGTCAAGTCATGGATGCCGAAATCTCCCGGCGCGGCCGGGACAGGCCTCTGCGGCACGGAGCACGCAATCGGGGTTCTATTTTCTCACGGCGCAGCCGGGTATATAAATAACTTGAGAAACCTGAGAAACTTGAGAAACGCCATCAAAAGGCCAATGAAATTGTGGATTTCACTCAAATTGGAACTTGAGAAACGTAATCGCTTTCTCAAGATCATCCTGAGCAACTCCCCGCCGGAAACTACCTCCTGCCTTCTGATTTCTGTCTCCTGAAATTATCCCCCTCCATACCCTGCCTACTATCATCCAGTGGAACCTCCAGTTATCGGCTACGCCGTCTTGTGCCGCAAAGCCGCATTCCGCCTGACAAGTAAATACGTGCACCGCAACCGCCGCCAGCGGACCAACAGTCCAACAGCGGAATCGCAGCCACCTTGCCCGTAACAGTTATCCCTGTGGCCGTCCCTGGGACCGCGGGCATCCTGACCGCTTCGCTCCCCGTTGAGGCATGGATGCCGAAATCCTCGATGCGTTAGGAAAAAAGCCATCGGGATTGAGGCATGGATGCCGAAATCTCCCGGCGCGGCCGGGACAGGCCTCTGCGACAGGAGTCGCCAATCGGGACTGATCGCTGATCGCTTCTTTTCAAGGGCCAGCCGGAAAGTGCGAAGTTATTTCTGCCCGGTTCCTAAGATATAACTCTTAACTATCGCATATATAACAATCATGTATTTTCATAATGTCGGTCCTGGGCGTATAGTTTTATTAGAAGATTAAGGGATGAGGTTTTTATAAAGGATTAAATTTATGCCTATGACCGCCCCGGAAATTGAAAAAAATAACATTCCAGTGGACCCGCATTGGGAACTTCACCCGCACCACGTGCATCGGTTGCGCCAGTCCGTCGAGCCTCTTTTGCTGCTGGATGTCCGCCACGAGGTCGAATGGGAACTGGGCAAAATTGACGGTGCCATGCTTATTCCCCTGGATAACCTCGCCCAGCGCCTGGAGGAACTGCTCCACTGGCGGCGCAAGCGGGTGGTGGTGTACTGCCGCAGTGGGGTGCGCTCGCTGCACGCTACCAAAATGCTGCGGGAAAACGGTTTTGAGATGGTCCATTCCATGGCCGGTGGAATTTTGGCCTGGGGTGAACTCATCGATCCATCCGTCGCCTGGTGGTGAATCTCCGCTGCATTGCCATGGCCTCAGCACGGCCATGGATTTAACCGCCGAGGAGTGATCGCTGATCGCTGATTACTCATTGCTGACCGCTTTCTTTTCCAGCGCCCTCTGATTCTCTGCGGTGAATACGGTAGTGTGAGCCAGGATGCCGAAATCCTGATGTGGCAAAGGCCAAGTCTCCACCACAGGAATGGTTCATCGGGATTGGCTGGGCGCAATACCATCACCACTGCACGGCGGACTATCCAAACAAACTCAACTGCTGCGCCCCGGGCCGGCGAAAGGCCGCTGTGGATATCGCCGGAGCATCGGTTTCCAAGCCGGCGCGGCGGGCGCAAAGCGCAAAAAGTTTTTCCAACTGGTCGGCAAAAATTCCCTCGCCTCTCATGCGTGTGGCGAAATTGGAATCGTTGAGTTTGCCGCCACGTATGGCCCGGATGCGATTCAAAATTTTATCCGCCCGGTCCGGCATGTGGGTCCGCAACCAGGTTTCAAATAGATCTTTCACGGCATACGGCAGCCGGACGGGAGTATAGCCGGCAAACGTGGCTCCGGCTTCGGCGGCGGCCTTCAAGATGGCCGGCATCTGTTCATCGGTTAAGCCGGGAATCACCGGCGCTACCAGCACTCCCACCGGCACGCCGGCGGCGTGCAAGGCCCGTATCGCGGACAGCCGCCGCTGTGGTGAACTGGTGCGCGGCTCCATGATGGCGGCGAGTTGGGGTTGCAGTGTAGTAACGGAAATAAAAACCACAACCGCCTGAAAACGCGCCAATTCCACCAGCAAATCAATATCGCGGGTAACCAGATGATTTTTGGTGATGATGGAAACCGGGTTCCGGAATTCCGCCAGCACCTTCAGGCAGCCACGGGTAATGCCCAAGGTGCGTTCCACCGGCTGGTAACAATCGGTAACGCTGGCCATGGAAATTAATTCCGGCACCCAGCGGCGGTGCATCAATTCCTGCCGCAGCAATTCGGCTGCGCCATATTTGGCCAGAATAACACTTTCAAAATCCAGTCCCGCAGAATATCCCAGTGTTTCATGGGTGGGCCGGGCATAGCAGTAAATGCAGCCATGTTCACAGCCGCGGTACGGGTTTAAGCTGAATCGAAAACCGATATCCGGGCTGTCATTTTCGGAAAGGATGGATCTGCTGGCATCCGGAATAATTGTAGTCTGCGGGGCTGGTGAGAACGGCTCATCTGCGTCCGGGTCAAACTGGTAGTGCGCCTTCTCGAAGCGATTGGCGGGGTTGGCGGCGGTACCACGTCCATGAATGGGCAGGGGAACATCCAGCATGACCTGATTATAACCGCGGGTGGAACCGAAAAAAAAGGCAGCCCGACCATGAGCGGCTCCGGCCCGGCGCAGGATGTTGTCTTGGCCCGGTATCGTTTATCCTTATGACATGGCTGAGAATGAAAAACCGCTCTCCCGTACCCGCCGCTGGATTGGCTTGATCCTGCTGGTCTGGATTTTCGGTTCGCTGAGTATATCCTGGGGTATTATCCACAGTGTCTATGAACGGGATCAAATCAGCCGGCTGAAACTGGTCGGACGGGATCTGCGCGGCGATGTGCTTTCATGGCCGCCGCCATATCGCGATATTTTCCAAAGCTACCTGACCTGGGCCCAGTCCATGATGCCGCTGGTAGCCCGCCAGCAGCGTGATTTCAGCCATCTGGCCTATCTGCTGGTCTGGAAGGCCAGCGGCGAAGTGGTACTGCTGGCCCGGGCCAAACCGGGGCAGCCGATGATTTTGGACACACAGATGATAGACCGTTCCCTGGACCCCGCGGTTTGGCCCTCGCCCTCTACCCCGGAATTGGTCCATATCCGCCATGTACGTACATTGCCCTGGGCACCCCGTCACCACCGCTGGACCAATGTAACGGTTCCCCTGGCCTGGAATGCCGCCAGTGCGGGTTATTTGAGTTTTGGCTTTCGCGATTTTAATCCATGGGCGGCTTTTTGGAATGCTCAGCGGCCGGCCTTGCTGGAAGCCACCGGCGCTACCGTGCTGGGCAGCATTCTGATTGTATTGCTAAGCTGGTGGGTGCTCTACCGGCTCGAACACGAAAATCGACGCTATGCCCAAACCCTGCGTGCCCGTACCAGCCTGCTAAGCGAACGCGGTATGTTGGCCTCAGTCCTCGCCCACGAAGTGCGATCTCCGCTTACGGCATTGGGTTTTAACCTGCATTTTCTGCGCAGCCTGGTAACGGCGGCACCGGTTGAACCGGACCGCCAACTCGAACTCATCCAGGTGTGCGAACGCGAAATCCGCCGGCTGGATCTGATGCTCGATGATTTTCTCACGCGCACGCAGGTCATCGGATCGCCGCAGGAAACGCACCTGAATACCCTGGTCAATGAGGCCTTGGATTTTCTGGCTTCCTCGCTGGAAAAACAGTCGATCCGAACTATTCGTTATTTAAGCCCCGCAGACCCCCGGGTCTATATCAACGCCGACGAACTACGCCAGGTGTTGCTGAACCTTTGCGCCAATGCCCAGGATGCCATGCCCCATGGCGGCACGCTGGTGGTTTCTATTGTGAGCGAAGTTGATTCGGCGGTGCTATTGGTACGTGACAGCGGAGTTGGAATTCCGCCGGAAGTGCAGGCTCGGCTGTTTGAACCGTTCTTCAGCACCAAGCCCCGCGGCAGCGGATTGGGTTTGGCCCTGGTGCGGCGCGTGATCAGCGGTGCGGGCGGAAAAATATTCTGCCAGAGTGAGCCGGGCAAAGGAACCACGTTTCGTATTGTGCTGCCGCGTGTGGGCGGCGGGAGCGGTCCGGCCAGCACCGGCGGCGCGGCCACGATCGCCTTGGAACAAGCTACAATTGGAATGGGTTTGGATGAACCGGCGGCAGATCAACCGCTGGAACTGCCCCCACCACCGGAACCGGGGCCGGCGAAGTAGTCAATGGGCCGTCGGAACGGCCAGGAGAAACTGAAAATGAAACCGCATCGCGGAACAATTGTACTGGCGGAAGATGACGTGAGTGTGCTTTCAGCCCTGGCTCTGGTGCTGGAAGAGGCGGGCTATCGGGTGCTCAAGGCGGCGTCCGGCCGCGATGCATTGCTGATGCTTTCTGAGCGGGTGCAACTGCTGATAACGGATTTATGGATGCCCAACATGGATGGCCTGGCCCTGCTGGAAGAGGCCCGTCGGAGCTTTCCGCAGTTGGAAGTCGTCATGATTACCGGCAATGCCACCGTGGCCTCGGCCGTGCAGGCGATGAAGGCCGGGGCGTTTGATTATCTCACCAAGCCGTTTACCCCGCCGGATCTGCTGGACGTGGCCGAGCGGGCCATCGAGCACAGCCGGCTGTACCACGATATCAGCCAGTGGAGCGATGAAGAAGATGCCGCAGGCAAAATTGAAAATCTCATCGGCAAGTCCGCCGCCATGCAGGAAATATCCCGTACTATTCGCCGCGTGGCCCCGTTCAAAAGCACGGTGCTGGTGGATGGCCAGAGCGGTACGGGCAAGGAAATGGTGGTGCGGGCGATACACCAGCTTTCGCCGCGCCGGGACAAGCCGTTTGTGGCCATCAACTGCGCCGCGGTGCCGGGGACGCTGATGGAAAGCGAACTCTTCGGCCATGAACGCGGAGCGTTTACCGGGGCCGATTTCCGCACCACGGGCTATTTTGAGGCGGCCGCCGGTGGAACGCTGTTTATCGACGAAGTGGCGGAAATGGAGTCGTCCGTGCAGGCCAAATTGCTGCGCGTACTGGAAACCGGCCTGGTAACGCCGGTGGGGTCCACCCGCGAAAAGGCTGTGGATGTACGGGTGCTGGCCGCCACCAATTCCGATCTGGAGGCGGCGGTGGAAAGCAAACGATTTCGGGCGGATTTATTTTACCGGCTTAATGTGGTGCGCATTCATCTGCCGCCGCTGTGCCAGCGCCGCGAGGATATTCCCCTGCTGGTGGGCATTTTGCTGCAGCGCTTGTGCGGGGAAAATGGTCTGCCGATGCCGCGGATAGAGCCTGATTTAATCAGTGCCATGCAAGGCTATTCCTGGCCCGGCAATGTACGTGAACTGCGCAACGTGCTGGAGAATTTACTCATCGTCAAAACACGCGACGTGCTCAACGCCGCGGACCTGCCTAAAAACATCCGCGCTGCCACTGACACCGAATTGCCACCGGCAGGTCTGGCTTTGGATCTCGCCGAGCGCCAGGCAATCGAGCAATATCTGCGGCAATATCATGGTGATCGCAGGCAGGTGGCTACAGCGCTACGCATCAGTACGCGCACGTTGTACCGCAAAATGGCCCGCTACGGGCTAAGGTGAAAGCCCCACGCGGGGCCTGAGGCGGGCGGCTCATTTGATGGGCTGCGCCCCGGCGAAGTCCCGATAGCTTTCGGGACTGGGTTGGCGGGGGGGGGGAGGGGGTGCGGTGATCGGGCCGTTGACTTTCACCGATTTAGCCGCCGGCCCATTGTTAAGGCGGCGCTACATACGTATCAGCCCAGGGATTGTTTCCAATAATGTCCGGAAACTCCAAGGCGTGGGTTGGGTTCAAGGACATGGGCTGTTCATCAGTCGATGGAGAGGGGAGCCAAC
>JAJZNX010000011.1 GCA_021852275.1 Planctomycetota bacterium | reverse complement strand
GACGGAACCGCTATATGCCGTACAACCGCCGATCCACTTCCTATGGACCGATCTTCCCCTATTCTACCAAATCCCACCCACGACATAAACTGTCACAGGCCCCCAAGTTTTCTGCGATCCGTGCTGATTATTGACCTATTTTCCAACCATCGCTATGCTCTAAGGATATTTTAGGAGAATTGCATGCCTACCCAGTCAAGAATAGCAGCCCAGATGTACACCTTGCGGGATTTTACCAAGACGTCCGCGGATATCGCCACCACTTGTGTCAAACTCCGGAAAATCGGCTTTGAAGCGGTGCAGGCATCCGCACTGGGCCCAATTGAGCCGCAGGAATTTGCCCGCATTTTACAATCCGAGGGTTTAACCTGCTGCGCCACGCACGTGGGTTTTGAAAAACTCAAAGAGGACCCGCAACAAGTGGCAGAGGAACACCATTTATGGGGTTGCCGGCATATAGCGGTTCCGTCGATGCCGGGTGAATTTCGCAGTGCGGAAGGCTTCGCTAACTTCGCCAGGGAACTCAACACCTTGGGAAAAATCTATCGCCCACTCGGATTGACTGTTTCCTATCACAACCACGCCTTTGAACTCACGCGGTATGGCCCGGCCACGGGCCTGGAAATTCTGTATGAAAATTCCAAGCCATCGCTGGTTAAGGCCGAACTCGATACGTATTGGATTCAATACGGTGGTGGAGATCCGGCAGCATGGATTACCCGCCTGGGCAAACGCCAGCCGCTGGTGCATCTGAAAGATATGGGCTTTGTCGATGATAAAATCGTCATGGCCGAGGTGGGTGAAGGTAATTTGAACTGGCCGGCAATTCTCAAAGCGCTGAAACGCGTTCAAACACAGTGGTACATTATTGAGCAGGATGTGTGTCGGCGCGATCCATTTGAATCTTTGCGGATCAGTCTGGAGCATTTGAAAGCTTGGGGTGTGGATGCTCCAGACCAGCAATTAGCTGATACCACAGCCTGATTGCCGATCTTTTGCCGAGCTCGCGGTTCCACAGGCCATACTCAGACGACAATTTCGCAGCCAAGCTCACCCGGGCCACCGCTTATCTCAACAGACGTTGTGATATCGGCTTGGCCGCACTGTTTTCTCCCGCACATTTCTCCAGTATTTCCAGCAAGCTGCTGGCAGCCGCACGCCACGTAAAACCCGCCGCCTGGGCCAAACCGCGACGCCCGAGTTGGCGTCGGTATTCAGCATCGGCAGCCAGACTCGTCACGGCACGACTAATGGACTCTGGGTCATCATGCGCAAAAAAAAGTACGGCTTTTCCAGCGACCTCACGCAGTGATGTCATATCGCTGCACGCCACCGGACAACCACAGGACATCGCCTCCAATACGGAAAGACCAAAGCCTTCAAAACTTGAACCACAACACGTCAACACCGCCTCGCGATAAAGTTGGGCTAACTCCGCATCGCTCGGTGATTCGGCAAAAACCAGGCGATCCAGGACGCCGGCCGCCTGGGCTTGGCGGTATATTGGTGTGGTCGACCACGAATTATGTCCCGCCATCAACAGCTTCAGGGTTGGATCCTGTCGCCACACATCGGCCATGGCTCGTAAAATCCGGGGATAATTGCGTCTGGGTATGTCTGAACCAACCAGCAAAATATATCGAGGGGGTACCGATATTTTGCGTCGAATCTGGCGTGCGAGTTCCGGGCTGGATTCGGGATGGAAAATAGGGTTGATTCCGTTGAAGATCACATGCACATCTCCGGGCTGGATGCCATACACATTCATGGTGTCGTTTCGTGTCTGGGTGGAAACGGCCACAATATGCTGGGCTCGGCGTAAAGACCATCGATTGTTATGGCGGGCGATGCGACCTTGGGCACTGTGACGCACGCTTAAGTCCAACTCACACGCCAGATCGTGAATGGTCATTACCGCTGGCGCGCTGCATGATCGCGGCAATGCCGGGGTGAAACTATGAAAAACATCAAACTTCATCACTCCCAACACCCTGGGCGAAAGCGGAGGCAGACTTCCAGTCGGTGCCAAGAAGGTTGCCGGCGACATACCCGACGCAACCACCTTGACCGGAAAATGTTCGCCCATACCGTCGGGCAGTGATTTATCCATCTCTGCCCTACGAGCCGTCTGGGCATCCAGCACCAGAATAAAGTAATGCTCCGTATTCAGTGCCGCCCATTGCGCAACAAGATTGCGAGCATGCTGGGCTGCGCCGGAAGGCTGCCTTCCCACCAATGGTCTGGCATCAAGTGCAATGATCACAAACCTCTCCTCGCCGGAGGCTTAGGTGGATGGCTGTGCCTGCTGGCGGGCAATGATGTCTTTTTTTGCCTTGTCCGTTTCCTCAAGCACCTCATCCACCAGCCCGTATGCCTTGGCTGCGTGGGCATCGAAGTATTTGTCGCGTTCCTGATCCTCGGCGATTTTCTCGCGAGGCTGGCCGGTTAATTTAGCCAGCAGATCCGTCAGCGTGGCTTTTGTTTTAAGTATTTCCTCCGCCTGAATCGCAATATCCGAAGTCTGCCCATAGAGACCGCCAAACGGCTGATGCACCATCACCTTGGCGTGGGGCAGAGCGTAACGCTTGTTCTTGGTGCCGGCCGCCAGCACGACCGCTCCGCCGCTCATGGCCTGGCCGATACAAAACGTCGCGACATCACAGGACAGAAATTTCATGGTGTCATAAATAGCCAAGGTGTCATCTACAGAGCCACCCGGCGAATTAATGTACAAGTTAATATCCTGATCTTTTCGTGCGGATTGCAGATAAAGCAATCTCATGATCACATTGGAGCTGGATATATGGTTGATTTCGCCTACCAGAAACACCACCCGGTTTTCCAGCAGCATTTCATCCACCGTCATCTGCCGCCAGCGTTGATAATCCGCAGCTATCCGGGGTTGCACCCCAGATGCTAGTTGCTGCGATACTTCCGCCTGAGTGGCCAGCGGAATCGGGGAGATCATTGTTCCACGTGAGTCGAATAAGGCCATAATGGTTTCCTGTTCTGTGAACACTTCACCTGCCAGACTATCATAAGCCGTCTGTGTCATATCGGCCAGTGGGCCATAGTTTTCAATCGGAAAAACTGCCCCGAAATTTCCCCCAGGCGTTTCTTCGCGCCGCAAATCGCTGCTTTACCTGCGACGGGGCTTTGTATAGGCCGGGTCGCACCAGCCGGAAGCTATTTTTGCACCTGATCTTTCAGACCCACGGATAAGTCAGCTATGAAATCACCCACCGCCCTGGGAACATCCGGCCTTGGGCGAGCCAGTTCTTCCCGGATGCGCCGAATGATTGCGCTGCCCACGATAATGCCATCCGCGGCCTTGCGCAGGCTTTGTACCTGCGGGGCTGTGGAAATGCCAAAACCTACACAAACCGGTTTGCCCGTATGCTCCTTCAACTCTCGTAGATTTTCCGCCATATTCTCTGGCAAAACCTTTCTTTCTCCGGTAATGCCGCTTACCGATACACAATAAACAAACGCATCACAGAGATCCCCAATTGACTTGCGACGCTCTACCGACGTGGTGGGTGCCACCAGCAGGCTGGTACCCAAACCGCAATCCTGTATTACCGCAACAGCAGCAGGCGCTTCTTCCATCGGCAGGTCCGGCAACACCAAACCGTTAATCCCGGAATCCAGGCACGCAGCAGCAAACTCCCGGCAACCCAGCTTGAAAATGATGCTGTAGCTGGCCATAGCTAAAATGGGCACAGTAACACCTGCAGTTCGAGCCTGTTTCACCATCGCCAGCGCCCGGTCAACAGTGGTTCCAGCCTCCAGCGCCAGGCGGTAACTGTCTTGAATTACAGGCCCGTCAGCAATAGGGTCCGAAAATGGAATGCCCAGTTCAATGCACCCACCACCGGCTGCCTGTATCGCCAGCAAAAGCTCAGGACCGACATCCAAGTTCGGATACCCGGCGGTAACAAACGGGCAAAGCAGCGCCTGACCTTGTTGGCGGGACCGGATAAAGGAGTTGTTGATTACGCTATTCATCCGGGGGATTATACTGGCTTGGCCGGAAATGGAGAATAAGTCCCTTAAGCACCGGGACTGATTCGGCATTGTCCGCGGAATCAGCACACCCATGGTCTGCCATTACCCGCACAAACACCTAAGCGGGAAGCAATTCTGAAATACGGATAAAGTCGGAGGGGGTCAGTTCGGCGGGGCGGGAATTGGGGTTGATACCCGCAGCATGGAGCGAGGTGATAAGGTGCGGGAAATTTTCCGGGTGCAGGCCATGGCGGATGGCGTTGGCGAGAGTTTGCCGGCGATGGGCAAATAATGCTGCCAACAATCGTTGCAACGGCACCACGTCGGGAATGGTGGTAAATTGGCTTGGTTGTGGAATGATGCGTACCAGTGCAGACTTCACCTTGGGGGCCGGCCAGAAACAGTGGCGGTCAATGGGACGGAGAATTTCAACTCTGGCCAGAAGTTGAATTAAGATTCCCAGTGCTCCGTAGTCGCGGCAGCCGGGGCCGGCGGCCATGCGCTTGGCAACTTCCCATTGCACGGTAAATGCCAGGCAATCCAATTGTAATGGGCCGGAGCCGGGGTGGCGGCTTTGAAGCCACATGGCAATGAGTAATTCAGCGATGAGCGGGCTGGCGGCGTTGTAGGGCAGGTTGGAAACTAATTTAATGCGGGAAAGGTTGTGTGTACGGCGCAGTTCATCCAGCGTGGCGATGATCTGAGGGTTCAGGCAATGCTTGCCGGCCAGAGCGTCGGCATGAAGCCAGCGAATGTTGGCAAGGGTATGCCAATAGGAAGCGGCGGCTTGCAATAGAGGCCCATCGATATCCACAGCCAGCACGTAACCGGCCTGACGGGCAAGCACGGCGGTGAGATTGCCTACACCGGGACCAACTTCCAGCACCAGATCGTCGTGTGTTAAGTGGGCCGCGGCGGCGATGGTCTCGAGCATGTTATCGTCGAGCATAAAATGCTGACCGAAACGGTGGCGCGGCGACGATTGTGCGGCTTGGAGAATTTCCTGGATATGCTGTTTGTGCATCAGTCTGCCTGACCAATAGACTTGGAAGCGGCATGGGATATCTAATCGGATTGAAGCTTTATCAAAATTTCGGCAGGTCGCCGGCGGCGGATGCCGCCTTCGAGGCGGGTATGCGGCCCCAGCACGCGAATCTCGGTGATGGTGACGCTCCGATACCGAAATGAAATTGTCAGAGGAAATGGCTTACCGGCCAAGATGTCGCGGATGGAAGCAATTACCTGTGGCCCGGCGGTGCGGGCATAGCCGACACCGGCATACATGGCGATCATGCGCTGGATGGAAGGTGCAATGCGGGGCAACACGCCGGAAAGGCGATTGGTAATTAAAGACGGCGGCAGGGGAGCCAAGCCCAGATGCAACGATTCAATGCGAATACTCCCCGTGGGTGGCTGGTTTGCATCAGGTGGGGGTGTGGTCACCCTGACGGTAACGCTGGCTACAGAATTGCCGATGGCGGTATGCACGACGGCGGCGAGGGTGATTTTCCCATTCTGCAGGCGTACAAACGGAGCTTGAAATCTATGGAATCCGGCCCGGGATGAGGCGGCAGTGCGGGCGCTGTCAGACGTTTGGCCATAAGCTACGGCCAGCAGGCTGTTGATCTGCGGGGCGGTGATACGCCAGGTGATGTGTGAGATGGTCGGATCCTGGGCGGAATTATGCAAGTTCAGCAAAGCGGCCTGCGCCAGACCCGCCTGGTGCTGGGTCAGTTGGGTGTTAGGATTCATGGGCCGATACCATGAAGGTGTGGCGAGCATCAAAAGCCAGGTGACGACCCAAAGGATCAGGAATATGACGAGAAAGGTGAGCAGCCAGCCGGTGAAGGTGCGGGGCAATAAGCCGCGCCGACGCGGGGGGGCGAAGCGGTTGGTGCCGGCGTGAGTAAAGGCGGCCAAGCTTGAAGATGAATTGGTGCTTTTCAGAGGAATCCCCTTGCTGTTTTGGTAACACGTTACCGGGTCGGGCGATTTACGGATGCTGAGGTACGGCTTTTAAGAATCCGGGCGGAAACCCCAGTTTTTGACCGGTTTTCAGGCCCAGTTTGTGGTAGAGGCCCGCACCGATTTCAATGGCGTATAAAATTGGATGGTGACTCGGATACAAATGATGGGCGTTACCATTGGCGGCCATGGTGTAATGCTGCCGAATTACGCCGTTGGCACTTAAGTAGATCAGGTCCAGGGGTATGTACGTATTTTTCATCCAGAAAATGGGTTTACAATTGCGGCGAAAAACAAAAATCATCCCACGATTGGCGGGTAAGGCGTGAATAAACATGAGGCCATGTTGTTGCTCCTGTGCGGTGCGGGCAATGGAAAGAATAAAAACTTTGCGGGCCATTTTTACCTGGATGGTGGGCAGTTTCAGCCAGTCTTGGGAGGAAACGGCCTGGTGTGTGGGATCGCTATAACGATTGGCTGAAACCAAGGCGGTGACATGGGCAATGACATGGGCGGTGGCGATAGAGGAGGTCAGGCACATGACTAAAAACAGGCCTGTGACATACGGCGGGGTGCCGGTAACGAAGGTAAAAGTAGAGCGTGTCCAATAGAGATGATGACGCATATTCCTGTAACTCCTGCAGGTGGTATGAGTGGCGGTTGATCCGACCGCTGCCCAATTCAGCCCATTATTTTAGCGTGATTATTCAGTTCGGTCCAAGCTTAAGTAACCGAACCTACGCGGCTGCCATCAGCACCCAGGGGCTTGCCGCAATGGCGGCAAAAGCGGTCCGGCGGTTCGCAGGGCCAGCCACAATTAGCGCAGCGCAAGGGATTGACCGCGGTACTTTCAGCGCCACCTTCGACCATGCGTGCCAGGCGGCGAACCTGGGCCAAAAGCAAATACCACAATCCCAGTACCAGCGTGATACTGGAAATGATGAGCAGGCCATAACCGAGAACGGCACTGAAAATTCCATGGGTTCCGCCGCTGCTTAAGGGGTGAATGACGGCCACGGCATATACAAACCAGCCCGGAATTGCAGAGAGCACCGCCAGCAGAAGCATCCAGTATCCAATGTGGCGGAATCGGCGGCGCTTGCGAATGACGGACTCGGGCAAGCCTTCATCATGGGGATGCACCGGCGGCGAAATTGAATCGGGTTTGGGTTTCATGGGCTGGTTCACAAATCAAAGTCTTATCACAGAGGGCGGCATCCTGATATACGCCGCACATCGATGTCGATAGTCCCGGCCAAAATTATAACCGGGCTATTCCCACTCAATAGTTCCTGGCGGCTTACTGGTAATGTCGAAAACCACACGGCTGATGCCGCGAACTTCGTTGACAATTCGGTTGCTGACGCGGGCCAGCATGTCGTAGGGAATGCGGCTCCAATCCGCGGTCATAAAGTCGGTGGAATCCACGCTGCGCAAAGCCACCACGGGATTATAGCTTCGACCATCGCCCATCACGGCCACGCTGGAAACGGGCAACAGCACGGCAAAGGCCTGGGCGGTGGAGCGATACAGGCCAGCGGCAATAAGCTCCTCGAGAAAAATTTCGTCCGCCTGACGCAAGAGGTCCAGTTTGGGGCGGGTAATCTCGCCGATACAGCGCACCGCCAGGCCCGGTCCGGGAAAGGGATGGCGCCACACCATGGATTCCGGCAGCCCGAGGACTTCGCCGAGCCGGCGCACTTCATCCTTAAAAAGCTCGCGCAGGGGTTCCACCAGATCAAAACCCAGCTCGGCCGGCAATCCGCCCACATTGTGATGCAGCTTGATATTGGCAGCTTTGCGGGCGTAGCCCTGGCCGCTTTCGATGACATCCGGGTACAGCGTGCCCTGGGCCAGGAAGGCGGCGTCGGGAATGCCCTGGGCGGCGCGTTTAAATACATCGATAAACGCTTTGCCGATAATGGTGCGTTTACGCTGCGGTTCGGTTACGCCGCTAAGAGCGGTAAGGAATTCCTCGGTTGCGTCCACTGTACGCAAGTCAATATGAAAATGATCGCGAAAGGTGCTTTCCACATTTTGCCGCTCGTTATTGCGCAGCAGGCCGTTATCTACAAAAATGCAGACCAGCTTCTCGCCAATGGCACGATGCAGCAGGGCAGCGGTTACCGCGGAATCCACCCCGCCGGAAAGGCCGCAGATGACGCGGGCCTTACCCACCTGGCGCCGCACATTTTCTACGGCAGTTTCGAGAAAGTTGCCCATGCGCCAGGTTCCGGCCGCTTTGCAGACGCGATACAAAAAGTTTTCGAGAATTTTTCCGCCGTGGGGGGTATGGGTTACTTCCGGATGAAATTGTACGCCGAAAACCGGTCTTGAGTGGTGACGCATGGCCGCCATAGGACATGCGGGTGTGGAAGCCAGGGAGACAAAATCCGGTCCCAGTACCTGTACCTGATCGGCGTGGCTCATCCAAACGCCAGTTTCCTGCGGCACGCCGGCGAAAAGATCATCCGTCGCCGCCTGGCCGGATTGCACGGTCAGGCGTGCCGAGCCGTACTCCCCGGACTTGCCGGGTTTGACCCGGCCGCCGAGAATTTCGGCGGCAATCTGCATGCCGTAACAAATTCCCAGCACCGGCAGATTTAAATCAAAGATGCCGGGGTGGCATTTGGGAGCACCCTGTTCGTAGACGCTGGCCGGGCCGCCGGACAAAATCAGCCCGATGGGGTGGAGTTGTCGCAACTGTTCGGGAGAAATATCCGGAGCCACCAGGATGCCATGAACTCCGGCTTCGCGCACGCGGCGGGCGATAAGCTGGGCATATTGAGAGCCAAAATCCAGAATGGGCAGAGTTTCCTGGGCAGATGTGTAATTCGTGTTCATGCGAAGATTCTACCGGCAGAATAGAAAACGTAAAACCTGCCGGGTAGTCAGGGACCTGGCAAAAATAAATTCAGATTTTATGGATTACCGTGGAGCGATGGTGCCCTGGGACCGCGGGTATCCTGCCCGCATGGTCGTAGCCGGCGATGCCCCATCGCCACGGCGAACAACAACCACCAACTACTTCCGGTGATCCCCCAAGCCACCAATTACCCAAAACATCCCGCCAGCCTGGCCATTGCTGTGCCGGGTACTGAATGCTGAAACTGGCCACGGTGGTGGCCATGGGCGGGGGGTAAGATTAGCAAGACTAACAATATCATCCAACATTTTTTTACGAGGAGTCAGGAAGAAGGGGTCGGAAGATACGTATTCACCGCAGAGACGTCCCGATGACTAAATGTTGTTATAGGCAAGCGGGATAAACTCCGGACGCGGAGGACGACTGGGAAGATTGAACCACCAAGGACACAAAGGCACACAAAGGACGGAACGGTCATAATCGTTGCTCCAGATAGAGTGCGAGCCGGTGCCGCGACGGGGAGCGAAGCGATCAGCGGTCAGCTTTCAGCGGGCAGCTTTTGCGGGCAAGATGGCCAAGGTTTTGGTGTTGACCATCTTGGACAGATTGAAAAATGGGCGGTTTTGTTGGGTTTTTGGGGTAAGGTGGCCAAGATGGCCAAGATGGCCAAACATTTTTAATTTTCCGGGTTAGAGGTCGGTTTGGTGCTGGTTGCAGGCGCAGCATGGGCATGGGTCGAATTCCTTTTTTTGTGTGGTGCATGGCCTGAGGCTTCGATGGGGCCACGCGGCCTGCCAGCCGCGAGAACAGGTGACAGTAGAGCAGGAGAACAGTAGGGCGCAAGGAATGCGGTGCTGTTTTCGCTGCGGGCGTTGCGGCGATGCACGTATTTACTTGTCAGGCGGAACGCGGCTTTGCGGCACAAGGCGGCGTAGCCAATAACTGGGGGTTCCGCTGGGAGGTAATAGGCAGGGTATGGCGGGGGATAATTTCAGG
>JAJZNX010000082.1 GCA_021852275.1 Planctomycetota bacterium | reverse complement strand
GCTCCGCAGCCTTTCGTAAACAAACCACCTCTCGCCGTTGTCGTCCATTCATCTGAATCATTCGCGGTACCATGGCACACTCCTTTGCACACATCCACCCCATGCCATTATACCTCCAATCTTCAATTATGTCCCTTTAATTAGACGCAGATGTATAGTGGCTTTATTACCCTAATCCACGGCTCGGCCAATCGATCTCGTGATCTAATTGTAACGCCAAGTCAACCAGCAAATTGTGGGATTTCTGTGCAAGAATGCAGATGCCATCAAGATTGGCCATCGCCTTTTCCTCCTGCTCTGTCATTATCCTCTTCATGGGGTCGGCATCCGGCGAAACCGATGGTTTTGCCGATTTCCAATCGGGTGGGAGGAACGATCCATTCATAATGGCCAAGCTGAATTGGACGTAACCGCCTGCCTGCACCACTGGATTAGCCTGTATTTCTTGCGGCTTCGGTAAGTGGGGTACAAATTCTCCCGTCCAGCGGTGCTTAGCCTCATTTGCCAGATCATGAATTCTGTTCCAATCTTTGTCGGCCATTATACCATTGGCTAATTCCCGTGTCTGGGACAACGAGTTCACGGCCTGATTTTGCTGGTTGAACACCTTGTAGAAGTTAACGTCCTCCACGAGCAGTGGGCTGCGGCTGAAGGCATTAGTTAAGTGTGCAATCCGATCTTCAAGGGCGTTGTGGAGGGTTAGTGCTCCGACGAAATGAGCGTAGCGAATCAGGATGCGGGAAATTTCATTGAATTCGTTGGAATCCGAATAGTGGCCCTCTCTGTAGTTCCGGTACGCCCTCTCTAAACTGATTCGACAACCGTAATGAACATGCCAAATTTCTCGCCGCCATGGCCATGCTGCCTGGTCGTTGGTTACGGGAATGCCAGCCGCCAAGTCGCGGCGGGCGAAACTGGTCCACGAATTGCCCTCCAACCGATGGAATTGTTTGCTGAACTGCTCTTCGCGCGGTCCAAAGGTACCATCTCCGTCTGGAAACAATAACGGAATGTACTTGTATGGAATTTTGCCATCTGACCGGATGAGTTTTATTAGTTCTTCTTTTTGACCGGCTTGTAATCTATTGGCCATTTTTTGGATTCCCGCTGGATGTTGTCTCACTTGGTTGCTGGTATATCTGGTAGCAATGTGAGCGGAGCTGGAAATCTGGTCCTGCTTGTCGGGTGGAGGCCATCGCTCGACCATCGCTGAACGCCTAAGTCCACAATCGCGGCCATCAGCGGCGACATGACAGGAAACTGCGTTGGCTTGAGCTTGATCTTTAATGTGTTCATAACCATTCCATCACCATCATCATCTTGCCGCGTATTGTACCCCTATCACCGTCTTATCCAAGCCGCCATGATTCAATTTTATTCCCGGCCTGATTGGAATTGCCGGAAAATCGGCGTGGAAAAATGTCGTGGCTGGGCTGGGTGGTGGGGGAATCCCGTGCGCTGGTATGGCATCCTGATGCAGGCAAGATGCCTGCGGTCCGGTCTGGTTATTCATCTCTGGTTGCTGCCCCTTCGGACTCGCGGCGGGTACCGTTTTCAGACGCTGACGGGCCGACAACGGCCAGCGGGCTGGCCGGCTTAGAAGTTTTTCACGGGTTCTGTACGCCCAGGGAAATAATCCCTGGGCTGGTGTGTACGTACCGACAGCGGGGATAACGTCGCGGGCGGCGGCCGCAGGAGACGGGAGGCGATTATTCACCGTTCCGATGGACTGAATGTTACTCGAGGGGGCCGGGAGTAACGGCGGCTGCGGCCGCAGGAATTAGAAGCTGGGAATTATGAGTTGGGGTGACGGATTGTTCACCATCCCGGTGGCCAAAATGTTGTTCAATGATACCGGGATAAACTCCGGACGGAGAGGACGGGGCGCGGCTACGCCGCGAGACGGAGGTCCGGAGACGGGAGTTTTTTCACCACAGAGGCCACAGGGGTACGAGGGGGACTGATAGACGGGAGATACGTATCTTTGGTAGGAGTCAGATTATCCCGCTTGCTTGCTCCATGCCGCATCGAGGATTTCGGCATCCATGCCTTCCCTAATCACTATATTGCCGCGGTTGGAGGGCCTAACCGGCTACGAAACACAGACAGGAATGTCTGTGCTACATTATTTCGCCGCGGTGATGGGGACTTCGCTGCAACATCAAATGTCATTGATGTTAACACCGATATAGACTTTGCCGCCGCCGGCATCGGAGTGCTCCGAGTTGTCGGCGGAAGGGGATTCCTTCTGGCCCAGGTACTGCCGGCCCAGCCAGAGCAACATGCGTTCGCTGCCTTTTTCCTGCAGGGCCAGATTCACCTGACGGGCCCGCAGGCGAACTTTCAACGTGGAGCAGGCACGGTGTAAGACCGGCCCGAATTTGCGCCGGAGTTTTTTTACAGAGATTTCCATCTGTAAGGCAATTTCGTCATCGGTGGCACCGGTGCCGGCGAGTGCTTCCACCCGCCTGGCCTGCTCCGATTGTTCCTTTTTTTCAGGCTTGGTCATGTCGGCCATCACTGCTTTTCCCCTTCCACCTGCCCAGATGGCCTACGTATAGTGCAGGCAGGTTTGTAAACAAACGATGCCGTCATCCGACTCTGCCTGGCTGTGTGGGCCAACCCATCTGTTCCCATCCCTGCCATGGAACATCGCCAGCGTGGGTTTTTGGCCATGCTCCGGATCATCGCCGGGTGACTGGTCACCAAAGACAATCGTTTGACCCCTGGCAAGGAAGCTGTAATTTCCGCCACCGCATCGCGAAACCGCCCACCAACCCCAATTCCCTGATAGTCCGGCAACACCACCACCCGGCTGAAACGCCGATAGCCGGTATATCCCATCTGTGGTCCGACCGCGGCAAAAGCCACAGGCATACCACCAATCACACCCACATAAAACTTACAACCCATCGGCAAGCTCCCACTCAAATAGTGATGACGCTTAAACATGGGCCAAAGTTCCTTCCCGCAGGCGTGGACCGACAATTCAAATCTGGGCCGACAAAGCCGCCCCCGGGCCAAAGTGCACGTCGCCATATCCACCACCCAGTCCGGCTCCAACCACTCCCGAATATCATAATGGCAACTGATCGCGATAAACTTTTTCCCCGGCCGACCCCGCACCGCCTTGGCCACCGCCGCCGAACCAACCTTGGCCACCTGCCGGTCCACCACGCTGGTAAACTCGTCCATCACCGCCACCTGGCCGGGCTTGGCCTGACACAACAGCCGAGCCAAATCACAGCGGAACTTTTCGCCATTGGAAAGCACATGATAAGGCCTTAGCCATGCCGGCGGACTGGAAAACCCCACCGCAGACAATGCCATGGTGATTTCCCGCATGTCCACCTGCTCCGGAAAGCCATCCACCACCGCCGCATCCTCAGGCCACCGGAAGCCAGCCCAAATAAATCCCTCCCCACCAAACGCCTGACACGCCAAGGTCGATTTCCCGCTCCCACTGGGACCGACTATCAAACCAATCTGCCAATCTTCATCCGCACCAGGCACCTCTACCGCAAATCGCTCGTGGCAGGTTTTTTCCTGTGGCAAGTCAAACATCCCCCGCACCTGGGCCGTGCGAAAAGATTCTGCGATCACTGTGGAAACTATAGCTTCAACCTTTGGCATAGCCACCCCGTCAAAGTGTCAGTACCCGACACTCCCGCCCTTCCGCCTTGAGCCGCTCAAACAAAGCCCGCTGATCCGCCTCGTCCCGGCATTTTACAGCCACCTCAAACAACTCCGGCACCGCCTGGGCGGCACCTTCCCCCTCCGCCATCTCCTCCAAGTCTCCAAGCATTTTGGCCAACTCTCCATCCGCAAATCCCGCCGCATCCTGTAGCCCGGCATCCATCACTGCAAGCTGCTCGGAAAGAGCCTGCTCATCCCACTCAGCCAACTCTGCGGTGCGATTGTCTGCAATTGCATAGGCCACCGCATCCGCCTCTGTAAGCTGCGTACGCACGATGGCAATCTCTTTCCAACCCAACTCTGTTGCCGCGGCCAGTGTGCCGTTGCCGGCCCGCACCACGTTATTGGCATCCACCACAATAGGCTTTTGCTGCCCAAACCGCCGCAGGCTCGCCTTGATCGCCTCCAAGTTCCTCGCCCCGTGCTTGCGCACGTTGCCCGGATCGGCAGAAATTTTCGTTATTGCGACTTTTTCCAATACCGCGTCCATAGATAACCTCCGGTAGCCGTTCACGAAGGGCGGCCGGGCAGGCTGGAAACTTGCACCACAAGGGGTGCCCCTGCTCTTGGGTACGTCGTAACTGCCGTAACTCTGGCCTGTCGACGTAGCCGTGAACGGTTACAACCTCCGTAAGGTCAATAGGCGGACATCCATATCGATAAATCTTTTTTCGTTTCATGGATAAGGGGCCGCGCACAAATAACTTCACACTTTCCGACTGGTTCTTTTGGCCGCGGGCGTCGTTGTTCGCTCCTTACAGACCCATTGGCAGGGTATGCGCGTCGCTTGAGCCTTGCCGGCGGCCAAAACTCCTGCGCCGTAAAACATGAATTTATTTTTGCACGGCCCCTAACCGAATTCCCGCCGGTTATCGCCAAAAATGGCGGCTTTTGGAGATTTGGCAATTTCGGTTCCGACGGTAGAATACCCGCCATGGCAAAGCCGCCGGACATCTTAGCCCGTGGCCCTTTCACGACGAATCAGATTACCATCCGCTGGGATCCGCAGCCGCGGCCAATCTCCAGCAGCGCCGGCGACTACATCGAGGAACGGTGGGACAGGTATTGTGCCGAAGCCCGACACCATAATCGGATGCTGTACAACGGCCTGGTGGCCGAGCTGCGGACGGTGGAAGTACGTAACAACCGGCTGGAACTTTCGCTTTCGCCTACGGATTACAAAACGTTTGTGGTAACCTGCATGCGAGACCGGGCCTGGTTTTTGGCCAACGCCCCGGAGGCGATCAGCCCGGCGCTGGGCAACAGCATCCTGCTAACCATGGACCAACAGGCTATTCTGGGGGTGCGCAGCCAGGCGGTGGCGGCGTATCCGGGCCGGGTGCATCTTTTCGGCGGCGTGCTGGATGCCCCGGAAGTGGCGGGTCAGTCGCTGGATACAGGTTTTTTGCTGCGTCATCTGTACCAGGAATTGCATGAAGAGCTGCAGATAACGCCGGAGCATTTTTTGGCCCTGCCACGGGTGCTGACAGTGCTGCGGGACGATTTTTTAGGCCAACCGGAATTGGCCTGGTATGCCCCGCTGAAAGGTCCCATCGACACCTTGCTTGGATCGCTGAATACGGAAGAACATGATCAATACGCCCTGCTGGATTTGGCGCAGCCGGTGGAAGCGTACAGCGTTGAGCTTACGCCGGTGGCCCGGAAGATGCTGGAGCTGCAACGCGGCATAGGGCAGGCGTAGAAAGCGGCAATGGCCGGGGGTCGCGGGCGGCGGCCCGGGAGTCGGGAGTACGTATTGTGTAAGGAGACAGGAGTCAGGAGGAAGTAGTCAGGAGACGGGGTGCGGACGGCGGGCGATCAGTCCCGATTGGCGACTCCTGTCGCATCGGGATTTCGGCATCCATGACACAATCCCGATGGCTTTTTCCCTAACGCATCGGGATTTCGGCATCCATGCCTCAACGGGGAGCGAAGCGGACAGCGGGCAGCTTTTGCGGGCAGGATGCCCGCGGTCCCAGTAGTATTGTGGCGGACAAGATATCCACCCCCAAGGTTAGGGACCGGGCAAAAATAACTTCGCACTTTCCGGCTGGCCCTTTTGGCCTCCAGCTTCGTTGTTCGCTCGTTTCAGACCCACTGCCGGGGTATGCGCCTCACTCACGCCTCGCTGGCGGCCAAAATTTCTGCGCCGTAAAACACGAATTTATTTTTGCGCGGTCCCTTACGGCAGGCAGGAATGGCACTTCACACCACAGACACAAATGTCTGTGCTACACTGAGGCAAGCGGAGATTTTTTCAACCAAGGCGGCCGGCTACCAGGTCAAAAGATCGCGTTACCAGATCATCCATATCGCATGGGGAGAGTTGCGCGGAAATAACCGCAGCGATTTCGGCGGGCGACAGTGATCGGGCTGCACGTGCATAAGAATGGGAAGAAGTGCCTGCGGCGGCACCGGTGCCTGTGTCCATGGATTGGCGGCTGGCGGTTGGAGTGGACGAGTGCCGCAACGCTTCCAGTGCGGCCCAGGTTTGTGGGCTGACTTTTTTGCTGATGGCCAGCATGGTGGCCTCCGGATTGGCGGCAATGCCCACCAAAGAAAATTCCAGCAGTTCCCACTGGCGGTAGACGCGGCGGGCGGCTTTTAATTCCGGTCGCATGCGGAGTTCTTCCGGAGTAGGGGCGGAGTACGCTGTGGGCAGAAAGCCGATGCTGTAACTTTTGAGCACGCCATCCTGGGCCAGGGCAAACATGTCGCGGGCAAACTGGGTTTTGTCCGAAGCCCGGTATTTGGCCAGTACCCGTCCGTCCGCCTGCTTCACCCACTGGGTAACGCCCAGGGGTTTGGCGGTATCGTGGTCGAAAAAAACGGTCAGGCCGCCATAATGTTTTTTGATCAGCCCGTGCGGCAAAACAACTTCGGCATCGCGGTCAATGGCTGCGGTGGAAATGCACGCCACGACTTCGCGTCGGCCGGGGGCAACATCTAAAATTTCACTTTCAAACGATTTGCGTATCATCGGGGTGTTGAACCTTTATCGGATTGTTTGGGGATTGATCTTTTAACTCTACCAATTGGTGGACTGGAGGGGTTGCTTCTGCGGGTGCGGGTGACTGTGGCGGAGGCTGGGGAACGTTTTGTGGTGTCGCGGCGGGCGTTGGTTGAACGGGTGCCGGTACGGCGGCAGATTGATGGCCGGGGCGCTTGCGGCGGCCCACGCATTGGCGGGCCTGGGCAGCATTCATGTTTAGTTCCCGCATGAGCACGTGGATGGCGACCAAGCGCCGCATTTGGCCGGCGGCCACTGCCCGATTGATGGCCAGCAGCAGTTTGACGGTGGCGGCGTTGGCGGCCGGTGCGGCTGGCCGCGGCTGGGGCGAGGAAGCATCTGCAGTCTGGTTCGGTCCTGTTGGTATTTGCGTGGATGGTGCGGTGGTAAGCTGGTCTGCCTGGCGCGAGGGGTTGGCATACGTAGCCTGGTCTTCCAGGGGTTTAAAGCCGGCGGCCATACGGATTTCGTTGGGGGTCAGCACGCCGGCATCGATAGCGATCTGCACTTTCTGGAGTTCGAATGTTTCATCGGCGGGCACCGGATTTTCTGCCGCCAGAAACAGTCGCGGTCCGTAGCGCGACACCAGCATTTCATTGAGTTTTTGTTCCAGAATTAAAACTCGGGGCAAAATGGTGTTGCGGGCGTAAAGGGTTAAACTGGCCTGCATGTTGGCATACGTAGCATCCTTGGAAAGCAGGGCTTCGGGCACACCAAAGGCGTTGGCCAGGCGTTTGAGACTTTCCTGGCTGATTTTTAACGGGCCAAGGTCTGTGGGCGGGTAGCGGGCAGGGACAAAGCTGCCGGCCTGTTCAGCGACCAGGATGCGGCCGTTGCCGCCGCGTTTGAATTTCTGGTTCCACAATTCTTCGGCGCGGCGGGATTCCTGACGGGTGAGGTGTTCCTGGGGGACAAAGGTACCGTCGATACGGGCCCGGTTATCCATGAGTTCATTTTGATACAGGCTGTATTGGCTGGCAAGCTGGGCCTGCATGTAGGCGGAACGCAAAGGTGCGTGGCGGCCGCCGTAGGGGTCTTCCACCGCGGGGAAGCGAAAATCCAGGACGTTGTTTTTGTTAAGAGAAAGCCAGTTGCCCTGGAGGGCGGGCATGTATTTGTAGCCGACAACTGCCAGGTCGTTATCGCGCAGGGGCATGACGCGCTGGGTGGGCAGTATTTTGATCTGCCGGACCGGTTCAAAGAGGCCCGGTTCCAGCAGCCAGTACGCCCCGCCGAACACTTCCATGTAAATGCCGGTCATGTAGCGGAGCTGGTAGCCGTTGAGACCGTCGTTATCGCGTTCCAACAGGTTGATGATGGGGTGGTCGGTAATTTCTTCGATATCTTCAGCATGGGCGAGGCGGCCGGCGAGATTGGGATTGCCCTTGAGCCGGCGCAGTTCCGCCGCCTCCACGGGCCGGGCGGGAAATGGGCGGCGGTGTTTCTGGTCCGGCCCGTGCTGGGCATAAAGGCGCAAACGCACCCTGGCTACCGCCGCGGCATTCCAGTTGGCGCAGGTATAGGCCAGATCATTGGTGAGGTATTCGAGCATGAGTTGGGCATCGGTCGGAATCGGCCGTCCGCCCAGATTGGTTAAAAACGGAGAGCTGATGGGGAGCCAGTAATCGCCGGCGGATTTTATGTTATGGTCCATGGCGTGGTATTAGCCACAACATGGCGGGGATAAGGGGTGGTAAAAGAGGCCGGGAACAGCACAGGCGGCACGGCATTATGCACGCGTGGCGATAATGGCCGGCGAATGCGATCCGATCGGGGCGGGACGTACCTGCCGGAAACCCGCGGCCGCAAGCCATTGCCGGTACTCCGCCAGCGTGTAGGTATCTCCGTCGGCGGTATTGACGAGCATGTTGATGGCGAAAAAAATCGGAAACGCCGGGCCGGTGCGTTGATCATTGGGAATCATATCAATGATCACCACGCATCCACCCGGCTTGAGGGCCTTGTGCAGCCGCTTGAAAAGGTTACGGGAAGAACGTTCACCCTCGGAATGCACAATATTGCCCAGCAGGGCCACATCAAATTGCCCTTGGCCAAAATTCACCTTGCGAAGATCACCGGGCAGATATTCAAATTGCTTTCCGAGTTGATGGCGGCGTACATATCGGCGGGTGGTGGCCAGCACACCGGGAAAATCATGTGCGACAACGCGGGCGGTGGAATCCGCCTCGGCCACGGCAATGCCCCATACGCCGGAACCACATGCCACATCCAACACCCGCAGACCGTGGCGTGTTTTTCCGGCCCCCAGCAGCTCGGCCAGCCGATGGGCCGGCCCGCGGTTCATAATGTGCAAGCTGCGCACCAGGGCGGGGAAAAATTTCTCTGCCTTTTTCCGCTGTTCCACTTTGCGGTAGGGCCGGCCCGTGCGAACAACGGATGCCAGGGGCGTCCAGGCGTCCCACAGTGCGTCGTGTTCGAGCATGGAACCAAAATAATCCGGACTTTCCCGCACCAGATAGCGGCTTGACGGCGGTGTAAGCCGATACGCCCCGCCGCGTTTGGCCAGCAGATCCAGCGCTACCAAAGCATCCAGTTCCATGCGGATGCCGCGTTCATTTGCGCGGGCCGCCCCGGCGATGGCCCTGGCGGTGTGGTGCCCCGCAGCGATGTGGGAAAACAATTTCAACTGCAGCGCCGCGCTGAGTATCCTGGCCGGCGCAAAGGACAAGTGCATTTGCAAAAGCCTTGCGAGCATCTGGTCTTGCGGGGATGGCGGGGACGATTTCGCCTGTTTGACCATGGTGTGTCTCCATATCACGAAGGGTCAGGTATTAGGAACCGGGCAAAAATAACTTCGCACTTTTCGGCTGGCCCTTTTGGCCTCCAGCTTCGTTGTTCGCTCGTTTCAGACCCACTACCGGGGTATGCGCCTCACTCACGCCTCGCTGGCGGCCAAAATTTCTGCTCCGTAAAACACGAATTTATTTTTGCGCGGTCCCTTACTGGCGGAATTCGCTTATAAGGCAACTGCCGCAGCCGCTATCCACCTGCGGACAACTCCGCGTGCAGCGACGATTCCAGCCCCAGATGACTGGCTATACGTACAACCCGTCGCAAAATCATGCTGAAACGTCCGGACATCCTCCACACCGTTAAAAATATCGATCCGGCCATTGCCGAGATTATGCAAATGGCAAACCTGATTGCCGACCAACTGGCGTTTTGCGCAACGCATAAACGTGATCATAATATGTGTCCGGCACCGGGTCAAATTCAATTGACCTGGCACCTTAT
>JAJZNX010000177.1 GCA_021852275.1 Planctomycetota bacterium | reverse complement strand
CACACCCGTATAAAACACGGGTTGTGCAAAAAGTCGCCCCGCAATCGCGAATTCCGGAGAATTCAACCATTCACGCCTCTGAAAAATGGCAAAAGTCGAGCTAAGGAACTGGGCAAAAATAACTTCGCGCTTTCCGGCTGGCCCTTTTGGCCGCCAGCTTCGTTGTTCGCTCGTTACAGACCCACTGCCGGGGTATGCGCCTCGCTCACGCCTCGCCAGCGGCCAAAATTTCTGCGCCCTAAAACACGAATTTATTTTTGCGCGGTCCCTAACGCGGTCGACCTTCAGCCATGCACCAGCTTGAGCATCCAGTAGGCTACGGGTGCCGCAAGCAAAGGTGAGTCCATCAGATCCAGAATACCTCCAAACCCCGGTACACTGCCGGAGTCCTTCACGCCCGCATCCCGTTTGAGCAGGCTTTCCAGCAGATCACCGAACTGCCCGGCGGCACCCAGCAGCAGACCCGCAATGGCACCTTCCCACCAGTCGAACTCCGATGAACAATGGGTCAAAATGCTGCCGATGAGTGCAGCAAAAATCAGGCCGCCGATAAAGCCTTCCACCGTTTTTCCCGGCGAAAGCCAGGCAATAAGTTTGTGGCGGCCCAACCAGCGGCCAAAGGCGTAGGCTCCAATGTCCGCCCCTTTGACCATCAGCAGAATTGACACCACCATGCCTGAAGAATGGCTTAGCCGAATCGGCAGGAAAAAACCGGGCAACACCCCCAGGTACGTAATAGCCAGCAAAGATCCGCCGGCAGAAGCCATGGCGCCGTCAATTTTTTCTTTGCGGCTGTACATGACAAAAGCCCATACCATCGCCAATGCCAGTACCGTTGGTACCAAATAGTGCGGCTTGACCGTGTGAAACCAGTGCGCAATCACAATGGCCGGTGCGGCGGCTCCCTGCGGATGCGCCAGCAGCATTTCCGATATCTGCTCCAGCCACGGCCAGAGCATGCACAAAATTGCGGATATGGAGCACACTCGCAGCGAAATTTTTACATGTTCATAGGCCAGCAAGTTCCGCATTTCCGCTGTGGCCAGGGGAATGGTGATGATCAGGGTCAGCACCATCAGCGCTCCCGGCGGAAATGACCACGGCCGTGCCGGCCAGCCCGCTGACCAGGTTTGATCGAAATAAAACATGATCAACAGCGTTATGCCGAAGAGCAAACCGAAAATCAGACGTTGCTTAAACATAGCCCGGCACTTTCGCACACAACCGCCAAAACCGGAGGTATGGTAAGCGGATGATGGGCCGGAGTCCATGATCTTTCAGCTCGGGCGTGGCCATAAATTCTGCCTGCTCCAACATTGGGCAATGGTCATCTTACCAGCCATGATATCCCCGGGACCGGGTAGAGAAGGCCAGTTGATTCCGGTCTCCCCTCCCGCCAAACGAGACGAGCGGATCTCCCGCATCGTCGTATCCAGCGGGGCCCCTCCAGCCGCAGTGAACATTAACGATGCGCTCGATCATGGACTGAACCGGCGATCAATCAAAACACCACAGACCTCACTTTCCAGCGATATCCCCATCGCCGCGTCAAACACAATCCCTACACACTCCATGCCAACCAAGCCAAGGCTATCGTACCCGCCTCCTCACCTCCCGCCTCACCGCACAAATTTGGCAATTGACACCGGCAGAACATACCCGTGAAATAGAGTCTCCCAATCCGCTGCGGGCGGTGAATCTGGCCTTTTCGTTCACAGCCTAAAAGGGGCATGCACATGGCCGACCAAATCGAACAACCAATGACGGCCAGCGCTGACCCGCGAACGTATTTGCAAAATTGCACATCCTCCCTTTACCAGCCATCTTCCAAAAGCAAAGCGCCGGCGCAACACCTGGACCAAACCCCGCGATTGAACGTGGCCACGGTTGACCGTCGGCTGGTGCGCTTGTGCAAGCAAGTGAATGTGCATAAAGTACATGAGTATTTGGAAGCGTTGGCACCGTGCAAGAATAATCTTTATAAGCGGGTAGTACCGTCGATTTTGGCGAGCATCAGTAACCATGCAGCGACTCGATAGGACAAGCCGCAAGTTCAAATCGCAGCTTTTCGGGGCAATACATCCCCATGATGAGTATGAGGATTGCCAATGATCAAACTGGTTGAAGCCTTGAATTACCGATGTTTGCGTTATGTTAAACAACCGTTGGGGCGGTTTCACGTTCTGGTGGGGCCAAACGCCAGCGGCAAAAGCACATTTCTGGACGTTGCCGGATTCCTTGGTGATTTGCTAAGGCACGGCTTGGACCGCGCTATTAGCAAACGGTCATCGAGCTCGAGTATTGAGGATCTTTTTTTCCTCAATCAGGGAAATCGGTTTGAATTAGCACTGGAAATGGAAGTGCCCGAACAATTAAGAAAGCTTGTCCCCGATCAGGTCTACCCATGCATTCGCTACGAAATAGCAGTTGGCAAGGCTGCATCGGGAGAATACCATATCTTTGATGAACAGGTTATCCTGCAGAAATCGGTTTCCCCACTTAAGCGTCCGTATCCATTAACGCTTTTTCCGAGTCCGGAAGAGCCCCCTTCCACAATCATGCATCAAAGGCTTGTCGGAAAAGATAAACGGCGGAGCGTGCGCAAAACGTACGGTAAGAACGATAATTTCTATTCAGAAAAGGTAAGCCAAAAAGGCAAAGCCGGTTGGGCTCCTTCGATTCGGCTGGGACCACGAAAATCGGCCCTCGCCGGTATGCCCGAGGACGAAGAAAAATTTCCGATTTCCACCTGGCTGCGGGCAATGTTAATAAGCGGAACTCAAAAATTAATGTTGGACAGTTCCGCATTACGCAGGAGCAGCCCTCCCGGACAGGAATCAATCTTTAATCCGCAGGGCAGCAATTTGCCGTGGATGGTTGCCGATCTGAAAAAAAAAGCACCGGAACGGTTCCAAAAATGGATTAAGCATATCCGCAATGCTTTAAGCGACATCAATGACATTGAGACGGTGGAATTGCCCGATACACGCCACCTCTTTTTACGGATTCTATATAATAACGGCCTAAAGGTGCCGTCATGGATGGTCTCGGACGGCACACTGCGTATGATTGCCCTGACACTTCCAGCGTTTTTTCCTGATTTCAGAGGTATTTATCTGATCGAAGAGCCAGAAAATGGCATACATCCAATGGCTATTGAAACCGTATTTCAGGCCTTAAAAACTGTCTACGGCGCTCAAATTTTATTGGCTACACATTCACCGGTCATCCTCGGCTGCGCGAAGCCGGACCAGATCCTATGCTTCAAAAAGGGGCCAACTGGAGCTGCGGATATTGTTATTGGTTCCAACCATCCTGCACTACCGCAATGGAAGGGCGGCGTTTCTTTGGCGCAACTGTACGCATCGGGGGTATTGGGATGACCGACCGGTTAGAAAAAAGAAGCCTGTTTGTAGTCGTTGCTGACCTTGATGCAGAAAATGTGGTAAAAATCGTTACTGCAAGGCCGACAGAGGTCTCTTGGAATTGCGTTGGATTTCACACACGAAGATCTGCTGCGGTACTTCGGCCGTGACTCCGGCTGTTTAACAGATGCCGTTGATGTTCTACGTCCCAAACAACGCAGCCATCATCGGGCCTTGGTCATTTTTGATCGGGTTGGCAGCGGCGGCGAGGCTAATTCAGCGGAAACACTGGAAACGGAAATGGAAAATAGCCTGAGAACAAGCGGGTGGCCGGAGGGCCACGCCATCGCCGTGGTAATTGACCCCGAACTGGAGGCTTGGGTCTGGTCCGACTCACCGCACGTGCCCAGGGTTTTGGGGTGGAGAAACGGTAGCCAGCCCCTCCGGCAATATCTTGCAGACCAAGGCCTCTGGGGAAACGATCAACACAAACCATCTGATCCCAAAACCGCGATGGAACAGGCCGTGCGGAAAGCCAACCAGCCATTGGTCGCCGGCCTATTTTCGGAACTGGCGGCGACCGTAAGCGTTCAAAGGTGCAAAGATCGCGCGTTTAACAAATTTGTGCAAACATTGCGACGTTGGTTTCCTGCGACGGACATTTCAACACACACGGTCCTCGACCAATGAAGACATCGATAGCTAACCGCTCGCGAAACAGTGGACACCCGTTTCGACGGGCCGCGGAACAGCGATCAACTTTCAGTCTTTGCGGGCCACAGCCTGCGCCCTGTCTCCTGTATAAAATGTATGACAATCTTGATAACCTTGATAATCTTGCCCCCACCAATTGCTGATCGTTCGCAAGCCCCCGCCAAGAAATTAGTTTTCCCCCGACAAGTCTGCTATACTTACGCAGCACAGGTGAAACGCCGCTCATTGATATGGATGCAGGTGTAGCGTGGACGTTTTCCAGCGTTGAGCCGATGGCCCGGCGCTTCAGGATATATGAATGGCCTGCGGGAATTTTCGTGAGATCACATGGCAGGAAAGAAATCATCCATCGCCGCCCGTCCAAATGCGCCCCTTGAATCGGTGGCGTTTGTATCGCTGGGTTGCCCCAAAAATCTCGTCGATAGCGAAAAAATGCTCGGACTGCTCGCCGAGGACGGCATCGCTATCACCGCAGATCACCATCAGGCGGATGCCATTGTCATCAATACCTGCGGCTTTCTCGAAGCTTCCAAAACTGAATCTTTACAGGTCATCCGCGACGCCGTGGAACAAAAACGCCGTGCCGCAAAAACCGGCCGGGGTAAGCGGGTGATAGTAGCCGGCTGCCTCGTCCAGCGGCATCGGGCCGCACTCCTCGACGAAATCCCCGAAATAGACGCCCTGGTCGGCGTGTTTGACCGGGAAAATATCGTCAGCGCCGTTCGCGGCAGTGCTGCAACCGGGCCGGATGCGGACCTCGGGACCTTTCACCCGGTAAGCACATTTATTTCCCGCCATGACCGCAGCAAAATCGGCTATACCGAAAATGACCAGACTCGCCTGCGCCTTACCCCGCGGCATTATGCCTACCTGCGAATTTCAGAAGGTTGTAACCAGGGCTGTACATTCTGCACCATCCCTTCCATCCGCGGCCGCATGCGCAGCAAGCCCCTGCCCGCCATTCTGGCCGAAGTCCGGGAATTGATTGCCGATGGTGCTTTTGAAATCAATCTCATCGGGCAGGATACCACCAGTTACGGACAGGACATTGAATACAACCGCGCCGGCGAGGGGCTTGCCGGTCTGATTCGCGCGCTCAACGGTGTTGCCGACATCGGCTGGATTCGGCTCATGTATGCCTATCCCAGTTGTTTTACCGACGACATGATCGGTGCCATCGCCGATGCCGGGCACGTTGTGAAATATATTGATATGCCATTGCAGCACATCAATGATCAAATTCTCCATGCCATGCGCCGTAAGGTAACCCGTAAACAAATCGAAACATTACTGAAAAAATTGCGGGATCGCATTCCCGGCATCACCATCCGCACCACCCTGATCAGCGGATTCCCCGGCGAAACCGAATCCCAGCACCGGGAACTGCTGGACTTTGTGCGCGATTTTGAATTTGACTGTCTGGGCGTTTTTGAATTTTCCCCGGAACCCGGTACCCCGGCAGGCCGGCTGCACGTAACCCAGGCCGTGCCCCCGGCCGTCATGGCCCGGCGCAAAGGCGAAATCATGGCCGCCCAGCAGCAGGTGGTATTTGCCAAAAATAAACACATGATTGGCCGTACGCTTACGGTGCTGGTGGATCACCCCGCCCGGCGCAGAGGTACCGCCATGGCACGCCATGCCGGGCAGGCTCCGGATATTGATTCGCGCGTGCTGCTGCGGGGTAGCGCGGCGGTTGCAGGCGAAGTGCTGCCCGTCGTGGTGGAAGATTGGCAGGACTATGACCTTATCGCCCGGCCTGTGCCAACAGCGGCACGTGCCGGCACTGCCCGCCGGACGGGCGGACAAGTCAGCCTGCCGGTTCTGCACCGGTAAATGCCGGAAGTTGCTCTATAAATGCGGGCACCGGTGCCAGTTGCCCATGGTTTGTGCCCGGTTGGCGTTAAAGCGGTACCTCACATGTATCGGCAAATTCCCAATTTAATCACCGTTGGCCGGTTGATTTTGACCGCAGCATTTTTTGTTGCCTTAAATCAGGTGCCGGCCCGCGGAACCTTCGCCCAATGGATGTGGGTTTGTTTTGCAGTTTTTGTGGTGGCAGGCCTTACCGATGTGCTGGATGGCTATCTTGCCCGATCCTGGAAGGTGGAAAGCGCCTTTGGCCGGGTGGTCGATCCGTTTGTGGATAAAATTCTCATTTGCGGGGCCTTTGTCTTTTTGGCCTCCCCGGATTTCCTTGGACCACGCGCCGCACTGCTGGGAACCGCTTCCTCCGCCGCAGCAATTACCGGTATCGCCCCCTGGATGGCCGTGGTGCTTATCGCCCGTGAATTTCTTGTAACCGGCATTCGTGGCCTGGCCGAATCCAAAGGCATTGATTTTCGATCGCAATGGACCGGCAAACTCAAAATGTTCGCCCAGTCCTTTGCCGTTGGCGCGGCGCTGGGCAACCTGGCCACCGCGGTGCATGGCGGCCACTATCAGCCCATCACCTGGATTTTGTGGTCTCGGAATATCGCCATCTGGGTTACACTGGCCACCACCGTGCTTTCCGCCCTGGACTATATTGTGCGATCACGCAAAATCATGACCGATTAGGAGCCGCTACGTGGGGCAACATTCCAACAAGGTTCTGGCCGGACGCATAGCGGCTCTTCCGCCGCCCAAGCATACCTGGCCCAGGTGGGTTGTTACCGGCGGAGGACTGGGCCTGTTGCGCCCCGCCCCCGGTAGCTGGGGTTCCGCTTTGCCGGCAATGGTCTACTGGCTTCTTCTAACTGCGCACGTTGCCGACCCGCTGCGTTCCGAAATATGTCTGGCAGGAGCGGTTGCCGCGGGAATAGTGCTGGTGCTGCTGGGCCGTTGGGCCTGCGCCTATTTTCATCAGCCCGATCCCGGCCAGGTGGTGCTTGATGAATTCACCGGCTTTTGGATCGCCTGCGCTTTTCTGCCAATCCCGGCAAATTTCACCCGCACCTGGTGGGGAAGCTGGCTGGTGGCCGCCGGCGTATATATTTTATTCCGCCTGACCGATACCCTGAAACTTCCACCCTGCCGCCAACTGGAAAACCTGCCCTGGGGTTGGGGCATTTTGCTTGACGACGTAGCCGCCGGCGTGCAGGCCAACCTGCTGCTGCAATTGCTGCTATGGATGCCCTGGCGCTGATATAAATGTTGGCACCGCGCAGAATTTCAGCCGAAAGCCCCTCCAGATTTTTGGTCTGTTTGCCCTACGTACCTCACCATGGTAAAAACGCACCATGCCTACATGGAATGCTGATCAATACCTGCGTTTCGCCGACCAGCGCACACAACCATGCCGCGATTTGGTCCAGCGCGTGCCCCTGCCATCGCCGCAACGGGTCATCGACCTTGGATGCGGCCCCGGCAACAGCACCGTCGTGCTCTCTGAACGCTGGCCCGAGGCCCGCATTACCGGCCTGGACAGTTCCGCCGCCATGATTGCCGCAGCCCAAGCCTCCGCGCCCCACGGGCATTGGATACAGCAAGATATTGGCAACTGGCGGCCCGTAGAGCGCTTTGATCTGATTTTTTCCAATGCGGCCCTGCAATGGCTGCCCGACCACGCCCAATTATTTCCGCATCTGCTGACCTCCCTGGCCCCGGGCGGCGCACTGGCGGTGCAGATGCCTGCTAATGACCAGGACTCTCTGGCCCATCGGCTGATATGTGAAATCACCCAGGCACCAAAATGGAAAAACCGGCTCTCCAACATCCACCGATGGCATGTTCATGAGCCGGCATTTTATTATGATGTCCTAAGCCCGCTGACCTCCCATCTTGATTTATGGACCACACAATACCTGCACGTACTGACTGGTCCGCAGGAGATTGTGCAGTGGTACAAAGGCACCGGCCTGCGGCCTTATCTGGATGCGTTAACCCGGCCGGCGGACCAGCAGGATCTTCTTGCCGAATATCAGGCGGCTGTTACCGCCGCATACCCGCCCCAAAGAGACGGCAAAGTCTTATTTCCATTTCGTCGCCTGTTTTTCATCGCCCGGATCTGATGCCACAACCAGTACCGAAAGCCAATGACTGATTGCCAATCGCTGCAAACTGACCGCTGACCGCTCTTTCCCCCGCGCCCTGTCTCCCAACTCCTGTCTTCTGTCTCCTGCGTTGCCGCCTCCACGGCAAATACGTATCTCCCGTCCCCCGACTCCCGTCTCACGGCGAAGCCGCGCCCTGCCTCCGGTCTCTTGAATCCAATTTTGGTTCACCACCCGGCCAAATTGATCCAACCCCACATACTCATCCCCACCCGCACCAATGCTGCCGCCAGAACCGATCAGCGTAAGGTTAATCCCCGTCTGCGGATGGTTCCGGGCCACGATGGTGGACAGGCCAAGGTAGCTATATTGTTCAAGGATGTTGCCAGTGCCGGCATCGCTGATCGAGTTCAACCTTCCAATGGCGTTATCCAGCATTGCGTTGGAATTGCTCATCAGCACACCGCCGGTGTCGCCATAGTTGTAGTTAATCGTCCGGCCATTCGGGCCTGTCCCGACAGCCGAAATTGATATTGGTTCTTCGGGATATACCATATCAACTCTTACCAACAATTCCTTGAGCTCTACTGTTCCACTGCTCCACTCTCAATTATCTCGGCGAAGCCGGAGGCTCCCGGTACTCGGATCACTATAGGTGTATTGTACCGATGGCGTACTGCCCACTGCAACCGCGCCGGTTACCGCCTGATACTGCTGGGTCAATTGGCCAAGACCATTATAGACATTCTCCACTTGATTCACGATTTGGGTACCCGCGGTATCGGCATAGCTGGTTAATAGATAGGCTAACCCCTGACTATTGTACGCGGTATCAATCCGCAGAATGCTGCCATTAACACCAGCCCCCAGCGTGGTGACGGTATCACTGATCTGCCGGCCAAGGCTGTCATAGGTGTAATTGTGCACGTTGCCGTTGCGATCCGTGGAGGAAATCACCTGGCCCAAGTCGTTGTAGATGTTGGAAGTGGTGTCCGCCTGGCCGTTCGAGGGATAAACCGTCTGATACAACAGATCATTGCTGTTAATTTGGCTGCCTTCCGCAGCAGTTACCCCATAAATGTAACTGGTGGTCTGATTGCCAGTAGTTGGATCCTCCGCCGTCATGGAGGTTTGATCCCCCAAACCGTCAAAGGTGTACAGTGTGGTCTGGTTTTGATCGCTGGTGGGGTTGCCACCGTTCACCGCTGGATTATACGCGGCAATGGTTTCAATCGCCCGGCCCAGCGAGTTGTAAAACGTTGCCGCCACATTGCCATTGCCATCCGTGGTTTCAAATACCCAGCCGGCGGCATTGTAGCTATATAAGGAGACAGTAGTCAGGAGACTGGAGACCGGAGGACTGGAAGGGCGAGTCCACGGTACAGCCATACCATTGGTGCCGGTGGGATTGGTACCCGCATTCACCGTGGCCACCACCCGATCCGCGGCATCATAATAACTGGCTGTGTAATAAATCCGCGCCGCCAAATCGGCATTAGTTCCGCTGGCCGGAACAATGGTCAAACTGCCATCGGCATTCTGCACGGCGGTAAAGAGTGCCCCTTCGGCGGATGTGCCCACAATCGGGTCGGTATTATTCCGCTGGGCGTGCACGGTTTCGGTATTGTTCCCGTCACCATCGTAGCCATAAGCGGTTTGGTTGATGACAATATCACCCGCCACCGAACTCGCGGCCGTGTAGGTAAGCAGTGGGGTTCCGGCGTTATTCACCGCTCCGCCATCGGTGCTGTAGGTTTCAATCAATCGATTGGCACCGTCATAGACATTTTGCGTTACCAGCCCGGTGGGGGAAACGGTTTCCATGACATTGCCGCGCAGGCCATAGAAGGTATAAGTGGTCAAAGCCGTCGGGCTGACATTGCCGGTGGTGGGATCGACACTGTAGGTCAGGGTTTCAAAAACCCGGTTTTGCAAGGCA
>JAJZNX010000130.1 GCA_021852275.1 Planctomycetota bacterium | reverse complement strand
AAGTTTGCCTCGCCCCGCCCACCGGCCATATTCACCACGCGCAGCCGAAAAACCGCTTTACCGATGGAGCGCCCGAAAATACACTCGCCCAATCCAACGTGCCCCACGTACAAACCCAGCATCCACCAGAGAGAGGTTTCACGGGCCAAAAGCATCGGCGAGGAATAGACGTTGGTCCAATGGCGTAACATGCCTGCAAACAAAGGTTCGGTAAAAGCACCAAATAGCGCGGCCACCACAACAATCGGAATGGCCAAATCGATCAGGGCCGCGGGAATACGCACGTACAGCCGCGCTATCTGCATGCCTTTGGGCAGCGTACCCGGCGGCGGCACCTGCTGGCGTTGCCACAGCGATAACGCCAGTAAAACCACCAGCGCCACCATCATCAGCGATTGGATATTTTCCGGGCTGGCCGGGCTGGCCGGTCTGGGCTGGAGCTTAAACGTCGGTGTTATGACCTTTCCCCACCGGTCCAGTGTTACCTGCCGCAGAACCCCCGATGCCGTTCCACATACCACCGCTACAGAATCGCCATCCGCCGCCGCCCCGATCAACCCGGGTGAAAAAGAGTGGCGTCCACATGTCATCAGCACTGGCTTAAACAGATGCATTGGCACCAGGTGTGTTTTGCCTGATGCGTGTACCTGCGCTCCTTGAATTTTCATGCCGCCATCAGGCTCACGTACCGCCCAGAGTACCAATAGTCTACCATCGACATTCAGCGGCAAAAGCGTGCCCAACGGCGTTCTGGTATTCCATCTAAGCACGTGTGACCACCCCGCCGATTTTGACTTGCCGATGCGCAGATATTGAGCATCAATCTGTTCCGGCCGCCGGGGACTTTTCCAAAACGCCCACAATCGGTTCGCCAACCACACCAGCGTCAGCCCGGTGCCGTGCAACTTGTCTTTTATCACCGGCATAGCCAGACCGGGTGCTGAAAGGCAATGCCAGTCAATGCCGTTAAATTCATACAGTAACCACTGGGCAGGGCGAGGCAAACTTGCCGACAAGGTGGCCGGCCCTTGACCCATTACCACTGGCCTTGAAAACGCCGGCGACACAGAAGTGGCGGGCGGTCTCGGTAAAACCACGGCCACGTCCGGCTTGGCACCAGCCTTGGCGTTCGCAGCACTTAACCGGTTGATTTTCGCCTCCGCCGGATGACCCGGCGCAGCAATGTTGGGACGCCCCCAAACCAAGACGTAAAGCCCCCCCGCATTTCCCACGGCAGCCACGGGTTGAAATGACCGGAGCAGACTTGCTTCGCTTTGACGCAAATCTTCACCATAAGCCCAGACCAAACCGCCGGAAAACATCACATACGCAGATGATATTTCTTTGCCATCCACAGTGCCCGCCAGTACAGCCAAAGCGCGTGGCACACCCACTAACACCTGCCGGTTAACCTGCCGCCATAGATCTTCCCCACCCTTCTGGCGATTCAGCGAATGCTGCAAAATGACAAACCCCAACCGATGCCCGGCTTTCCCATACCATGTCGGCACCACCATCCAGATTCCGCTGCGTACGTTACCGGCCATTAATAATCGCCCCGGCGGAACGACACTGCGAACTGCAGGCTTTGTGGATGCCGGTACTACCACCGCAGATTGGGCGCAGGCTCGCGAACTGCAGTATCCCACCAGCAATACCACTAACATCGTCAGGCTGCCCAGACGAGAGTACTGCCACCCGGACCGTTGCGGCCCCCGCCTATGGCGGAGACAGTCACGTCTGATCCAACCGTGCAGGCCTGCAGCACCACAGTCTATACCACGTATAACCAGCGATTGTACCGGTATCGCCCACAGGCTGGATTCCACACCTTCCAACCACAGGCATAACCGCCCCCACAAACGTTGAAAAAATTGCAGCCAATGTTCCAAAGGGACCTTTCGCATGGAGTGTTATTGTAGACAGCATCGGGCATTTTTGCGAATGAACACCAAGCGATCACTCCATCCGTCGACATACTGCCACCATCAGCAGAGTCCTATAATCCATCGTCATTCAGGCCGATTATTTTTATTCAAGTCGGCTGTTGGTTCTTCCGATAAAACCAAGTCAGACTTGGTGAAGCCATCGGTTCGATCCGTTGATTCGCACCGATATCAGCGGCCTAAATTAACACACCAGGCCTGAAAGACAATTTGGAACCTGTTTCGGCCACTCCTTCATGGATAAAGGTATGGTCTTGCGGATTCAGTAGTTTGCTCTTGGCAAGGATGCGCGTATGGAAAAAAACGAACTTATTAAATCCATTCTTCAGTTCAATGTTTCCACCTCGGCCGATTTTCTTGGGCGATTCAGTGAGTCAGACCTTAAAGCCTATCTCGATCGTGTATCACTGGTATGTACGCCCACAACGGCAAAACGATCTGCCAGATCACCGGCCTTGCCGCCTCGATCGCCATACGCCGGAAAAATTCGACGGTTCCTCCGCGTCGCCCACACCCATTGGGCGCAGGGCTTAACGGCTCGCCGGATGCCATCTTGAAAGACACCGCCGATATCAAGGCGCGGAAAAGATAATTTATTTCCCGTACACTGGAGACGACCGGGCTCGAACCGGCAACCCCCGCCTTGCAAAGGCGGTGCTCTCCCAATTGAGCTACGTCCCCGAATTTTTGTGCAGCGGCACAACCGACTGCACTTATATAGCATCCTATCAGTTATCCGTCATGACCACAAACGCAGCCATCCATTCAACCCACGCATCGCCGATGGGCTATCAAGAAATTACTTGTACCATCCGTCCGGTCCTTTTGGCGGCGGGCTTTGGACAGCGGTCAGCTTTCAATGGGCGGTGGTGGCTGGTGTTGGATTGAGAGGGGAGGCGAGGCTGGAGGAACCCAGCCGACCACGACGGCTGCCAAAAAGCCTGCGCCGTATTCATCCACTTTATTTCCTAGCCGTCCCTTAGTTGACTGATGGATCTGGAGGAATGAGCTTGGGATTCAAGTCTGGAACAGCGGCCAGCCGTGCAATCAGGCGAGTTAAAACGCGCCATTGATCTTCTACGCGGCTGAATATCTGGTCCGCCAGCGCCGGCATCACCAGCCAATCACCATCGCTGACTTCTGTTTCCAACTGCCCGTTGGTCCAACCGGCGGATCCGGCAAAAAACTTTACCGGGGATGACTGGTCGCGCACCAATTCGTTGAGATCGTCGGCTTCCGCAGTAAAATAAATTCCCGGCAGAACTTCAATTTTTCCGGCCTCTTCCAGGCAATGCAGCACCATCAGCGGGCTTTCACAGGGTCCACCCAGGTACAGCGGAGCATCATTCTCATAAGGAATATCACTGATACGGTTCCACGTTTCCCCCACGGTGGTATGCAATGGGTGATTGATGACCAACCCCAGTGCTCCGCTTTCATCGTGCTGTATGATCAATACCACCGTCCGAAAAAAATTGGGATCGCCAAGGGTTGGCGACGCAATAAGAAAATGCCCTTGAAACGAAGTATCCATAGCCAACTCTGCATGCCGCGCGACCAGGCCCATCCTCATCCGCCGTACCTCTTACCATCCCGCTATTTGCCGCGCTTCACAAAATTATAGGCAAAAGCGCCCAAAGACATTAAAATCAGGGGTACCACAACATAACTCAGAAGGAAATACATGGCCGCGGCAATCAGGATCGGCACTACAATAATAGCCATCCACAAGCCCTTTTGTCCATCACTGATTTTGAGTGCATCTACCAGCATAAGCACCCAAAAAAGAAACAGCACAATCAGCAAAATGATATAGATGTACATCATGGAATAACCCTTAAACAATGATACAAAAAGCGAGGCGCTCGCCGGGCGCTTGCCTGGTCTACCCTTTATTCAGACGCAAATGTATTCACTAAGTTGCATATTCATCAAATCCATGGACTCACCATCCCCTGCCAAAACGGCTCCTTCCATCACTTTATCGCATCACCCAAGTTTTACTTAACAGTATCGGATGAGGCCTGATGTTAATGGCCTCGCCCGGCACGGAATAATGCAACACCAATGTTTTATGCAGCACCACCGGCTTACCGGTGAGAGGATCGGTTTGCACAGCCGTCTCTCCGCTCAAACCGGATACAAAAATCTTAAACCCCCGGTCTTTCGTCGTAAGGCCCATAAACACCGCCACAGAGTCTTTGGCATAATCCTTCCCCTGCAGCAGCCGTCCCGCCACCAACATCGGATTGATTAAAAACGCATCACCAGACCGATGACGAATCGCTGCAAAAAGTTTGCCACTGATATCCACCTTCGCACGAATCATGCGGCCGGTATCCGTGACCATGTCAAAACGCGGTACAAAGAAAATATCCTTGCCGGTGTTATTCACCACGGTGTAACGCAAATAATAACAGGTGACCACATGTGCCTGGTGACCATGGCCTGCCATGACCTGCATACGCTGCGGCTTGGAAAAACTGAAATTAAGTTGCCAGCTCCGCGAGGCTAATGCCGGCCGCGGTGCCAAAGGGCGAGCCATAACGCCCCGCGACGACAATACCAGCGCCACACCGCCGGCGAGAGCCAGGTTCATCACCACGCAACCTAATACCTTTTTTATTTTCATGCAGCCAAACTCCTTGAATCGCTGTCCCATCAAGGACAGCTAAGCCAGCACTTTTACAGGGGGCTAAAAACCGCCCTGTACCACGCCCCGCCCGCCGCCGAGCAAAGGCATTATACTCCTTAAACCTTAACCGTGAAAAGCCATTTGAGCAAGAGAAAAAAAGCTCCTTTTTCCGCAGTCGAAGAGGGCCAGATTCCGCAGCAACCGCCCAATTCGAACTACAAGCCACGTCCAAACCGCCCCCAGCGCGGCTTCCGTTTGATTACGCACGAGGCGGACAAATCTGGCAGCCAAATACATTGCCCCACTACAACAGATCCACAGATATCCGCAGTCATTCTCAAATCAGGATGGCGTGGTCATAGACTACCCGCATCTTTGGCCCAGGTACTCTCGGCAGTCGCTCGCTTTGGCTTTATTACTTTGCGGCTCATAAGCGCGTTCCCAGTCACCCACACCTCTGAAGCGCGTACTGGCTGAAGTTGCGGTGTGGCCTTCACCGGGGATTCCTTGTGCGACACCCCTAGCGGCGATGCCGGGGGAGTAAGCGCCCCTGCCGCCATCACACTCATAACTCCTATCACCAGCCCCCATCGAATCAGGTGCCGCAACCGCCGCATTTGAGCTTCAAAGCGTCGCACCGCATCAGGTGAATTCGCCAACCGGGCCAGCAGTTGAGTGCGTTGATTGACGCTAGGGTGCATCCATCCGGGCTTTTCGGGTGATCTACCGGACAAAGCCACAACCCGCCGAAGCGCCGCGGAAAAAATCTTCGCACCTCGCTCCAGAGGCGAAACCGCGGATGCCGACACGGCTGAATAGGCCGTCAGCCACGGAGTCAAAAATGAACCATCTTCCACAACTTGCTCAACTGGGAGTGGGCACCGGTCAACGGATGGGGATAAGCTCTCGTTATTACCACCGATCTGGCTCGTCGGCATGCTGAATTCCTCCCCCATGCGCTGAGCCGCAAACCAATCCGCCTGATGTTCACAAAGACGGCTGATCCGTGAAATGCCATAGACGATAAAAAATATCATCGCCATCATGGTCATCGCATCAAACAAATGCGAGTCCTGCGGATACTGCAGTTGCAACAGGCTGCCCAGGCCGGAACTGACCAGCGATGCGGCAAAAATGGCCGTCAGATACCACAGAATATGGCGGTGGTAACCATGGCCCAATTCATGGGCAAAAACCGCTTCCACCTCAGATGTGGAAAGATTTTCAACCAAAGCATCACTCAAAATTACATAGCGGGCGACCCGCATCGGCCCGATGACCGCGCCATTGACAATGCGATAGTGGGTGTTCCAGATACGCACATCGGAAAAGCCGATACCACTGCGCTGCGCCATGGCCAGCAATCGCTGACGCAAAGGCCCTTCCGGCATACTCACGGTGCTCCACACCATACTGAGAATTTTCCCCGTAAACAGCAGCACCACCAGCACCGGAACAAGTCCGATGAGCGAGGCCCAGGAGGTCAGCCCGACGCCATCAGCCAGACGGCTGGTGCCGCGCTGCATCACCCATATCATCAGCACCAGCAAAATAAGATATAAATTGGTCCGCATCTGCAGAATCACATATTGTCGGCATGTCGGCATGGAATGAAACCGTCGGCCAGAACAACCTGGCGCGACAACCGTTCCGGCGTTGGCCACAGCCTCCAGACCATATTGCAACAACCAAAAACAGATCCACACCAGCACCGGCGGAGTCAGCCAGATGATATCGTCCAGCGGCATCCATCCATACGCTGCCCCATGCGGTAAGCGCCAACAGGCTTCCCGCACCACCCGCCCCCAATTCATAAGGAACAAATTAATCGCCAACCATCCAATGCTGATCGACCGCAGGCGGTGGAGGGTTTGCTCAAATGACCCCAAAACAGCCATGGGATCCGCTGTATGGTTCATCTGGCGCAGGGCCTGCTTCCGGGACCACAGTGCTGCAAACATCAAGACCAGATTTCCTCCCAACACGCCCCATAATGTTTCCCATGGAGAAAGATGCCATAAGGCCGCAGCCCCCACCACCGGGTAAGCACTGATAATAAAAATCAACAGAATTTGTTGCAGTGGAGCGATCATTTTCGGCGATCTTATCCTAAATGAGCAAATTTCGCGCGGGTACAAGAAGGCATATGAGAGAGTATGTGTTGGTTATTCCACTGTTCGTCCCACTGTAAATGGCGCAATGCCGCACCCCATCGGCAATACTGGTCCATCTGGCAATTGTCGCGCTGGCATCGTAGAAAAAAAATACTGAAATATCAGACCTTGAGCCATGACTCCGGCACCTGCTTTAGAGCAAAATGTGGAAATCTTGTGCACGGTATGTGGGTATTTTATAACGACTTACATCGTTTTGATGAAAATTTATGCTCATTTCGCTTGCCTACGTGTTCCAAATCATTTAAACTACCTGCGTCCTCATGGAATGAGGCACGTCTAAAAAACGTCACGCCATGGAAGTGGCCAAGCAAAAAATGTTTGTGGAACGTGGAGTCCGGTGGTAGGGCAACTTTGTTGGTTGCGGAAGGAAGCGGCCGTAGTGGGGTACAGTATTTACGGGAGATTAGCTGTGTGGCTTGATTCGAGAATATTTGACTTAGCCAGGCAACTGGCGTTTAGTCCTGTTGAAAAAAAGCGGGAGCAGGTAACTGCAGCCTGCGAACTGTTGCAGCAGATTAGCCCCGTGGAACAATATCCATGGGATTTTGTCGTTTTTCGGTTGACCGGATTTCGGCCGCGCCAAACCGACGATGTCCCTATCCTGGGTCGGGTGTTAATTGCGGATCTGGGCGAACTGATAGAATATCTTTCCGACGCGCTGGAACTTCGCACATCTGAAGTTAACGAGCCGGTGCTGTCGCAGGATGAAGTCACGCGACGTTTCAAGGTCTCCAGCAAAACCATTCAGCGATGGCGAACCAAAGGCTTGATCGCCCAGCGCTATGTTTTTTCCGATGGCACTCGGCGCCTGGGCTTTCGGACATCCTGCGTGGAACACTTTGCCCGCAAGAATGCCATGCACATAGATTCCGCCGCCCGCTTTCGCCAACTTACCGACGAAGATCGGCAATGGATCATCCGCCGCGCTCGCCGTCTGGTTGAACGCTGCGGCTGCAATCTCAAAACTGTTGCCCGGCGGATTTCCCGCCGTATGGTCCGCAGTCCGGAAACTATTCGTTACGTCATTCGCAAACATGACCGGACCCATCCTGATATGGCCATTTTTCCAGATGCAACAGGACCGTTGCGTACACAAGATCGTCAGATTATCACCAATTGTTTCGATCGTGGCGTCTCCGTACCCAATCTGGCCCATCGATATGGCCGTACCCGCTCCAGCATTTACCGGGTGGTGGGACTGGAAAAAGCGCAGCGCATTAAAAACAGCCCCATTAACTTTGTCGATAATGCGCTCTTTCAGTTGCCTGATGCCCAAGCCGTCATTCTTGGTACCTTGGCGCAAGAAGCTCGCCATGCCGCTGCGGCTATCACGCTGATCGGATCGCCGGCCGACGCTGATGTGGATTCCGAACCATGGCGGCGATTACCCCAGGGGCTGCCCCCGCATCTGGCGGACATGTTTCGTCCGGATCCCATGCCTGAACCGCTGGTGCTTGATGCCTTTCGGCGCATGAATTATTTCAAATACCGAGCCCGGCAGCTACAACAGAATCTGGATTTGACCACGACCCGCTCGAGTGAAATATCAGAAGTCGAAGGGCTGCTGGCTCAGGCCGCATCCATTAAAAACCAACTCGTACATAATTTTCTGCGGGTGGTGGTGTATGTGGCACGCAAACACCAGCGCTACGGCAAAGATGTTTCGGAACTGGTTTCCGACGGCACGCTGTGGCTGCTGCGGGCTATTGACACGTACGATTTCTCGCGCGGCGTTAAGTTTAGCACGTATCTATCCTATTCACTGATGAAAAACTATGCTCGCCGCCGCACCGAGCAGATCGGCCTGGCCGATCAGCGTCTCGTCACCGGCCAGGAACAGCTGCTCGAATCCATTGATAATAACGATGCTGACGCCGTTCCGGAATCTGTGGATCAACTCCTTATGCAGGGACAGGCCGTCAAAGCCATGCGCAGCTTGCCGCCCCGGGAACGTGAAGTTCTTACCGCCCACTTCGGACTCGATCCAGCCAGAGCGTCAATGAGTCTGGGCCAACTCGCGGAAAAGATGGGCGTTACCAAGTCACGGGTCCGCCAGGTGGAAACACGGGCGCTGCGCCGCCTGCGCCGCGCCTTGGAAGAACGGTCCATGCCGGCCGCGATGCAGGCAGTTTAAGCCTGGCGATAAAATAAGTTGAGCATTGTGCCCTCTGCCGACCCTTATCCAGCGGCCCATCTCTTTCACGCTGGTGCAATTCGGACACGATCTCCCAGCAGCGATGGCCATTCTGCACTGATGCCGGCATCCGTGATGATAAGATCCAGTTCATTCCAACCGCACACGCGGGCCAGCCCTTTGCGCCCAAATTTGCTCGAATCGGCCAGCAATACACGTTTGGCCGCCTGCCCAATCGCCAGCTTTTCCACCTGAACCATGGCCATATTGGAATTAAAGACATCATTGCCGAAGATACCGGCACCGGAAAAGAGCATCACATCGGCATGAATTTCCGCCAGCGATTGCATCGCCAGCGGGCCAACCATAACCCCGGTACGCGGATACAACGCTCCACCCAGCATGATCAGTTCAACTTTTTCGTCATTGGCAAACTGCGTAGCAATGGTCAGGCTGTTGGTTACCACCTGCAACGGACGGGCCACAATTTGCCCGGCCATGTAATGCATGGTCGATCCACCATCCAAAAATACCGTCATGCCCGCCTGAATGAGGTCCGCGGCGGTTTTACCGATGGCCAGCTTCGCCGCTACCTGTTGATTCATTCGCTCTTCCAAAGCCGACGGGGGAGCCGTACGCCCGCGATAAATCACCCCGCCCCGCGGCGTTTCCACCCAACCCTGCTGCCGCAGCGATTCCACATCACGTCGTACGGTGGCCACGGAAACCCCGCAGTCCACCGCCAGGCTTGCCAGGTCGCAGCTTTGCCGCCGGCGGATCATCTCAAGCAATTTTTGCTGGCGTTCCACAATCAGCATGGCAATTTTCCCAGAAGCAGCCCGCAGGCCCGGCTCATTTTCCCGATATTTTAGTCCACGTTTCTTCCAGTGTACGGGCACTGGCTGTAAGCCCGGCTACTTCCTTCGGCCACAACTCCGGTTCCAATACCGCCTCGACACCATGTCGCCCCACCACCGTGGGCAAACTCAGGCACACTTTCCGAATTCCGTACACGCCATTGATCCGGCTGCTGACCGGCAGAATCAATTTCTGATCCAGAGCAATGGCATGAATGACACGTGCAATGCTCAAGCCCACCGCATAGCCCGCCCCACCCTTGAGTCGAATCACTTCCGCCCCCGATTTCTGCGTGCGGCTGAAAATATCCGCCTGCTGTTGAGGTGTAAGCAATTTGGTCAAAGCCATGCCCGCGGC
>JAJZNX010000097.1 GCA_021852275.1 Planctomycetota bacterium | reverse complement strand
CGATGAATTGAACCACACGCTCACGCGCGTATTCCATGATATGCAATCCACACCGGAGATAATCCGCCCCTACCTTCATCCATTTTTGTGACCACATCATGTCCCTTTAATTAAACGCTAATGTATATGGATGGCAGTTCAGTGATCAAGGTAGACACGTACATTGAGGAGATGCGGGAGATGACGCAGACCATGCTACGGGAGGTTGCCGAAGCGGTGAACAAGGCACCGGCTGGGGCGTGGATTAATGGCAGCGAGATGCAGGTTCGAGATGTGTTTGCGGTGTTTCGCCGCAAGGCCTACGAAAAGGCTTTGCAGATGCGGACGGATGCGGCGCAAGCCGCTTTTTCCCCCGGTGGATGCAGCGACGGGCAAACGCTTGCGGAACAAGGGTCTTGAGAACCGCAGTACGGCCACGGCCAATGGCCGCGTGGAGTTGAAGCGTCGGCGGTGGCAGATCAAGGATGTTGGAACTTGTACGCCCATGGACCAACTCTTGGACAAGGCAGAGGCGACGATCAGTTTGGGGCTGCAGATGTTATGTTGTCGCCAGAATGCCGATGCGCGCAGTTTTGACAAGGCGGCGGAAACCTTGGCGGAGGTAGGGCAGGTGCGTGTGAGCGGAGAACTGTTACGCCAAGTGGTGGAAGCGGAGGGCAAGCGTGCTTTGGCATTGGCGGAGTCAGAAGCATTACGCCCTGCCTGGACCGTGGAAGATTGCCGTGTTACCGCGCCTGACGGGCGTAGTGTGCGGCGTGTCTATGTAGGTGCCGATGCGTATTTGGTGTCATTGATAACGGATGATGAAAAGAACAGGCGTAGGGGTAAGGTGCGTGAAAAGCGGCAAAAACGGGGAAAAAAGGCACGTCCCTTGGGGCGGCGGAAGCGAGGCTCGGATCAGCGATGGAAAGAGATCAAGGCGGTGACCTTTTACAGTGAAGATATGAAATGCCGCCAAACCTCGATAACTCAGGGGAACTGCGATGACTTGGGGCGACGGATGCGACGTGACGCGGAGAATCTGGAGTTCCACCGCGCGGAAGAGCGGGGCGGTAATGTGGATGGTGGGCCTTGGATCATCCGACAACTCGACCGGCGGCTGAATACCAGCGCGGTAGGCTTGGACTTTTACCATCTTGGGCAGAACGTGCATAAAACCAAGAACACTGTATTCGGAGAGAAGAATCCGTTGGGCGAAAAATGGGTTGGAGAGATTCTGCACAACGTCAAGCATGAGGGCTACGAACGCATTTGGAATGACCTGCTGGAACTGCGGAAAGAAACCCGCGGCGTTAAACGCAAAGAGGTTGATCGGATGCTTGCCTATGTATCCGATCGGCGGGAAATGATCCGGTATCCGGAGTTCATCGCCAAGGGCTGGCAGATCGGCAGTGGCCCGATGGAAAGCCAGTGCCGTGTGCTCTCTGATCGCGTGCGCGGATCGGGCATGCGATGGGACGCGGACAACGCCGAAGCCGTCATGGCGTTAGAAGCCATGGAACAGAGCAATCAGTGGCCTCAATACTGGAAAATCGCCATGTTACATAACAATTAGACCCTGCCCGGAAAAATTGCCACGCCCCCTGCCCATAAGCGTTAACTTAATAATTGACAATTTTGTCTGCGTGCGCTAAAATCCCATAATGAAAAATGAAAAGTCGAAACGTCATGGATTAGACGATTGGGCGGTCCTGGAGCGTCTTTTGCCTGCGGGCTGGCGGTCTCAGGCCTATACATTGGGAGCTTTGCGCCGGCGTCGCGGCGTGCAGGATGCCGGAAATCTGCTACGGTGTTTACTGTTGTATCTGGCGGAAGGCTGCTCCTTGGCGGAGACCGCCATGCGGGCTCGTGAGGCTGGGCTTGGCCAATTCTCTCGCGTGGCGCTGTTCAAGCGTCTGCGCGTCGCTGGCCCTTGGCTGACTTGGATAGCCCGTGAATTCTGGCAGCAACGCCATGCCGACATATCCGAGGCGGCTCCATCTTTGCGCATGATCGCCACGGATGCAACGCTGGTGGTGGAGCAGGGGGCGACTGGCAGCCAATGGTGTGTTCACTGGGCCGTCGATGTTGGCACACTGGATTGCGTTGAATTTGGCCTGACCGACCTGAAGGCAGGTGAAACGTTTCGTCATTTTCAGGTGCATCCCAACACCGTGATGACCGGAGACCGGGCCTATGGTCGCGCCCGCGGTATTCATCACGTGGTCAACGCCGGAGGACATGTCATGGTGCGATTCAATCCCATGATGATGCCCGCATCTGATGGCCACGGGCAGAAGATACATTGGCTGCGACAACTGCGGGGATTGCGTGCGGGGCAATGTGCCGATGTGCCGGTATGGGTGCCTTTCGGTAGGCGTTTGGTCCCGGGGCGGGCGGTGATTCTGCGGCGGAGCCGCGCGGCTGTCGAAAGGGCCCGTCGCAGGGTCAATCGTATTGCCCATCGCAATCAACACAAAGCGTCGCCCAGAGCGTTAGCCTTAGCGGCATACGTGATGGTTTTCACTACCCTGCCCCAAGCCTCGCATCCTCCCGACCGGGTGATGATGGATTATCGCTTACGTTGGCAAATCGAACTGGTGTTCAAGCGAATGAAGTCCATCATGTCGCTGGGGCAACTTCCCAAGCGTGACCCGCCAAGCGCTAAGGCTTGGATTGCCGGCAAACTGCTGGTAGCCATGCTGGTGGAGCGTTTACAACTCGAAGCCGAGTCTTTTTCCCCCTGGGGATATCCATTGGAAACATCGCCGGAGCCGTTGGCGGGAAACGAGATTCGTCCACCGCGTATTATGTAAGGCGATCCTCCCGCCCATGGGGTTGAATGAGATGATGCAGCGCTGGCGGAGCATCACCATTGGTCTTGCAGACAGCCTCCGGAGACGCAAACGACAATTATTAAGTTAACGCTTATGGGCAGCCTGCCTGCCGAACCACGTCATTGACAATCCTGCACCGCGTTGTATATTCGATATGACACGTGTGTCGGTATGTATTTCAGCTTTGGGCACGGGCATTCCGGTGGTGGCAATACGTCAGGGAGCCAAAAGGAACAAAAACATGGTACGGCAACAGCATAAGATAGCATGGACGATGATGGGTGTGGTGTTCTGCGGATTGGGGGCAGGGCATTGCTGTGCACAGTTATTGCTCACGCAACCTCAAAAGCCGGCCGCCACCCAGCCTGCCCCTTCGTCGGCGATGTCTGCACCCAATCTCCGCCAGCAGAAGACTGCAGCCTGGCGCAAAGTATGTGCTGCCGATAAGACGGAAATAGCCCAGATCAAGGCTGCGGTCAAGGCCGATATGAAGGCCGGTGATGCGGATGCGGTGGTGGCGGCGGAAGGGCAGTTGAAAGTAGTGCAGGGGCGACTGACCCAGGAGAAAATGGAATCGCCGTTCCCGCCATATTTTCAGCCGACAAATTTTACCATGGGCCTAAGCCCGGACTTGCTGGAATTTGAATCGACCCGCAACAAGGCCGTGGCCGCGGCGCTGGCTCAATGGCACCAGGTCCAGGCGGCGTTGAAGAACCGGCAGATTCAGAAGGACCGGCAAAAGATCACCCAATTAAAGGTCCTGGTTAAAACCGCCATGAAGGCCGGCCATGCTTCCGCAGTGGTGTCCGCAGTGGCCCAGCTTAAACAGGCTCGGCTACAACTCCAGCAGGATATGGCCAACACTTATTTGAAACATTTTACCGTTGAGGCTTACATCGACGGCGAGACTACGCTGCACATAACAAGCCGAGGCATATATTGGCAGAGCGGATTTGTGCAGAAGCCCGGATTCTACAGGGGCAGACGCCAAACATATGTCAACGGCCGCGCGTGGTTCCCACGCTGGCGGCATCCAGACCAAGCAAGAGGACCAGACCGGTCGAATGTTCTCCCTTTGCACCTCGCGCCGAGCTTGGGTTACAAAATGCGTGTGCTCGATATCGCACCGTCCAGAAACGAACGGGGGTTAGCACCGCGTGATCCAGTAACGTTGACTCGCAGACGGCGGGAGGAAACCGTTTATATTCCGGACACCCAACCAGGGGAGGAATGGTACACGATACTTTTGTACCTTCCCCGCCAGTAACGGTAGCCACAACAGCACGTTCCATTTTTGCAGGCGTGGCCACGCGGCTTGTCTGGCTATGCCGACGACAAAATTTTTGAGGCATACGCGCAAAATCTAACCCGACTTTCGCACTTTGGTGTCCGTCCCACAAACCTTTTAATTCCCCACATTTTCGACGGGTGACGAGCGGAATATTCCGGCGAGGTGTCATGCCGCCGGTGCTGTTGGCCGATCAGGTGCGGCCTTGCCGATAAGCGTAAGAAGTGGATGCCATGGACGGCATCCTGAATCTCTCGAACTGAGTCAACGGCATGGGATCATGGATTGATCAGGAATTAGCGGGGTGTGGCTTCGCGGACGCCCGGGAGAGCGAAACGGGGACGCAGCTAGGAGAGCGAAACGGGGACGCAGCTAGTATTTGACCATGGTGTGCAAACCGGTGATGGTGATCAGGTATGGCTCGCAAACCAGGAAATACCCCCGGTGGGCAGATTTACCACATCCTGAACCGTGCGGCCAGAAGGATCGCATTGTTCCGTCACGATGAGGATTATGCCGCCTTTGAATGGGTGCTTACGGAGGCCCATGCCTGTGTGCCGCTGCGGCTGCTGGCGTGGTGCTTCATGAAGAATCATTGGCATTTTGTAATATGGCCACGCCGCCGGGATGGCCGGTGTTCCAAGTCTAGAGCATGGACAGGGCTTCGCCGCCGCGGACTTCGCCGATGACGATGCGGTCCGGCCGCACCGCTCTCGAGCCTTGGATGGCGAAATCCCAATGCGGCACGGAGGAAGCAATCGGGACCTCTTTACTCCTGCATTCTGTCTCCTGCGTTTATCCCTCCCCATGCCCCGCCTACTACCTTGCAGCGGGACTCCCGAATAAAGCTCGCCTGCCCCGCGCAGGCCAGCCCGTTCCGCCTGACCACCGACATTTTAACGTCGGCGATCATTGACCAGTAAATACGTGCAGCGTCAGTGTGCCCGCTGATCGCTGACCGCTTTGTTTCTTGTAGGTAAGAATTATTTCGTGTTGAATCGTCAGACTCCTAACTCCTGTCATCCGACTCGCGGCGTAGCCGCGCCACGTCTGCGGGCCGCCGCCCGCGCCTTCCGCTTAAAAAAACTGTGATGATATTGTTGTTATTGACAATCTTGCCCCCGCCAGTTAACTGCTGATAGCTCCATCAACAACACGTATCTCCCAACTGGCGGTCAGCGATCAACAGTCAGCATTCAGCATTTGCTGGCAGGATCCCCGCGGTCCCAAGAGCCCCCCAACTCCCAACTCCCGTCCCGCGGGCCGCAGCCCGCGTTATCCCGCCCCATATCCCAACTACATCTGCTTATGGTCAAATCAGGTTCCGACCGTCCGGCTCCATCCGTTGCTGCAGAAATCCTCACCACCCTGGATGCCGCCGGTGCGGCCCGCCAGATCAAAAAACTTGCCGGCAGTATTCCGGCACAATACCGGCCTTACCGGCCGTATGGGGCCGCGGAACAGTTGTTTTATTCCCGTGTCCCGGAGATTTTGCTGGTCGGTCCGGCCGGTACCGGTAAAACCCGCGCCGTGCTGGAAAAAGTGTTTCTCTGTGCCCAGCGTTTTGCCGGCATCCGCGCCCTGCTGGCCCGCAAAACCCGGGCCAGCCTTAGCCAATCCGTTCTGGTAACCCTGGAAGATAAAGTCCTCTGGGAAAACCATCCCGTACTCGGCGGAGCTTCGCGCCGGTATCGGCAGTCCTATCTGTTCAGTAACCGCTCAGAACTGGTAACCGGTTCCCTGGATAAGCCGGACCGCATCATGTCCACCGAGTTCGACCTCATTGCCGCGTTTGAAGCTACGGAATTGACGCTGGAAGACTGGCAGAAACTTCTGTCCCGTCTGCGCAACGCCCGCATGCCCTTCCAGCAGGCCATTGCCGATTGCAATCCCAGTTATCCCGGCCATTGGCTCAACCGCCGGGCCGCAGAGGGTTCCATGCAGCGGCTGATCAGTCGCCATCAGGACAATCCATCTTTGTGGGACCACGCCCATGGCCGCTGGACTCCGGAGGGTGAAAGGTACATGGCCACGCTGGGCCGGCTTTCGGGCGTAACCCGCAGCCGCCTGCTCGATGGCCTGTGGGCTGCGCCGGAGGGTCTGGTGTACCCCATGCTGCCGGAACTGGTTCTGCCGGATACCCATGACAAACCGCCGCTGCCGCCCTTGCGCGTCTGTGCCGGCGTGGACTGGGGTTTTCATGAGCCAACCGCCATCGTGGTGGGCGTGTTGTGCGAAGATGACTGCCTGTATGTGGTGGAAGAATATTACCAAAGCGGCCAGGTGCCGGCGGAACTGGGCCTGCGGCTTCAGGCCTTGGTGAGACGGTGGAATATCGAGGTGCTTTTTTGTGACAGCTCCCGGCCCGAAATGATTGAGCAATTGCGTCGCTGGGATATTCTGGCCCGGCCGGCACCGGTTAAGCCGGTTGACCTGGGTATTTCCAAGGTGCTGGAGCGCCTGCAAAACCGCCAACTGAAAATTTATGACTGCTGCGTATATCTGCTCCATGAAGCGACGGAATATCATTACGAACCCGGCGGCCAGGGCCGGCTGGCCAGATTGCCCGTGCAGATCAACGACCATGCCATGGATGCCCTGCGATATTTGATTGTCGGCGTTGACTTTGGTCGCGGGCTTACCGCCCACCGTAGCGAATCTGCCGGGCCAGCGCTCGCACCCACACCGGCCGCCGCAGATGCGCCATGCACCACCGATGAGGCTTCCGCTTCTACCATGGTCGTCAAAGAAGGCCCGGCTGAGGTGGATACGCCCGCGGAAGCCGGCACCGCCAATCTGGCGGAACTGATCTGGGGTGAATAATCGACCGGCGGGTGCGGTAGTTTCTTTTGATGTTGGTGCAGCCTACAATTCAACATGGTTCGCGGCAATACCGGCCACGCAGCCCAAAAACGGGGCGTGGGCATGTGGTGGAGATTCCATGGCAGTCATTGATTCGGCACCCGATGCCGTGCCTGATTTACGCACGCCGTGGGTACCGCGCAGCAACCCATGGCTCATCGCTTTTGCGGTGATGCTGGGCACGTTTATGGAAGTGATGGATACATCCATCGCCAACGTGGCCTTGCCGCATATCGCCGGCAGCATGTCCATCACGCCGCACCAGGCCACCTGGGTACTTACCAGCTACCTGATTTCCAATGCCATTGTATTAACCGCCACCGCCTGGTTCAGCCGCACGTTTGGTCGCAAGCGTTTTTTGCTCATCTGCATCGGCATTTTTGTCGCCGGCTCACTGGCCGCCGGTCTGGCACCGAATATTGAAACACTCATTCTTGCCCTGATTGTTCAGGGCATCGGCGGTGGGGCGCTTCAGCCCAGCGCCCAGGCCATTTTGCTGGAAAGCTTTCCCGTGCGCAAACGCGGCAAAGCGATGGCTTTTTACGTATTGGGGGTAATCTGTGCCCCGGTGATTGGTCCCACACTGGGCGGCTGGCTGACCGATTCTTACAGTTGGCGGTGGATGTTTTATATCAATATCCCGGTGGGTGCGGTGGCGTTTCTGCTGGTGGATGCTTTTGTGGAAGATCCTCCGTACATCCGTCACGCCGTCAAAACCGCTCTGGATATCGTCGGTTTCGTGTTGCTGTCGGTGTGGGTGGCCTGTCTGCAAATTGTGCTGGATAAAGGGCAGGATGCGGACTGGCTTGGGGCGGTCTGGATTCGCTGGATGATTGGCATTGCGGTGGTGGGCTTTCTGGCGTTTGTGGCCTGGGAGCTTACCGCCCGCGATCCGTTGATTGATCTGCGAGTGCTGAAAAATCGCAATTTCGGTTCGTCCACCACTATTATGATGGCCGCCGCCATGGTTTTATACAGCACCACCACTTTGTTGCCGCTGTTTCTCCAGACGCTGATGGGTTATTCCGCTTTTCAAAGTGGATGGGCAGTAAGTCCGCGTGGTATCGGGTCCGTGGTGGGGGTGCTCATTGCCGGGCGCTTGATGGGTAAAATGGATGACCGCATTTTCATGGCCACATCGCTTGTGGCGCTGGCATGGTCCAGCTATTTGCTGGGGTCCATCAATTTGAACGTAGGCATGTTCAGCGTAACGGGGCCTATTATTGTCAACGGGTTTGCCGTCAGTCTGCTGTTTATTCCGCTGACCACTGTTGCGGTAAGCACGCTGCGTAATGATCAGATCGGCAATGCCACGAGCATTTTTAACCTGATGCGCAATTTGGGCGGAGCGATCGGCATTTCCATCACCACCACCATGCTTTCACGTACCAGCCAGGTGTGGCAGAACGAACTGGTGCCCAACGTTACCCCGCTGAACCCGGCCTGGCGGCACAGCGTCAAGCACCTGCAGGCGGCTTTAGCGCACACCGGCCCGGCCACCCATGTGCATCATCAAGTTTTGGCGATTCTTTATCACAGCCTTCGCCAGCAGGCCAGCCTGTGGGCTTTTGTGGAAAATTTCCGGTTTTTAGGGCTGTTGTGTCTGGTTTGCGTGCCGCTGGTGTTAATCCTGCGGCCGGTGCATCATCATACGTTGCCAAACCGGTAACGTTTTGACCGGAGAATTTATTTTTTTGGCCATTGCCCTGCCGGTGAACTTGGGGCTACAATCAGTGGTGTCCATGGAAGGGCATTAAATGGTAGCTGCACATGTGCAAAGAGAGGCCAAAATTGAACCCAGCTTCGATGACTGAGGATACTGCAACACCAAGTCCGCCGCAGGCATCTTTTGCCGTCCGCCTGGCCGGATGGGTGTTGCTGGTGCTGCTGGCGGCCATTGCGATATGGATTGTGGATCGCAAAGCGGATAAAGATCAGCCCGGTCGGCCACATCCGCAACCGGTGCTTACCGCTCATGCGGGCGCGGCGGGGAATGTTGCTGCACCAGTTGCCGCGCCGCGGTCAGGGCCGCTGTGCGATCTGGAAATTGATTTTCCAGTTGCTGATTGTAAAGCTCTTCCAACCATGCCCGGAACTTCGGTCCGGGCCGTTGGCCCATGGCTATCAGATCATCACCGGTAACCAGAGGATCCGGGGCCAGCGGCGCAGCACTTAGTTCCCGCACGCGGGCTTCCAATTCCTGTATGGCGTTGGCATCGGGGGTGCCGGCCCGGTACAAGGCCAGCAGGTCCTGCGCCCGGCTGTCCGCCAGAATACGCTTGAGCACGGCCACTCGCTGGCTTTTCCAATTTTGCAGCACCGGTAACTGGGAAAGCAAAAACCGCAGGTCCGCGGTTTCCTGCGTACTTAGCACCCACAATTTTTGCATCGCTTCCGGCATGGTGTGGGCCTTGTGCGTGGAAGAAAGATCGCAGAGTAAAGCGGTTAGAGCCAGGGCGAAGCCGGTCTGTTCCGGTAAACCGCCCAGCCAACTGAGCTTGGCCGCCTGCACGTGTGCCGGTTCCAGCGGCCAGGGCCATACCGGTTGAAGCAGGCCCGTGGCCAGCAGCAACTGTGCCGCCCTCCGGCGCGACGGATGCGTCAGGATCATTCGCATTTCCTGCCCGATTCGTTCCCGGCTGATATGGGCCAGGGCCGCGGCGTGGCGGGAAATGGCTGCCAGCGTGGAGGTTTCAATCTGGAAATTCAGCCGGGCGGCAAAGCGAATGGCCCGCAGCATGCGCAGATGGTCCTCGGCAAACCGCCGGGCCGGATCGCCGATAGCCCGCAGACAGCGGGCTTGAATATCTGCGCGGCCTCCGACAAAATCCAGAATGGTGCCCCGGATGGGGTCACAAAACAAGCCATTGCAGGTGAAATCGCGGCGCTGGGCGTCAAGCTGGGCGGAGGAAAAAGTAACACTGGTGGGGCGGCGGCCATCGTCGTATTGGCCATCGGAGCGGAATGTGGCCACCTCAATGGCGGCCCCGCGCCGGCGAACCAGCACCACGCCAAAAGTCACACCAACTTTTTGGGCTTTGGGAAAGTGGCGCAGCACTTCTTCCGGATGCGCGGAGGTGGCCACATCATAATCCTGGGGGGCCAGGCCCATGAGTTCGTCGCGCACGCATCCGCCGGCAAAATAAGCCTCAAAGCCCGCTTTTTGCAGAGTATCAACCACGGCCATGGCCGCCTGTCTGGCCTTATCCACGACGTTCATCGGCGTTTATTGTAATCGGGATTCGGATATGATGGGATCCGCGGAATCGGCGGCCCCGGAGCCGGGACGGAGTTGCGGTGGAGTTGATGATGAAACAGAACCGACCATCGTTGGTAGTGCCGACAATGCCGGTGCGCGCGGCACTATGGTTGTTGGCGTTGGCCGTATTGACGCCTGCAGCCGCGGGCCGGACCGCCCCGCAGTTGTGGTTTTACTATTCCACCAATCTGCTGGTGAAAGCCAATGTCCGCACACTGGAGCACGTATGGCGCAAGGCGGCGGCAGACGGTTACTCCCACGTGCTGCTGTGCGATTCCAAGTTCGCCCGGCTTGGATCGCTGGGTTCCATCCGGCGGCGATACCTGGCCCATCTGACCACGGTGAAGGCCCTGGCCCGGCGGTTGCATCTGACAATGGTGCCGGATGTTTTTCAGGTTGGTTATTCCAATGACCTGCTGTCCAATGATCCGTCTCTGGCGGCGGGGCTGCCGGTACGTCATGTCAAATTCATCGTACGCGGCGGGGTGGGACGTGTTTGGCAAAATCCGGCGTTTGGATTTTCCGCCCGGCCCGCATGGCATGATTCCAGCGTGCGGCTGGATGGCAACGTGGCGACTATCCACAACAACGGCGGCAACAGCCGCATGGTTTTTAAGCTTAAGGTGCATCCATTTCATGCGTATCACATCCGGGTGGATATTCACACCCGGCGGTATACCGGACGACCACGTATTGTGGTGCTGGCACGCGGCAACAGGTCTTTGCAATATCAGCGTATGAGCGTGCGGCCCAGCCAGCCATGGCGGCGTTACGATGTGGTTTTTGATTCCCTGGCCTACCACCACGTGAATGTGTACCTGGGCGTGTGGGGGCCGGCCAAAGGCTTGCTGGAGTTGCGTCATTGGCACATTGCCGTGGCGGGACTGGTCAATGTGCTAAGCCGGCCTGGAGCGCCCACGGTAGTGCAGGGCTATAAAGCGGGGATAGATTACCGGCCCATTCAAGATCCGCTGCTTGGAACCACACCGTATGCCGGGCAATACACTCCGTGGCACAAGTGTCCATCCATTCACTTTCTAAAGGCTCTGCCCGACGGCACAGTGGTGCGGGTTTCATGGTATTATCCGCCGATATTTTATGGCGATCAGGTATCCATAGCGCTGGGCTGCCCGCAGACCAGAGCGCTGCTGCGGCAGGAAATACGCCAGGTAACAGCGGCGCTGCATCCGCAGGGTTACATGATGAGTTTTGATGAAATCCGCTGCATGGGATGGGGACAAAATGGATCGCGGCCGCATCCGTCGGCGGGGCAGATGCTTTCCCAAAGCGTGGGCTATTGCACCGGCCTGCTGGGCGCAGCGAAGGGGTATATCTGGTCGGATATGTTTGATCCATACCACAATGCCCACGGGCATTATTACCTGGTCCATGGATCTCTGGCAGGTTCGTGGCGCGGGCTTTCGCGCAAGGTGGTGGTGATGAACTGGAACTTTGGCCGGCGCAATGCTTCGCTGAAGTTTTTTGCCACCCGCGGCTATCGCCAGATTATCGCCGGCTATTACGATTCACCACTGGCTAATCTGCGTTTGTGGATGGAGTCCGCCGCCCGGGTGCACGGCATCATAGGTTACATGTATACCACCTGGCGGGGGGATTACCATAAGCTGCGGGCATTTGCGCAAATGGTGCGTCATTAAGGGCTGTCGGAACTTCCGGTCTGGCGGGCGGTACAATTGATCTTGATGCTACGTGCCGGGTTGGGCAGGTGCGTTATGTTGCGGCCTGGTTTTCCAGGGCTTTGAGCGCTTTGCGCTGAGCCAGGCGGGCCAGCGGGGTCATGCGGTCAATAATAAGTACACCATCGAGATGGTCCGTTTCATGCTGCACAATGCGAGCGGGAAAACCTTCCAACTCCAGCACGATGGGCTGGCCGCTGATATCCAGGCCCTGGATACGCAATTTTACGTAGCGGGTGATTTTACCCCGGATTTCCGGTAAGGACAGACATCCTTCCTCGGCTTCTTCAAAATCTTCCTGTTGATCGAGTACGGGATTGATAATGATGCGGGCATCGGCGGCCTTGCCGGTTTCGGCCATCACAAACAGGCGTAGCGGCAGGCCCACCTGTGGCCCGGCCAGTCCAACGCCTTTGTGCTGCTCCATCAGCTCGATCATGCGCCGGCCAACCTGCTTCAGCCAGTCATCAATTTGTTCCACCGGTTTAGCGCGATGGGTGAGCACCGGTGCCGGCCAGACAACAATTTCCAGATCGTCCGGGTTGGGCCGCAGAGGCGCTATCGGCAGAGCGGCATCCAAAGCGGGCGCGGCGTTTGTACTGTACCGACGGCGTTTTTTTGTTGTTGAGGATTCCCGGCGAGCCATGATCTAATACCCTGTACCTGACGTCTGTCCTTCTTTAATTATATAAAGTTACGCGCAGCTTGTAACCCAGGAGTGGTGATGGCCGCCCTCTGCACTTGAGAAACTTCTGCTTTATCGTACAACTAAGGCCTCATGAGCCGTGGTGACCCACTACGGTGTTGATAGGTGCTTTCATGCGGCGAGGCCTTGCGCAAAGGCCGACAAGAAAAAGGAAAATTATGACTATTCAGGAACAGATGCAATTGCTGCTCAATCGGCTGACGACCACCGGCGGACAGCGCGGCCTGCAATTGGCTGCCTATGTCAATGGTAAGCTGTTGGTCAATGTATCAGCCGGCTCGCTTGATGCCCACAGCGGCCACCGTGTTTCTTCGGACACCTTGTTTCCGGTATTTTCCACCGGTAAGGCCATGCAGGCCACAGTGATTCACCGTTTGGCCCAGCGCGGCCAACTGTCCTATGATCAGCCCATCGCTCAGGTGTGGCCGGAATTTGCCGCCCATGGCAAAGCCGCCATCACCATTGGCCAGGCGTTGTATCACACTGCAGGCATTCCGAACATGCCCACCGGCATAAGCACTTCCGATTTGCACAACTGGGAAACGATGTGCCGGGCGGTGGCGGCATTGACACCAATATGGCCGCCCGGAACACGTATTGAATACCACGCCATTACCAGCGGATGGATTCTTGGAGAGGTGGCTTGTCGCGTAACCGGCAAGCCTTTTGGGCAGTTAATTCGAGAGGAAGTTTGTCAACCGCTGAAAATGGACGACATGTACATGGGCATTCCTGCTACGGTTGAGCCGCGTGTGGCGACGCTGGAAGAACCGGGATGGCAACCGCCGATTGTGGAAAACCCGGCGATTCCCAACTGGCTTTGTCCATTGTCTACGTGGATGAATCAACCGGAAGCCCGCCGCGCATGCGTTCCCGCCAGCAACGCGATTATGTCGGCCCATGCCATAGCCCGGCATTACGCTGGACTGTTGCCCGGCGGTGTGGACGGGGTAGAGTTGCTCCCGCCGAGCCGCGTGGCCATGGTCACTCGGGTGCAGCGCCCACCTTTAGCCCAGGGTGATGATCAGCCGAAAGATTGGGGTCTGGGGTATCGGCTGGGTGGGGGAAATTCCATTTACGGTGCAACCTCAGCCGCCTTTGGTTTTAGCGGTTATGGTGGCTCGGTCGGCTTCGCCGATCCTGCCATTGGATTGGCACTGGGTTTTACCAAAAACTTCTTCGGCGAAAAAGAAAATACTGCCGATATTGTGGTTCGGGAATTACGGACGGCGTTAATATCCGCAGGGACTTCCCGTGGGTAAATAGCGGTTACTCCGAGACTGTGGCCTGGTGCGTGGCCTGGGGCTTAAATCGATAGCCGGGCAAGGAAGGGGCGATACTTATGCCTTGAGCAGGGATTGACCGGTCATGTCGCGTGGTTGCGGCAGACCCATCATGGCCAAAGCGGTGGGAGCCAGGTCGGCCAGGCATCCGCCCGGGCGAAGTTTTGTCCCCTTGAAGCGATCATCCACCACAATCGCCCGCACATCATAGGTGGTGTGGCTGGTATGTGGACAATTATTAACAAAATCCCACATCTGTTCGCAATTGCCATGGTCGGCGGTAACGATGGCCACCCCGCCGACACTGCGAAGTTTATCCAGCACACGGCCAAGGCATCGATCAACCGTTTCTACGGCGGTAATGGCGGCGGGCAGTTTGCCGGTGTGGCCCACCATGTCTCCATTGGCAAAATTGAGCACGTAAAAATCGTGGGTGCCGCGATCCAACTCGGCTAAAATAATTTCTGTTACTTCGGCGGCGCTCATTTCCGGTTTTTGGTCGTACGTGGTCACCTTGGGGCTGGGAGCCATTTTGCGGTCCTCGTGGGTAAACGGTGGCTCGCGATAGTCATTAAAAAAGAAGGTAACATGCGGAAACTTTTCCGTCTCGGCGGAGCGAAACTGGCTTAACCCCGCGTCCGCCAGATACATGCCCAAAATGGCGCTCATTTTTTCCGGCTTGGGAAAAATTACCTGCACCGGCAGCCCTTCTTCATAAGCCGTCATGGTGGCGAAATACAAATTGGCCGGGCGAACTTTTCGCGCAAAGCCGCCATTGGGCTGCTGGCGAAATTGTTCATCGGAATACGTAAAAGCCTTGGTGATTTCACGTGGCCGGTCGCCGCGATAATTGAAAAAAATCACCGCATCTCCATCCTTAACGGCCCCATCGCCGGGGCCGTCGATGACGCTGGGCAGTACAAATTCATCACCGGCCCGGGAAGGTTCGCTGGCGTTGGCATAGTAGTTGGCCAAAGCTTCCTGGGCGGTGGTCCAGTGGGCACCTGCGCGGCTGGTCAATAGATCATAAGCTTTTTCCACACGATCCCAGCGGTTATCGCGGTCCATGGCGTAATAGCGGCCCACCACGCTGGCGATGCGGCCAATTCCGAATTCGCGGGTTTTAGCTTCCAGGGCGGCTAAAAAACCTTTACCGCTTTGCGGCGGGGTGTCTCGGCCGTCGGTAATGGCATGAACGAATACCCGCTGGCCGGGAAATTTCAGCTTTCGGGCCAGCTCCAGAATGGCGTAGGCGTGTTCCAGATCGCTATGCACCCGGCCATCGGAACAAAGCCCCAAAATATGCACCTGCCCGCCGGTTTTGGTGGCATGGGCAAATGCACCGGTCAGGGCCGGTGCGGTAAAAAAGCTGCCGTTACGAATTCTGCGGGTGATGCGCATGGTTTCCTGGTCAACAATGCGTCCGGCTCCGATGTTCTGATGTCCCACTTCGCTATTGCCCATGACTCCAGCGGGAAGGCCCACCCATTCTCCGCTGGTGTGGATGAGCACATTGGGGTAATCGTGCATCAGTTGATCATCAATGGGATGGCGGGCCAGCTTGACGGCGTTGCATTGATCCATTTCCGGATGGGGGTTTTCGCCCCAGCCATCACGGACAATAATCATCATGGGGCGTTTGATGGATTTTACAGACATTGAGAGTGCTCCTGAAAAATCATTGGCAGCGCCGATGACGCGCTGGTCAACCATGCCGACGCCGGTGGAGTATAGCGTGCAATCGTCGATGCGAACATGCTTGATAATCCCGGTCCGGGCAAGCCATGGCCACAGTAGACTTTACCGTAGCCGGGAAGGCCTTATCATGGGCTGTGGGTATTGGTCGAATTTCATCTGTCAGTGGAGTCCGTGTTGGTGGGTATGCGTAGATTCAAGGGTGAAAGCAAATGGGACCGCCGGCGCTGGCTGGTGCCGGCGATTTTTCTGCTGGCTCTGGCAGTGCGCTGGGAGCGGGCATGGGTAACGCCGGTGGTCAATTCCGATTGCCTGCGTTTTATTGTCATGGCCCAAAGTCTGCCGGTGCATCCCATTCATACACTGCGCACGGATGTCTATCACCCGCTGCAGGCAGTGGTAGGCGGCGCGGTTTATCTGACGATATTTTCCCACCTGATGGCTAATCAGCGTATGGCCTGGATTGCGGCCATGCAGGCGGTGGGCGTGGTGGCCGGGGCTTTCCTGGCGGTGGAACTGTTTTGGCTGGCGCGGCGGTTTGGGGCACCGTCGTGGGCGGCTGCAGCAGCGGCGGTGCTGTGGATCGTGGGGCGAAAAACCTCCGGCTACGGTGCTGATGGTATTTCCGACATGTTATTTTTAAGCCTGCTGGTGGGAGCTGTTCTTTTGGCTATGCAGACAGGCTTGCGCTGGCACCGATGGAAGTGGCTGGTGGCCGGGATGATTGCCGGGCTTAGTTACCTGGCCCGTCCCGAAGGTATAGCGGCGGTGTTGATTTTCTGGGGGGCGTTGGCGATTTACCATGGTTGGCCGTTAACTCGGCTGTGGCAATGGCGGTTGCCGCCGCGCCGCGGCCCGGCTTGTGCATTGGCCTGCGGACTGCTGATGCTGCTGGGCTTTGTGCTGGTCGGTTCGCCGTACATGATGGCCATCGGCAAGTTCACCGGCAAAAAGGCCACAGTTCTCAATGATCTGGTGGCTACACCGCCGGCAGCCATTGTGGGTTCGCGGCCTGCGACTGGAGCCTTGAATGGAGCAGATGGACGCATCACCTCGCCACAAATTGCCGCATTTGAACCATGGCGTGGCGGGATATGGTTTAAGATCAGTCAGGAGCTTGCCGAGACCTTTGGCTGGGTTCCCGGCATCATCATGATTGGTGTATTACTGGCCAACCCCGTATTGCTGGGCCGGCGACGGTGGCGCGGGCTGGTTTTATCCTGGGCTGTGCTGTGGCTGGTGGTGATGATCTGGCTGTTAAGCACTGCCCATTATTTGGCCAATCGACACGCGCTGGTGCTGGTGTATTTGCTGGAGGCGTTGTTTGCACTGTCTTTGGCGCAGGCAGCCTTTTTGTGCGCCAAGGTAAGGCGTGAAATCGGCTTGGATCCATCGGCCAGCGGTGGAATGTACCGCGATCGTGCGGCCGTTGGTTTTGGTTTAATCATTGGTTTTCTCGGTTGTCTGCCCGGCCTGATCAGCCTGACCCACGCGCCGCAGCGTGGTCTGCATTACCTCCGCAACGCTGCCAACTGGATCAATACCTGTACAACTTCCAACGTTTGCGTGGTGGTGCCGCGCGTGGATGACCGGCTTAGCCTGATTGCTTATTATAGTGGTCGGCGTTTTTTGTATCGGCACTACACTGCCAACCACATTCACGTGAAACAAATAGAGCAACTATGTGGCAAGCGACCATTTGTGCTGCCGCTGATTTTTCCGGGCCATGACCGACAATCGTTTCCCCGGCGGATTGGATCGCTGCAAGTGGTGAAGGATCATGGCCATGCGGTATATTTCCGCTCCCGTCATGCGCTACAGGGTGATGTGGCGGTGCTTTATGCCCTTCCGGGGGGCAAGATCATGGGCCATCAATGACCGCAGTATATCCAAAACCCATCATCGGCATGACCGGTGGAATAGGTTCGGGCAAGACCCTCATGGCCCGGGAGTTTGGCCGGTTGGGGTGCCTGGTCATCAACAGTGACGAACTGGCCCATCAGGCGCTAAACCAGCCGTCGGTCAGAGAACAGCTTGCACAATGGTGGGGCGAAAGCATTTTGGATAAAAGCACCTCGCAGGTAGATCGGGCGGCTGTTGGCCGGATCGTGTTCAGCAATCCTGCCCAAATGGCCCGGCTAACTGCCGTGCTGCATCCGCAAGTCGCAAAATTGCGAAAGGAAATAATGACGACGGCGGCGCTGGATTCCAATATCCCAGCCGTTGTATGGGATTCGCCACTGTTGATTGAAAGTGGCCTGCATACGCTTTGCAACGCCATAATTTTCGTAAAAGCGTCGATACAAACGAGAGTCAATCGATTAAATAAGGAGCGCGGCTGGGATGCAGGCGAACTGGCCCGTCGTGAGTTGATGCAAATGTCACTTGACAAAAAAGAAAAGATGGCGCATTATTATATAGACAACGATGGCGATGTGGCCGTCGGCGTAAATCAGGTCCGAAGTATCCTTACCTGGGTTTTACGGGATTTTTCAGCTAAAGGCTGAAGAAACGTGCATTAGCGGCCATGGCATTGGTTTAACATGGACTGCGGCTTGGACCGGCAGCCGTGAGCTTGCGATAGATTGTGTAAGAAACTTTGTATTAATTGCCCGGTATGGCCGATAAGAGACACAGACGAGAGCCTTCATACCAGCCCAGACGAAAAAACAGGGAAACTTTCGAATTACGATAAAGCTGGTGAATGCGGCACTTGTCGCTGGACGAATAAAATGGCCGGGGTTATCCTGTGCGGCGTCTGAAACAGACGGACGGGCACCGGTCGGCAAATTCAGTGCTTCTGAGTCATCCAAATATCCAACAACGCCCCTGAGACCTGCGGAAATTCAACACTAAAAAGAAGTACGTCATAATATTCAGGTTCAAATCAACATGTAATTATCTATCGGAGGTACGCCATCATGGCACGCAGCACCAAAAGTAAAAAGCATCCCAACGCCAACACCGCCGTAGTGGAGCCGGAGAATCCGCTCCTGAGTCAGGAAGAAATTCCGAACGCGTCGGATAACCGCCCCGAGGCCGGCCAGCGGGCATCCGGCGAACAGCAAGACTCGCCGGCCGGCGTGCCCGATTCGGCGGCCGGTGCCGAAAGCAACAGCAACGGCAATGTCGCTCCGGCGGCTAAAAAAATTCTGGATGGGTCCGCCATGATCGGCTCGGCTATTGTCGGCGACGGTGTGAGCCTTGATGACGATGACGAATTTCTGGATGAGGAAACCCATGAAAAATATGAGCAGATCAAACGCAGCGAACTGCACCTGATTGACCTGCAGAAAATGACCGTGGCCGAGCTTCATGAGATCTGTAAAAAAGAGGAGATTGAAGAATTCATCGGCCTGAAAAAACAGGAACTCATCTTCAAAATTCTCAAAAAACGCATCACCGATAACGGCATGATGGTGGGCGAGGGCGTGCTGGAAATTCTGCCCGACGGTTTCGGGTTTCTCCGTTCTCCGGAATACAACTACCTGCCGTGCCCCGATGATATTTATGTTTCACCGTCGCAGATTCGCCGTTTCGGCCTGCGCAATGGCAACATCATCACCGGCCAAATCCGTCCTCCGAAGGAATCGGAGCGATATTTTGCACTGCTGCGGGTCGAGGCCATTAACTTTGAAGACCCCAATGTGCTCACCGAAAAGGTCAACTTTGAAGACTTAACACCGCTGCATCCCAACAAACGCTTTTTCCTGGAAACAGTGCCGGAAGAAGTCAACATGCGCATTGTCGATCTGGTAACGCCCATCGGCAAGGGGCAGCGCATGTTAATTGTCGCTCCGCCGCGCACCGGCAAAACCGTGCTCCTGCAGAAAATGGCCAATGCCATTTCCACCAATCATTCTGATGTTTATCTGATCATCCTGCTGATAGATGAACGTCCGGAAGAAGTAACCGAAATGCAGCGCGCCACCAAGGCCGAAGTAGTCAGCTCCACGTTTGACGAACCCGCCAGCCGCCACGTAAGCGTTGCGGAAGTGGTCATTGAAAAGGCCAAACGCCTGGTGGAATATGGCCGCGACGTGGTGATCCTGCTGGATTCCATCACCCGTCTGGCCCGGGCCTACAACACGGAAGTGCCGCACTCCGGCAAAATTCTCTCCGGTGGTGTGGATGCCAACGCCCTCCAGAAGCCCAAGCGCTTCTTCGGTGCCGCACGCAACATTGAAGAAGGCGGATCCCTGACCATCATCGGTACCGCCCTGGTCGATACCGGTTCCAAAATGGACGAAGTTATTTTTGAGGAATTCAAGGGCACCGGCAACAGCGAATTGCATCTGGACCGCCGCCTGGTGGAACGCCGTACGTACCCGGCCATTAACATCGCCGCCAGCGGAACCCGCAAGGAAGAATTGTTGCTGGACAAACGCGAAATGGAACTGATTTATCGCCTGCGCAAAGTGCTTTCCGATATGAACCCCATTGAAGCGATGGAACTGCTGAAAAATCGCCTGGAGAAAAAAACCACCAACCGCGAATTCCTGCTGACCATGAACCTGGATTAAGGGGCCACGCAAAAATAAATTCGTTTTTTACGGCGCAGGAGTTTTGGCTGCCGGCGAGGCGTAAGCGACGCGCATACCTTGCCAATGGGTCTGTAAGGAGCGAACAACGACGCCCACGGCCAAACAAATCAGTCGGAATGTGTGAAGTTATTTTTGCGCGGCCCTTAACCGCATGACGACGGTGGTGCTTGACCGCAGTGTTTACGATCCCGCCTGGCGAACCATATCCATGGCGATACGCTGCCATTCCCACAGGCGGTGAGGCTGGTAGCGGACAGTGGAGATATCCTTCATGATAATTTCCACGTGCATACCGCGAGTCTGCTCCAGTACCTGGCGAAGTTCGTCGCGAACGACGTCCGGCCGCCAGCGGTCCTCAGCCAGTGGTGCCGGGTTGGGCTTGTAACTAAACACGTAATCGGTCCCCACCACGGCCACCGCCCGGCTGAGTCGAATACGATAGTTCATGGATATCTTGCGCAGCCGGGGTATGCGGCGCAGGATGTCGATCTTAAAATCCAACGGTTCGCAGCAGCCGTAGTAATTAAGCCCCCAGCGCTGGAGCCACGGAATATCATGTCGCAGGGCGAATTCCCAGTGCATTTCCGGTGAAACTTCAGAGAATATCTGCGCGTTGGAACAGCCCCAATTGTTTATTGGCCGTACATGCGCAGCATCAAAATTCGTCCCTGGCAAAGCCGTGGTGTAGCCGTAACCTCCGGAGCCTACGCGGGTGTTGTCCGTTCCCAACGATAGCAGATTTTGGGCAATCATCTGATCCAGCCCGGCATGCATGGAAGCGGCGCAGCGTGCCACGGCCTCGTTAACCATTTCCGGACGATCCACCAGATCCAGCATGGCATCCTGCACACCCCACCAGCGGATCAGGTTGTCCCAGGGGGTGTACCAGATGTGCTTGATGCCTTCTTTACGTATCGGCATAATGCCGGCATAGACTTCGCACATGAGCTGGTAGTTGGCTTCCGTGGCGGCCACATCATGGTGTACCACCGCCGGCTTAATTTTCTCAAGATCCTTCGGGTTGATGATCTGCCGGTGAAAGCGACGGCTGATGATGGAGTTGGCGGCATCCGTGCTGATGCTATCCACATCCTCTTCCAGCCCAAAGCCGGTGTTCTGAATCACCAGCGGGCAGGGAAGATAATCACGGATGATCATGTCTGCCGGCAGATGTTGCCATTGATACAAAAGCCGCCGCATGCGAAATTCCTGCTGCTGTGCCCATGGCTCGTCGCAGTGGAGGGTGAGTTCTTCATTCACATTCATCTCGTGCCATGGAATCTCATTGATCCAGACCATGGGACGTACAGACTTTAAATCATTGAGTCTGGTCCACAGCCGCGATGTTTCCGCATGAACCGGTGTCATGGCGATGCACGCCAGTTGGCCTGCCAGCCTGCGCAGAATCTGATGGGAGTTTGTACTGATTTTTGCCGGTGTATCGGTGGGCACTGGAGTGGTGGGCTTTGATTTGGATGGATTCATCATGCGCCCCCGGTGGGTTATGTTTGCATTGCTTCACTGTAAGGTGCGGGACCCCATCTGGCAAGAAAGCTTTTTCTGGCCAGGCTCTCTTTGGCCGCAGACCCGGTGCCACGGCCTGCTTTTTGTCGCCCGACGTTGGAACGTCTATAGCCTCAGACGATGGACTTGCGTTCTCATGGCGTTTTCTTATGATTTTGTGTCGGTTGTTTTAGGAGCATTTCATGTTTGAAGCATTGGTGGTGCATGGTGGCTGGGATGGTCACCAACCGAAAGAAGTTGGAGAAATTTTTCGCAGCGTGCTGGTCCAGGAGGGCTTTCATGTGCAGGTCAGTGATACGCTTGATGCCTTCAATGATGTAGAGCGTCTCAAAAAGTTGGATCTGATTGTGCCGGTATGGACCATGGGCAAAATTACCGGGCCGCAATCACAGGCGGTCAGCGCCGCGGTGGAATCCGGTGTGGGCATTGCCGGCTGCCACGGTGGCATGGGCGATGCTTTCCGCGAAGATTGCGGCTGGCAGTTTATGGTGGGCGGCCAGTTTGTCGCCCATCCGGGCAACCAGATACCCTACACGGTCAACATTCGGGATACCCAGCATGAAATCACCACCGGCTTGGGAGATTTTCATGTGCTAAGCGAGCTGTACTACATGCACGTGGACCCGTGCATCAAAATCTTGGCCGTTTCGCGCATGCCTGCGCCCAATACCACCGGCCCGCACCTGGCTAACGGGGCTTTCGAGATGCCCGTGGTATGGACCAAAATGCACGGCAAGGGGCGGGTGTTTTATTCTTCCGTGGGGCATGACGCCAAAGTTGTTGCGGACGAACCGCACCTGACTATCATGCGGCGCGGCTTCAAGTGGGCCACAGCCGGTAAAGCCCTGGCCCGCGGATAATCGGGATGCCCTGTGCATGGCTGGCGAAGGCCTTTCGGCTGGATTTCCGGTGTCGGCCATTTAGATGCCGATGGGATTGACACTGTCAACTTCAAAGCCTTGGCGTTCCAGGGCTGCTTCGACTTCATCACGCACAGAGGCCTCAACCTCCAGCAAAAAGTCATTAATTTTGAAGCACGTACCCGATACCACGGCCGTGCATGGGATGAATTCGACATCCGTCTGCAGCTTAAGCCCTTTGGAGGCCATACCAGGGATGGTATTAAGGGTTAAGCGCAGGTTGGTCAGCGAATCACCGGGGTAGGTGCCCGGCCGTATCTTAAAAGCAATGCGTCGCTGTACTGCCAGGAAACTTTTGAGCTTGGCGGCCAGCGTGGTTTGGATGGCGGCAGGGTCGGCGGTCTCGGCTTGCTCCACCCGCAAATGCACATGCGACCACTTATCACTTACGCACACGCGCAGCCGCCATTGCTGCTCATCCGGTTTTTCTACATCGCAGATCGCCAAAGCTGCTGGACAGCACAGCTCAATGCACTGGCGCAAAGCCAGGGCCACCTTGTCGGCCAACTGAGTTGCTGCTGCACACGCACGTAAACGGGCGGTCTGCTCAACCTGCATAAATGCTCCAACAAAGCGGGGTGTGCTCCATCTTCAACCCGGGTAGAATCGCATGTAGCATACCGGATTATCAGCGGGGGTTCAAAAATATCGGCGGCTCAATGCTCTACCGCAATTCAAGCCCGAAGTATGGAGACAGTCCATGGCTAAATGATACAATACTTCATTCTGTTGGGAGGAAAATAGCCGCCCGCATCAGCCCCGCACTGGTCCAGGTCATGGGTGCGGCTTGGATGCTGCTTGTGGTCGCCCTGCTGTGACATTGGCAGATGCGGTCCCGGCGGTCGGATCATCCAGACCATACTTTCCGCGGAATTTTATTCAAGGTGTTCTATCGATGTCTAAAATCAATAACACGGTATTTTCCCTGCCGTATCGGCAAATCCATCTGGATTTTCATACCGGTCCGGCCATCCCGGATGTGGGCACAGACTTTGACCCGCAGACTTTTGCTAAAACCATGAAGCAGGCGCATGTGAACTCCGTTACGGTTTTTGCCAAGTGCCACCACGGCCATCTGTACTACAATACTGGTCATGCCGCGCGGCATCCGGGACTTAAGAAAAATCTGGATCTTCTCTCGAGTCAGGTGGAGGCATTGCACCGGGAAGGAATTCGGGCCCCCATTTATATGAGTGTGCAATGCGATGAATTCGCCGCCAACACTCATCCGGAATGGATCGCCAAAAATCCTGATGGATCGCATGTGGGGGCCAAGCCGCTGGATGCGGGCTGGCAGATACTGGATATGTCCAGCCCCTATCAGGATTACCTGTATGAACAGACGGCGGAAGTGCTCAAATTATTCCACCCGGTGGACGGTATGTTTTTTGATATGTGCTGGGATCAACCGTCGGTCTCACCATGGGCGTTGGCGGGTATGGTCCGGGAGAATATCAACCCCCAAAGCGCAGTGGATCGCGCCCGGTATGCAACAATGGTATCGCTGCGTTACATGAAACGTTATTTCGATCAGGTCAAGGCGGCCTCCGGGGCGGCGGGCGTGTTTTTTAATTCCCGTCCATTTGCAAATTTGGCCCGGGAGGTTCAATACCAGACGCAGGCAGAAATTGAAGCCCTGCCCACGGGTGGCTGGGGCTACATGTATTTTCCGATGAATGTCCGTTTTGCCCGCAACTTTGCCAGGCCTTACCTTGGGATGACGGCTCGATTTCATAAATCCTGGGCAGATTTTGGAGGTCTCAAACCGTACGCCGCATTGGAATACGAAACCTCGCAGATGATTGCCCACGGTGCCCGCTGCTCTATTGGTGATCAATTGCATCCGCGCGGCCGCCTGGATCCGGCAGCCTACGAACTCATCGCCAAGGCTTATAGACGGGTGGAAGCGCGTGAACCATGGCTGCAAAGCGCGACTCCCGTATCACAGATCGGACTTTTTCAGGTGAACACGGGGGCCATCAATGTGCTCGATCCCGTCAGCCGTTCCACCGAGGGTGCCACGCGCATGCTCACACAGCTTCGTCACCAGTTTGATCTGATCGATGAAACAGCGGATTTCAACCGCTACGATCTGTTGATTCTGCCGGATGCACCATTGGAAGATGCCAGGTTATTAAAAAAAGTGCAGCATTATCTGCATACGGGTGGAAAGATATTGGCCAGCGGCTACGCCGGGTTGAACGCCGCGGGCACCAAAGTTCTGCTGTCGGAATTGGGTATAGCGGCCAGCGGCCCATCACCGTTTCAAAACATTTATTTCAGGCCTGACAAAAAATTTGTCTCTGCTTTGGCACAGACGGATCATATCGTTTACGATCGCAGCGTGCGGGTGACAGCAGGCCGGGGTAAGGTTGCAGCACAGGTGGTGGAACCTTATTTTGACCGCACCTGGCAGCATTTTTCGTCTCATGCCCAGACCCCGGGATCCGTGCTGTCGCGTTTTGCCGCCGCTGTGGCCACCTCACATACGGCCTACGTCGCGTTTCCTGTTTTTAACAGTTATGCTGCCCATGGAAACCTGCAGTACCGGGAACTGGTGGCGGGCCTGCTCCAGAAACTTCTGCCGCGGCCTCTGCTTACGGTTGGTGGTCCGAGCTATCTGGAAGCCACATTGACCCGGCAACAGCAGCCGATGCGAACCATCGTCCATCTGCTGGCCTATAGCGCCCAGCGCCGGACGACGCAGTTGGATATCATCGAAGATATTGTGCCTCTGACGGATGTGGCCATGGCACTGCGAACCTCGCGTCGACCTTCAGGTGTTTACCTGGCTCCGGAAATAACCAAAATACAGTATACATATAAGAACGGCTATACGCATGTAACTATTCCGCAAATTCGGGGGCACGCAATGATCGTGCTGGATGGCTGTTACCCCTGAATCCGGCAACCGGCCCATTCCCCCAAAAGCAGGCCGCCGGACCTATCGGGTGCGCACCAGGGCGATGGTAGCGGGCCCGCCACGGTCTGATTTGGCGGGCAGGTATTGGGGGAACACGATATGCACGCGGCGGTTTGGATGGGCGAAGCCCGCAGCCAGCAAGGCCGCCTTGATTTCAAAGAGTCGGCGGCGGGCGATGGTGATCATCATGCCCCGCGTGCGGCGGGAGGCCTCGCGGCCGGCTCCCGGCGCAAGCATATCCGCCAGGTAGTTGATAGCCATCCGGGCATGGGCCAGCCGGGTATCCAGCCGGGCAAGCCGGCCGGTGCCCTGATGAATCGCACTGTCGGAAAGACGAATAGCCAGTTCCCCGCGCAATTGGCCCAGTTGCTGCCGGCGCTGGCTCATCAGGCGATTGGCTTGCGCCTCCAACGCGGCGATAAGCTCAAGGCACTGCCGTTTGGTAGGATTGGCACGGCTCGCCGCCACCGCAATGTCCGCAGTAGATATTTGCTGCCGCACCACCACCTGTAACGAGCTGTGATGCCGCAACTGTCTGGCCAACGCTCCTATTGCCAGCCAATCCCGGCTGGTGATGGTGGGGGATCCGGGTGCGAAGTGTAATACTATCGGAGGCTTTTTGACGGCCTGCAGCTTACCGGAGGCAAACAGTGACGCCAGACCTCCTGCAACTTTAAGCGGTGAACTGGCAATGCCTACTGCCACCACCTGGACCAGATCGCCGATGAGCTGGCCGGTAATGGCGGATTGCGAAATATGGCCGGCGCTGATCGGCACGGAAAGTGGCAGGGTAATCGAGCCATCCGGTGCTTCAATAGCGGCAATAGCGACATTCACCGGCGTTGGAAGATGCAGCAGCCTGGCCAAAGCGCCGTGCGGCGGTTCCGAGAGGTTCAGGTTGGAAAACACCAGCTTGGTATGCAAATTCATGCGATGATCGGCATGGAACCGGATGTCGCTGGAATTGTCCAGTGTGCCCCCGCCAAGGGTAACGCCATATTTTTTTGCCAGCGGCGCAAGCTCCGCCAGGGACATTCCGTTGAGCGCCGCTCTGGCCCAGCCCTGCAGATGCGGATACAGATACACTTGCCCATTGGATGAAAACTGGGCAAAAAGTGGCTTGGCTTTTGCCACATGTGGCGGCGGGGTGATTTTCCCGATACTTTTCCCGGCCACCGGTTTTGTTGTCGTCGACGGAACTTTTACGCCCATGGTCGGATTGCCAACTGCGCCGGCATAAGCGATGAGATTATATCGCAGGGGAATATGCGCAGTCAGCGGAGTTGTCCCCAGGTTAAAAATCTGGGCTTCCAGGCCATTCAGCGGAATTTCAACTGGCGGTGTGCAGGTCTGGTCAATATATCGGGCATCTATCCCGCTGATGACCGTTCGTTGAATCAGAAGCTGCCACGGGCGCGTGCCGGCCGGCTGTAATGCTGGATGCACACGCGGAGCCAGCACATGGTTTGCCACCAGGGGCGGTGTCTTTTGCATATTGAGCGGCAGCCCGGCCACGCCCAAACCGGTGGCATCATGCGTGATGCGCAAGGTCAGCTTACGTATATTCAGCATGGGTACGGCTATGGAAAAATGCGCCGGGTCAACGGTTATTTTATCGGCGCTGATGTTCTCAATGCCCGCCATCACCGGCCCATGCGGGGTGTCGCGAAATGCAATTCCGGAGATTATTGCCGAGGCTGAAAATGGCTGCGCCAGATTAAAATCCAACGGCGATCGCCGATCCAGCCGCAGCGATATGGACGCACTGGCCGTCAAGGTTCCTGTTCTTAAGGCCTTTACTGCAAAGTACCGCGGCAGGGCCGGCACCGCTTCTGCCAAACCCGGGCCGCGCAGACCTGTGATGGCCATGTTCACCGCCGCGCGAGGATGGTTGGCAAAGGGCTTGAGGCGAAAAGCCAATGCTACGTGCCGGGCAATTCCGTCGAGTGTGCCGGTGAGTTGCAGGGCCACTGCCGGCTGGCGGGCGGGTGCTTCGCCCAGACAGAGCACGGGCGCGGTATTGTGCAGCTTCAGGTTGCTGATCTGCAAGGCTTGCCGGTGCGGCAGCAACCCCGCCACCACCACATGATCCATACGCCATTGCAGGTGCTGCAACGTTATCAGCGGCAATTGTGCAGGAAGAATGGAAAATACATGTGGGGTTGTGGCCGCTACATGGGCAAGCGGCCTGGTGCGGACTTTCCCTCCGATATGCAAACCGCACACGGACCAGAAATGTCCACGGCGGGCCAGGTAAATGGTTTGGATATGGGCCTGAAGCGCATTGACAGCCAGGCGGTGACGAGCCGGATTAATACGTGTGAAATTGACCATCAGGTCTGGTGCAAACAGCAGTGTTTGCGCCGCTGCAGTACCTGGAGCGGCCCTAACCTGAAGATTGCTGATACCGGCCTGGCCCCGGATAGAACCGTCCTGGCTTCGCTGCAGATGGATATGAAGTAACGCGGCAATGCTCTGGTCTTTGGGGGCAAAGGTGATACCGGACGGCAGATACGTATTTATGACCTGGGCCTGCAGGCGGGTGGCCAGCAGATGCAGATGGGCGCTTAGCCCGCTTACCGGCACGGCAAATGTTCCTCCCAGGTTCATGGCCCCGGCCACACCCTTGGCCGAAAGTGTCGCCTGCACAGTGCCCATGGCGGGGTGGCGATGCCCCAGTATGGCATTGGTAACCACCGCCGCGATATGGAGTCGTACATTCACCGGTTGGGCGGGTTTTAGATCGATCCACCGCACGATGGCATCAGAGAGTAATATATCGCCAATGGCTGCACGTAACGGCGTTGTGGGCGGGGGGGCAACAGGGGCATTGGCTATGGCCACAGCCGGGGCGGTGGCAGGTACGGGCAACAAATTGATGCCACACAAGCTTAAATTGCCAGTGGTCAGGCGGGTAACCTGTAAAAACGGCTTGACAATTCGCACCCGCTGGATGGTCAGATCATGCCGTGCAGCAGCAATGTTGGATACCTGAAACTTCTGCACCGCCGCCAATTCCTGCCCGGCTTGGCGCAGCGCCAGATCAGACACCTGCACGGATCCAGTCAGTCGGCCGCCGTGCAATGCCACTTTCGCCCCCAGTGAGCCGGCCAGCGTGCCTTGCGTTAATTGCGGCAGAATTCCCAGCCCCTTGAGATACGGCGTTAAGGGACGCAGGTTGATATTCGTACCATGCACCTGCATGGACGTGATCAGGCTGTTTTTGCCGGGGCCAATGCTGCCCGCGGCGTTCAGATGGATCAGCCCGGGTGCATCCAGCCAGGCTTTGAACAGGCCGGGGTGGCGGGCAGGGCTTCCGGCGGCCAGGTCCAGCATGAAGTTATGGAGCATCAGGCCGGCGTGGCTGATGCCGATGCGGGTGGCGGGCCGGGCGTGGTGGTCATCAAACCCTATACGTATTCCAGACCACTGGAAATGGTTGATCTGCAGGCGTGGCGGCGGATTCATGGTCCCGCCTCCATGTGGTGGCGTTGGGGCTTTCACCGCTGGCGGCAGCGCCGGCTGCCGGGTGCCAGAACCGAGAATCTGCATTCCCAGCACCGTGTACACCCCGGAGGGCGTCCGGGAAAAATCAAAGGCCGGACCGATGATCGTGCAGGAACCAATTTCCCATCTGCCCGTGGCGGCATTAATGCGTGCCCGGTCAATATCAATGCGCTTAAAATCGCATAGCGTGTTAGTACCATCCCGATACGTCAAATGATCCAGATGAAAAGAAGCAGCCGTGGTGCCGTCCGGGGCGGTGGTGGCCGTGGCCGAAAAATCGGCGTTGAAACTGGCGGATTTAAGTTCGCTCTTAAGCCCTGCCGCAGACAGGTAAGGAGCCAGGGCACCGGCGGTGATCGCGGTGGCCGCCAGGTGCAGCTTAAGGGTTCGCGTGCGGGCAAACGGCTTCATATCGCCGGAAATGTTGACGGCTGCGGCAATGCCCGGCAAAGCCCCGGAGCCGGAAATCATCAAGGTTTCGCCAGCGGTGCCGGGAAGGCCGCCGGTGCTCACGGCCTCAAGGGTGTTGAGGTTAAGTTTTAGATGAGTGTTGGGTGTTATGCCCTGATCATCAAAAACCACCTTGAAACCATGTATATTGAGCCGGTCAATCGCATATTGATAAGGGTGGCTGGCAGTCTCCGGCATTGCATGCGGAATCTGCCGGAGCTTGGACTTGCCAGCCTGACGGCTTGCCACGCGTGGTTTGGCGGGGTTTACCAGCGTGCCTCCGGCCGTGGCGATACGCCGCAGCACTTCCAGCCCGGCAAAGTGGAACAGGCCATTTTGGCCACGACCGGCATGAATCGTTAAGCCGGAAATGGTCAGGTCGCGGATATCCGCCAGATGTTGGGCCAGTTGTCCCCGGGCTACCAGATTGTCCAGGCCTAATGCCGGCCGTCCACCAGAATTGAGTTGCACCTGTCGCAGAGTAAACACGGCCGCAAGGGCTTGTGCGGAGGTTTTAGAGGGGATGACTCGTAACGCCAGGGTGCTCTGGCCACGCAAAGATAGGCCGGCCTTGCCGGGCCGGAAATTCAAGGCCGCCAGATAGCCGCTGGTAGGCTGCAGATGTAATCCGCGCATAAGAATATGGCATTGCGCCAGCAAGCTGTTGGCATGGGTGGTCAGTGTTCCACTCATGTGCAGCACATCCACCACCGCCGCCGACCAGAGATCCAGTCGAAACTGCGTGGCCCCGTGCCGCTGTCCCAGATGCGAAACGCGCACGTTCATGGTAATGGCCAGGCGCACCACCGGCGTAACGCTGTGATCTATCAGATGCACCCGCAGATGTTCCAGGCGAAACGCCTCCATGTGCAAGGGTGCCGCCAGACTGATGGAAGTAGCAGTGGGGGGGTGTACCGCCGGTGCTTTGGCCTGCTGCCGGGCGGAGGAAAGAAGGGCATTTAGCAGGGGACAATTTCCATCGGCCTGGCGGCGCACAAACAGGTCTGCACCATCGGCTACAGCCCGGCGGATATACAGCCGGCCGCGAAACAAATTAACAATGGAGATATTGCCGTGGCAATACTCAATATGCATAACCTTCGCTCCGCCCTGTATCGGACGTATGGTAAGGCCCCATATTTCCGCATCACCCCCCAGTACATCGAGTTTTATTTCCTGATAACCCGCGGTGAGATGGTAATAACCCAGCACATGTTCCAGCACCGCTGGAAAGATAAAAATCAGGGCGATGCGCAGCACCAGCAAAATTCCAGCCATGCTGAAAATGGTCCACACGGCGCGGCGGCGTATAACCGCCCAGCGGTTGGGCCGCGGACCGCTGGCTGGAACTCTCGGCGATGGATTGGCCGGTACGGGTACCTCGGTCATTGTTGTAACCTCCGCAGATAAGCGGCATTGTTTTCCGCCTTATTCAAGGCTGAATTACGTGCCCGATTGCCGGCCAGCGGGTTATAACCAGCCGGTGCCAGATGCCGCCGGTTGAGCCAGTTGAACGCGGTTAAACGGGCCCCGGGCGAGGAATCTTCCAGATACATCAAATTTTCCTTGATAATGCGCAGGCGGTAAGCCCGACGCGACTCCAGATTACGGGCAATTTCATCCAGTGAAGAAACGTGCCAGGCTGCCTCCCCAAGATGCAATCCCAGAGCAACGCTAAGCCGCAGTCCCAGTGGTTTTGTTTTTTGCATCTGATACAGTAACAGGTAGGTGGTTTTGTCCAAGGCCCATCCCAACTGCGCCACCGTCATGAATTGCGCATGAACAGTATTGGCGGTAACGGCTTTGGCCAGCGCCTGCAGCACCGGCGACTGCGCTGCCACGGCTACATCCTGTGTCAACCTGGCCCTCGTTTGCCCGGCCAGATACACCAGAGATGCACGGGTTACTCCCGGCTTGCCCAGGTGGCCAAGTGCCACCATCAAATCCGGCCGATTCAACAGTTGCACCGCAGGATGCACATGTTGCGCTGCCGCGATACCCCGGCGGCTTTGCCTGGCGATGGCCAGGTTTTGCAGCGAATGAGTCCATGGACGGATGGTGATCAGAATAGCCAGCACGCGGCTCTTGCCGGAAAGAAAATGAAAAGGCAAAATGGCTGCGTACGTAGTTGTAGCGGTGAATAGTCTTTCCGGCACCACCTGCATCTGGCCGGAAACTACAGGATGCGTACTTAAATTCTGGAAACGCTTGATCTCAAAAGCCAGCCCTGCCATCACAGGTGCCATTGCCTTTGCGGCCAGCGGCTGCCATACCCACAAAGCCAGCAGTTGGTGCATATTTTTACCATGCACCTTCAGTCCGTGCGCATCGGTTAAACGCATGGCTACCGCTACGCCCGGCCATAGGGCGGCGGAACCTTGGCCGCATGGGGTCGCCGTTACTCCGGCGGAATGCAAAAGCGCCGCCCAGGTGGCAACGCTGTTGACATTGGCAAACTGCGCCCCGATGCTCAAGGCCGGAAAAGCCATCGTCGGCCGGCTGGCCGCGTTGTTAATGGTAATTGTGCTTTGGCTGGCCAGGGATGATAAATGCACCTTCGGCCACTGATTTAGTTTAATAAATTGCACGTGCACCATTAAATCTGGTGCCGCGGCGAGTTTACGGTGCATTGCCTGGGGACCGCTCAAGGGCGTGCCGAACTGGTAACGCATATTGAAGGCGGTATCAGGCCCGGCGGGTTTAAGCGGTAACCGGCTTTGGCATCCGGATAGCAAAAGCAACCCGACCGCCAGGCCAGACAAAATACTCCAACGGCTGGGCCGCAACGGCCATAAGCAAAGTTGGCAGAGTTTAGCAGTCACCAGCGGAGCCTTTCGATTGGTGCAACAATTTATGTCAGCGCCGACTACGCCTCGCAGTCATTATATACCAACCTTGCCGGTGGGGGGATAGATACAATTTTTTCTGTAGGGAAAGGCCGGCCGGTGATCTGCCGCGGCTTTGCAAAACCGGTGGCAGATTATTGATGTGTTCTTCAATGCCAATGCGGGGGGGCAGGATTATTGCCACTACCGCCGAAGAGGGTTAACATACACTCGTTTCGCAAGGTAGGTGGAAGGGTTTATAAGGTTACTGGAAAGGTTCGGCTGTGGACATAACTTGTCCGGGTTGTGGAACCAAGGTCTCGCTGCCAGAGGCGGCGGCAGGAAGGCCTATTGCCTGCCCGCGGTGTCATAAGCCGCTGGAGGTTCCCGGCCCCTTTTCCGCCACAGCCCCAACTCCTAAAATTTGCACTGCTTGCCGCAAGGATTTGCGCGGCCAAAAACGCGTCAAGGATCCGCAAGGCCTCTATTACTGCGAATCGTGCTACGCCGCGCGACAAAACCCCTATGCGGCAACCCAGGGCACTTCAGGCGGCTCTCCCCAGGTTCGGCAGGATGTGTTTGCCGGCGGCCTGTTGCCGATGGATGCACCCTCTGGCGATCAGGCTCCCGGAGCAGTGGCCGCGGCAGGCACGCAGAAGCCTCAAAGACAATCCCAAGCCGTTCCACAGGCTGGTGAAACAGCCTCTGCGTCTGCCGCCGACCCGCAGACGTGCAGCGTTTGTGGCCAAAGCAACGCCGCCATACCTCTGCTTTCACGTGATGGTCAATTGGTTTGCCTGGAATGTCTGCATCGCCAGTCCGTGGCCAGTAGCTCCCGCCGTTCCCGCGTAGTGCCGGTGGATCATAGGGCCATAGCCCCCCCAGACTTGCGCGACCAGCAATACCGCCAATCCGCCGGCAGCGGCACCAACGGTTTCGGATTGGCTGGATTTATCATTTCACTGGTTTCAGTGCTGACGATGTTTTTGCTCGCGCCGGTGGGCTTAATCCTCAGCATCATCGGTCTGCGCAAAGCTCCACGCGGGTTGGCCATTGCCGGCGTGATCATCGGTGGATTTTTCACGTTGCTGCTGCCGCTGCTGCTGGTGGCGATATTGCTGCCAGCTTTCGCCCAGGCTCACATTCTCGCCGGTCGGGCCGAATCTTCGCTGCACCTGCATAACATTTGCCAGGCTTGCACCGCCTATGCCCATGGCCATCAAAATCGCTTTCCGCCAAATTTTGCCGTCCTTGTGGCCGAGGGCACGCTCAAGGCCCGGGATTTGATTGACCCCAACTCCGGCCGCCAGGCCGCAGACTTGTCCGGCTTAACACCGGGACAGCGGACCGACGTTTCCCTGGTGGCCCGGCGGCTTGAGGGCCACTGCGACTACATACTTGCCGCTGCCAACCAGTACGACGCTGATAATCAAAACCAAGTACTCGCCTATGAGCGTGCCGGCATCAATCACGGGAATGGAGGCAACGTTGCCTTTGCTGATGGCGTAGTGTTTTGGCTTTCGCCGGCCAGATTTCAGCAGGTGATCTCGTCGACCAGTACTTTCACGGATCCCCAGCCAGCACCCGTCTGGCCGCGACCGGCAAATTATACCGTCGCAAACCCGGCTGGGCCGTATGGTTTGTTCAACGGCCGGCTGGTCTGGATCGTCAACAACAAGGCGAGTATTGCCCCCTATCGGACGGTTGCCGGACCACGTGCGCTTGCGGCGCGACTGATTGTGGTGGTGGCGGTGAAGAACACGTCGAGATGGCCGATTGTGTTTCAAACTTGGCGGACCACGCCGGCCAGGATTCAACTCATCACCACGGCGCTGAAGCGCCCTGGGGTTACTTTTAACGTTGCTGCGTTCGGTATTGCCACGCTGTACGCGGCGGGTAAAGCTATTCCCGCGGTGGGATTCAAGCGCTTTGGCGAAGAACCGCGGGGCTTTGTCTGGAGCGCGAAGGTGATCGCCCCGGGTCAGACAATCTACGATCCGCTCTTTTTCGACGCCGCACGCCCCCCGTTGCAACTTGCGCTGCCTCTGGCCAATCTGGGCGTTCAGGGAACAGCCCGTGTGCAACTGCCCATACCGACTGTTGATTACTCTGCCTGGCCGCAGCGGTACTTCGCTCGGGCCAACGCTTCGACAAAAAAAGAGAGCGTGCATGATGGCCCTTGAGGTAACGTGCCCGGGTTGTGGTGCCAGAACACTGGTGCCCGAATCGGCGCGGGGATCGTGGGGACGCTGCCCGCGCTGCCGGCAGCCGGTGCAGGTGCCTGCTGTCGGGGCAGCGACGAATACGTATGACGGTGCGGCCGCAGCCGGAGCCAAGGTCTGCATCGTCTGCCGCAAAGATTTGCGCGGCCAAAAACGCATCAAGGATCCGCAAGGCCGCTATTATTGCGAATCGTGCTACGCCGCACGTATCACAGGGAAAAACTTGCACGGTACCGGTGGTTCTCTGGCCAGTCCGACAGCAGCGCTGGAAACGTCGCCGCTGGCACCGCAGGGCGAGTTGTCACAACTCGTCGATTTGCTGCCGACGGATTTGCAGCCGCTGGCCCCCATCGAGGCCGGTTCACTCGCCGATGCTGGCGTGATGGCCGTGGCTCCTGGAGTTCCTCCGCCGGCCGCCAGATCTGAAGAACAATTTTGCAGCCGTTGCGGCCAGTCGGATACCACTGCACCGTTGGTGTTCCGGGATGGAAAATACATTTGCGCTGAGTGTGAAAGTTTTTTATTCCGTGGGGAACAGCGGCAGGCGGCAGCGCAGGCCCGGCAGGCGGAACGTGCGCGCCGGCAAAACCCCGCAGGGTTCAGCCGAACCTCCCGGCCCGAGGATCGCGCCACTGCTCCAGATTGGTTAGCCACAATACTCACCATGCTGGGATGCCTGGTAGCTCTGGCGGTTTTGCAGCTTATCGTGTTGGGCCTCACCTCAGCTTTTAATCCGAAACTCCACATCTGGGCGCATCCGGACGCGGTCGGCGGGTACGTGGGTGTCCTGAGCGTCGGCCAGTATGCCGGGGAACTTCTGCTGATCGCCTGTCTGGTTCTGCTCAGGCCGCTTTCTCCCAACGCCGATTATGGGGATTTCAAGACCATGGTGATCAAGGCGACAGTACTCACCATTGCCATGGACGTGGCCATCATTATTCTGGTCATTGTTGCGGCTGTACTCGTCGGTGGTGTGGTTTTTATCAACGGGCGCAGCGGATCGCTGGTGTCGCATGGGGTTTTGGGCGTGATCCTCCTGCTGTTGATGGTGGTTGCACCGCCGCTTATTTATTTTTGGCTGGTCAGGAAGCTCTTTGGTGCCGGCTTCCTGACAACCTTTCTGGCCTTGCTGCTGGAAGTGGTGGGGAGCTTTATATTGGTTCTCGTGCTGGGACTTCCACTGGCGCTCATCGCAAGTGCATTCTCCCACAGTAAAAGCGCGCAATCGAAGGGAAGCAGTTCATCTTCCGTTACCCCTACGGTCTGGCACAGTATTGCCCCCGGAGCTTCACCCACCAGGCCGCTTGCGTTTCCACCTGTAACACCACCGGCCGCTCCCTGGCACATACGTCAGCAGCCGGTCCCGGCACTGGTGGTTCCGGAGCCTGTGCGTGTGCCTGCGCCCGGTTACTGGTCGACGGCCAGACTGTCGAGGCCGTGTGACCACGTGGTTGCGGTAACCGCAGGACATGATGCTTTATTTTATGTCGGCGGCTCCAACATGTTTAACGCTCCGTGTCACGTCGATATTTACAACGCCCATACCGGCAGGTGGTCCAGCAATGCCCTTCCGCTGCCCTACACGGTCAGCATCTACGCGTTGGGCGCTTCGGTGGGCAGTGATGCGGTTTTTCTTACCGGCGGGTTTCTGTATCTGTTTGACAGCAGAACCGGCCGGTGGTGGGCCACCAGGTCCCCGGCAGATATGGTGCCGGTCATGGCGGCTGCGGGCCACGATGTGCTGCTTGTTGCTGCAAGCGGCCCCCAACAAAGAGAAACGGTGCACATTTTCAATACCCTGAAGCGTACGTGGTCGCAGGCCAGACTCTCCGCAGACAGAAGCGGTTTTGCCACCACTACGGCCGGGCATTGCGTCCTTTTTGCCGGCGGCTCCAACATGGTTCCAGGCGGTCGTTTCCCGCGTATGGTGCCCAGCAATGCAGTGGATATTTTCAATTCGACCACGGGCCGGTGGTCCGTGGCCAGGCTCGCCCAGCCCCGGACTAATTGCGCCGCAACCGCGGCCGGGCATGATGCGCTGTTTGCCGGCGGGTCAAGCGCCATGCTAAGCAATATGGTGGATATTTTTAATGCAACCGGCGCACGTCAATCGACAGCCCGGTTGTCGCTGGCCCGTTACGATATCATCGCCGCCAGCGTGGGCGATAAGGCCCTTTTTGCCGGCGGCGAAGGTCCCTTTCCCACAGATCGTGTCGATATTTTCGACGCACGCACGGGAACGTGGTCTGTATCGCGGCTTTCCGTGGCCCGCTGCAACTCTGCCTTCAACTTGGCGGCCACCGCCACAGTGGGCAACTGCGCCCTGTTCGCCGGTGGTACCGCCCGCCCCGGCAACAGTGTAGACATCTTCAATGCCAGGACCGGCGATTGGTCCGTCAGCCACCTGTCGCAGGCACGTGAAAATCCGGCTGCAGCGGCCGTAGGCAACCAGGCGATCTTTGCCGGAGGATTTGTACAACAGAAGAACGGGCTGCGCCAACCAAGCAATGTTGTAGACATCTTCCATTATGGGCATCGATCTCCCCGGCTTCCGCCCGCACTGCCGGGCCACCTGAACTCGCCCCGCGCAACACGGGTAACCCGTATCGGACCCTGCCAGGTGTGGGTAAAGGGCAACCAGGGTGTAACTTCGTACTATAGAACGGCCAATGGCCAACGCTCTTTCCTCCAGGCGATGATTATCGTGGTGGCGGTGAAGAACACGTCGCAGCGGCCGGTTGCCTTCACAACCTGGCGTGGCACGCCTAAGAAGTTTCAACCCGGTGCTCCTTTCGGATTGCTGGATCGCGGCATTGCCATAGTGTGCAAACGCGGCAGCGATGCTGAGATAGTCAGGTTTGTTCAGGCGGCCGACGAGCCGCGTGGTTTTCTTTGGAATACCAGGACAATCCAGCCCGGCCGGACCATCTACGACGCTGTGCTTTTCGACGCCAACCCCAGTTTCAAGGCACCCTTCCGTCTCCTGCTGCCGACGCAAAATGTCGGCCACAGCCCCGCCGGCTTTGTATGGCTGAAGGTTCCGGTACTCCGGGCTTACCGATAAATCACAGCCATCAGGGCGCAGCCCTTAGCACTGTTATTGCAGTTAGAGGCCATCAGGAAATAAAGGGTATATGAATACGGTGCGGGAATCCCTGGGACCGCGGGCATCCTGCCCGTCGTGGAAACGCCGCCATCTTGCCTGCCGAACGCTGACCGCCGCCCGCTCAATGCTGACCACTGAATGCTGATCACTTCTTCGTGTTTAACCGTCAAACTCCCGTCTCACGGACCCCAGCCCGCACCTCCTGTTCACCTGCTCTGTTTTGCCCAGCCGCCAAAAGGACCCGCCGGAAGGTGCAAAGCCATTTTTGCCCGGCCTCTTACGGTGGAGCAGGCAGCATCGTCGGCGGCCCTGGCGTGTACTCAAGCCGGCAATAACTTGACGCGTCAATCCCAGGTACCGGTTTTTTTTCTTGCACCCTCGGACGTGCAGTGTACAATCATTGCGGTTCGGTTCTCAGGTGAAGTGGGCCAGCCAACAGGTACCGAATTGCTGTAACGTCACGGCAGGAGCATCATCTCTGCGGCTGAATTTTGTGGTTGCTTGGATGCAATGGATGTTCCGTCGGTGAACAGCGAAATGTGGATTCGCAGGCGTTTACTTTAAGGAGAAGGTGTATGGATTCCACCAGTTGTCCTCATTGTGGCGCAGCGGTCGTGGTCGGCGGAGCTTTTTGTGAATCCTGTGGCAAGGCACTGCCGCAAGCCGGTGCCGGCGGGCCACGGGTGATTGCCGAAAGCGCCTTTGCCACAACCTCGGCCGGCGTGGCCTTGCAGGCCGACGAACTGCGCAAGCAGCTTGGGCGCGCATCCGGAGCCTTGGTGCTGGCAGCGGTAGTGCAGACCATCTTTGGCTTTGTGGAATATGTCATTCTCTCCCAAGACCGTCAAATTCCAGTGGCCCGGATGCACGCTGCTGTGGCGGTCATCTTTGGAATCGCCGTCATCTTCTGGGGCCTTTTCATCTGGTCGCGAAAATCTCCTCTGCCGGCAGCCATCGTGGGCCTGGTGCTCTATGTCAGCTTATGGATGCTGGACATGATCGTTGCCCTCAAAAATATCCAGTCCCACCCCAACGGTTTGCTCAACGGTATTATCATCAAGGTTATTGTAACTGCAGCGCTGATCCGTGCTGTGGGTGCAGGAGTTAAATACCGGCAGATCATTCGCCGGCAGGGCCAGCCGTGATCATGGTGGCTAAAGCCGTAATAGAATGAATGCGTTCGGAAATTGTCGAGGCAGAATGGATCAACCCGAATCATCCAGCAGCAATACGGAAGTGCCGGGCAGCGAGGCTCAGGAGCCTGCTGCCTGCGAGGCCGGTGAGGATAGCGATACCCCGGCAACCCGAAAGTTTTGTCCGATATGCGGTGCCGCATGGCAGCCATCTTGGCTTTGCTGCCCGACTTGCCAGAGTGTTTCGGCACCCTCGCCATCGGCATCTAAAGCTCAAGATCGATCGCACATGACCACGGCCTTGGCCCTTTATTTTATGCTGCTGGCCGCCAGCGGAATTACCTTGATCATCGGAGTAACCCGGGCTGGCGAAGCCTCCGATATTATCAGGTTAGAAATTGCCGACGCTGTTATTATTTCCCTTTTCGCGCTGGCCACGTACCGCACAGTGCTGGCTGGCCTGACCCGGCGGGTGAACATCGCGTGGTTCTTTGCGGCCATTGGCGCGGCATTGACCATGTTTTTGATAGCCTCGGGAATGCTGGCGCTGGAACATCGCTTTCTAGGAGTGCGTGAACTGCACATGGTCAGGCCTTTTCTGGCTGCCGGGTTCGGCTGGACCACAATCATTCTGGCCAACTGCGTTCAACCGGCCGTCTTTGAGGAACTCGGTTTTCGTGGAATTATCTTGCCGTCATTGCAATCAACGCTTTCGCCCCGCGACGCCGTTATCGTCAGCGCTTTGCTGTTCATGACCTTGCATCTGACTGTGGCGGCGTTTCCTTACCTGTTTCTGCTGGGCCTGGTTCTGGGATATCTGCGTGTACGTACCGGGTCTATGCTTCCCGGCATGTTACTGCATTTTACCTATAATCTTTTGTGTATTTTGATCATCCATTTCTAGAGGATAACCCATGCTGGTGGAACATAGCTTTGTTACAACACTCGATGCACCGGAAGCCCTGGAGATCATCACCCAGATGCTCTACGCACTTGGTTTTAGCAAAGTCGCGCCCATCGCCGGAAAAAGTCTGCCGGCCGAAGCCTGCCGGGAATTTATATTCCCGGATGCGCCGCCGGCCAGAACCGGCACCGGACCGCTTCGCATCCTGCTGAGCTTTGATCGTGGCCGGGTGATGGTTGCTGCATCGGCCTGGCCTCGCCGGCAAACTGCCTTTCGCTACCGATCCGGCTCACTTACTCGCAGGCAAAAGGCGCTGTTGGAAGAAAAATTGCTGCTGACCGCGGGCGCAGTGGAGTCGATTCTGACCGGCGAATCTATGGAATCCATCCAGAATCGGTGGAACGCACTCGATACGCGGTGGCGGGCTGAGAAAGCTGCCCGGCACCGGCGAAGCCTTTTCGTGGGGCTGGCCGTATTGGCACTGGCTATTTTCTTAGTCATCCGCGTGGCCGCACTTCTCCACCATTAACCGTCAAACTCCCGTCTCGCGGACCCCAGCCCGCGCCCCCGTTATCCGCACCCATGTCCCGCCTGCTATACATTAGCGTTTAATTAAAGGGACATGATGTGGTCACAAAAATGGATGAAGGTAGGGGCGGATTATCTCCGGTGTGGATTGCATATCATGGAATACGCGCGTGAGCGTGTGGTTCAATTCATCG